>JBAVYX010000179.1:0-13276 GCA_049588475.1 Silvibacterium sp. | reverse complement strand
CCACCAAGGCACGCACCCGCGAAGCACTCGAGCAGGCCATCACACATCTACTCCCACAAATCACCGCTCAAGATGCTCAAGCTTGGTTCAGGCTCCGCTTTGGCACATTATAGTAACTATGATATCGCTTTAGCCATACGCCCAGTTTCAGGAAGCTGAATCTCGTTGTTGCTTTCCACCGTCTACAGTCGGAGGATGGACTTTCCGCAAGCGATCTCTTGGACGCCAGTCTCCAAGCAGTCCTTCGAGCAGCCGGCTGAGGCGGGATCCAGCTCGAAGGGCGTTGAGACAGGCGGAGATCTTTCTTAAAACGCTGTAGGCTCAAGGCTGGTCAGACGATGGGGACGCGCGAGCCCGCGGCGATGTGAGCCGCGATCTCGTGGGCGACGTTGGCTTCCTGGCCGGCGAACATGGAACGTAGGCGATCGGCGATGTGAAGGTGCCAATGGGCGCGGCGCTTGGCGGGCAAGCGAGCGTATAGAACTTCACGATAGAGCGCGTGGGCGAAAACGTAAAAGGTGGATCGCGTGCCGTCGGGCAATTCGTCCTGGCCAGCGATCGAAAGCAGGCGCACGCGCCGGACAAGTGCTGCGTAAGACTCTTCCACTTCCTCGACGTCCTGGTCGAGAGCAGCAGCGGCAGCCCATGCGGGAAAAATGGTTCCGTAGATGCTGCCGGCTTCGAGTAGCAGGCGATCCTGGTCGGTGAGGCGGTCGAGTTGGAGTTCGATGACGCCGGAGAGGCCGTCGGGGACCCCAAGTTCGATCTCCGCGACAGGAAGGCTCAGGGTGACCTGGCCTTTTTCATTGAGCAGGATGCGCTGTGTGCGCAGGTGATCGAGCACGGCGACCATAAAGAGGGGATTGCCGGCCGAATTCTGGTGGATGAGGCTGGAGAGACCGGAAGGCAGCGCGTCTGTGATCAGTTCGCGCCGCAGATATTCGCCGACGGCTTGTTTGGTGAGGGGGCCGAGGCGCAGGCATTCGCTGCGGCGGCTGGTAACGAGATCCTGCTCAAGAAGCCGCAGAGGGTGGTCGGCATCAATGTCGGATGGCCGGAAGCTGCAGAGCAGCATCAGCCTGGCGCGCCCGCGGCGGCGGGCCAGGGCGGAGACGAGGTCGAGCGTAGAGGAATCCGCCCAGTGGATGTCTTCGAAAACAAGGAGCAGTGCGTCGCTCTGACTGAGGGCTTCGAGCACCTCGCAGATTTCGCCCAGGGATGGCGAAGATGCGCCGTTATGGGTGAACCAGCCGGGTGCGGCGGAGGCGAGGAGCGAGCGGGCCTTTTCGTCTTCAGCGTTGCAGAGACTGTTGAGAGCCTCGCGAACAGGGTAAAAGGATTCTTTTCCGCCGAAGCTTTCGAGCGATTGTCCCCGGGCGATGCGTAGTTTGGCTGTGTTGCAGACCTGGGCGCTGAAAGCATCGATAAGAGCGGTTTTGCCAATGCCGGGATCGCCGGTGATGAAGACAGTGGGCCGCTCAGCATTGCGGGCGCGCGCCAGATGGCCGTGCAGGGCGTCCAGTTCGGCATCCCGACCGACGAACGAGCCAGCATGCGAGGCCCCCGAGGGACTTGAGGTGTCAGTGACCGGAGCGAGGAAGCGATAGCCGCGCTTGGGGACGGTCTGAATGAAGAGCGGATCATGGGGATCGTCGCCGAGAAGTTTGCGGAGCTCGAGAATATAGGTACGCAGGACCTGCGGCTGTACGTAAGTCTCCGGCCAGAGGGCTTCGAGCAACTCGTCGTGGGTCACCAGGCGCTGGGGATTCTCAACCAGATAGCGAAGGACGGAATAGGGACGGGGGGTGAGCGTGAGCTGTTCTTCGCCTTGCCACAGGCATTCGTTCCGAAGATCGAGCCGGAAGGTTCCAAACTGTCGCATCTATTAGAGGGACTCCTGACTAACAATATTCGTGAGCAGTTGGCGTGCCGTGTCGCGGTGATGTAAAGTGTGCGTTTTTGTTCGGTTTGTGAAATTGTTCTGCTCTGGCGCTGTCCAAATATGGACAGTTAATGTCCGGAGGTGTTCGTAAAGAGCTACGGATAGTAGACGGAGAAGGTTCCTCCAGCGCGAGCACTATAGTGATGCAGCCACTGAAAAAAGAGATGAAACAAATCTCAAGTGTGACTAGTAGTTCAAGGTTATATCCAGACGCGAATTCTTGCAGGCGAGCAGCCGTGCGGCTTTGGGTAGCGGGCCGGCGAATGCCTCGTACTTTGAGGGCAAGATGATTATGGCGGGGGGCCATGAGTTCCACGTTATCCTTCGCTGAGGCGGAGGATCTGTGATCAGGGAGCCACAGGTTCAGGGACTTCGTCACTCACCACGTAAAAATGCTTCAAGTTGGCCGTCCCGAAGGATGTGGTGATGGCCACGTCGGAGGCGTCGCGGCCTACGGCCATCAGGATGCGTCCCACGCGCGGCGTGTTGTTGCGCGCATCGAAGGGCCACCAGCGTCCTGATAAGTAGACTTCGAACCATGCGCTGAAGTCCATCGGGGCAGGCGGGAGCGTGATGCGGATGTCGCCGAGATATCCGGTGGCGTAGCGGGCTGGGATGTTAAGTGCACGGCAGAAGGTGATGGCCAGGTGCTGGTAATCGCGGCAAACGCCCTGCCGTTCGATGAAGACATCGAGCGCGGTCTTGGTGGAGCGGGCGTGCTGGTATCCAAAGACTACTTTATCGTGGACCCAGTCGCAGATGGACTGCACGCGGGACCAGCCGGGCGGTAGATTGGCGAAGAGGTCGAGCGCGATATTCGAGAGGCGGTCGACCTCGCAATAGCGACTGTTGAGGAGGTAGTGGAGCACATTGCTGGGGAGGTCGTGAACGGGATGCTCGATGGCGAAGGGATTGACCGGATCGGGCTCGCCGGAGTCTTCGATGAGGGTGCTGTTCGAGAGGCGCAACGGGCCTGCCGGTGCGTCAAAGCGAGTGCATATGTTGCCGAAGCTATCGATGTAGCTGTCGAGTGACAGAGCCGGGTCTGTTTGCAGCAGATCGGGTTCGCGCAGATCGTTGGCGCGCGAAGGATGTACGTGCAGCATGGCCACGAAGGAGACGGGAGCGGGCAGGTCGAATTGAATATCGTAACCGAGGCGAATCAGCATAGATGAATTCTCAAACACTCTGTCGCGCAATGTACTAACAGTGTTAGAGCGGGAATGCAGATATCTGAGATGCGATGAAAGTATCTAACGTTTGGTTCGGGTACGGCGAAAAGCTTGTGCTCCTCAGAATTTTGGCCCTGGTGTCGCTGGAAGGCTGATATTTACTGGGCCTCTCCGACAGCGTAGTAGCCCTTGCGCGCCTGGACTTTTAGACCGTCGCCCTGGCAGGAGACATCGAGCTTGCGATAGCCACCATCGAGCTTGGTATCGGTGGGCGTGTAGCTGGCAAGATACTGAGTGCGCAGCTCCTGCTCGATCTGCGCAAAGGCGTCTTCCATCTTTTTGCCGTTGTTGCCGACGTTGATCATGCGGCCGCCCGTTTCTTCAGTTATCTTTTTCATCTGCAAATCGCCGGTGTAGCCGAACGGGCCCCTGTATCCGCCATAAAAGGGGCGGTCGGCGATGAGAATGACGTAGATGATGGCGTTGGCCTTCTGCGCGGCTTCAATGGCCTGGTTGGGCTTGGTGACGGAGCCTTCATCCTCGCCGTCGGTCAGCAGGATGAGCGCCTTGCGTCCGGTCTCGGTGCGCAGTTTGTCGTTCGATACCTGAGCGACGGCGTCGTAGAGCAGTGTCCCCTTGGGGGCGCCTTGGGTGGGGAACGGTCCCTGACCGATGCCAGGCACTCCAGCAGAGCCGTTACCGGCTGCAGTGTTAATCTCCGCCTTATCGATAGCGCGGATGAGCTCGTTGGCGTTATTGGTGAAGTACTGTTCGAGATTGACACCTACGTCAAATGTCACGAGGAAAGCTTCATCCTTCTGGCGCAGGATGCTGCGCAGGAAGTTGCCGCCGGCCTGCTGCTCCAAGGGAAGAACATTCTGCTGGCTGCCACTGGTGTCGAGCAGGATGCCAAGCGTCAAGGGTAGATCGGCCTCCGACGAGAAGTTCTTGATGGTCTGTGGCTGCTTATCTTCGAGGATGCCGCAATCCTTTTTGGTGAGCGTGGAGACCAGGCCGTTGTGCTTATCACGTACGGTGAAGTAGAGGCTGACCAGGTTCACGTTCACTTTGAGAGTGGCGGTGGGCGGCGCTTCCGGTTCAGTCGTGTCAGGCACTGTGCTCACGGGCGGGGCATCGGGCGAGGGGGCCGATTGCGCCTGGGCCTGGGAGGTGAAGACAAAAGGAGCGAGGAGAAGCAGAAACGCGGGTACAGCAAGCAAGCGGCGAAGGCGTGACATAGGTACCTTGATAGACGGGTTACAAGGTGGAAAGGTCTGCATAGAAGATCAATCCGAGACGGGTGTAAAACGCCAGTCTCAAAGCGCGAATCTGATAGTCTGAGGATACACTTGGAGCGACTGACGAAGAGGGTTTGGGCGCGTCTAAGAAATTGGAAATAGACTTTTAGACGGTTTTAGTGCGGCTGTCCATGGAGTGCAAACCATGGCGCGAAGTCAGGCGCTGCCGTTTTCTGTGATAATGGTCGCGCCGTACGGTAAGGCCAGTCGCAGCAGGTAGTTGGAGGAGTTTGTGACGCAAGGCGCCTTGGCAATCGCGATGTCCCTGTTTCTTATGGGAGCCGCGCAACAGCAGCAGCAACCGAAACCGCAGCCCCAGAGTATCCCGGATGCGCCTTCGCCGTCGGGTCTTTCCGATCTGAAGGATCAGATCACGCCGGGCAGCGGAACAACGGCCGACTCCAAGCAGGGTACGCAGGATACTCCGCAGAGCAAGCCGCCCGCGCAACAGCAGAGTATGCCGCCTGCCGTAGACCAGGTGCAACAGGAACCGCCTGAGATTGCCAAGCCAGGCCAAGGCTCGGCTTTCCTCATCCATGTTCCGGTCAACTTCATCGACGTGCCGGTAACGGTGCGCGACAAAAAAGGCAACCTGGTTCCCGGGCTGACCTACCGGCAGTTCAAGATTTATGAAGATGGACAACGCCAAAGGCTTGCCTGGTTCTCTGTCGATCCCCTCCCGCTATCGGTAGCATTCGTGATTGACCAGAGCCTTCCCTCGGACGTTTTGAAGAAGGTAAACCGGAGCCTTTCGGCGTTATCGGGAGCTTTTTCTCCCGCGGATACGATTGCCGTTTTTACCTATGACACTAGTCCGCTGATGGTGACTGACTTTACCGCTTCGCAGGGGCCGAGGCTGCCGGTAGCGTTGGACAGGGCGAAGAGGGAGGGCCGCGATATGGGCGTGCCCATCGCAAGCGGACCCCTGGCCACGGGCATGATAATCAACGGTCAGGTCCCTGATCCAAATCTCGCCGCGCAGCGGGGCGGCGGTGTAGGCTTTTTGACCGCGCCCAAAGATGTTCATCCTTTGAACGACGCAATCCTGGCTGCAGCGAAGGAGCTGGCGAAGCAGCCTAAGGGCCGCCGCCGCATCCTCTACGTGATCACCGACGGCAAAGAGGCAGGCAGCAAGGCATCGCTGAAGGAAGTTGTCAAATACCTGCTAACCAACAATATTTCCGTATATGGAACGATGGTGGGCGACTCGGCGACGTGGGGAATCGGGTATCTGGATAAGTTTCATCTGCCGCTGTTACCAACCAACAACCTGATGCCGAAATACGCTCTGCAAACCGGAGGATCACTGGATGCCGAACTTTCGGAGAACGGCATCCAGCTGAGCTTTGCCAAGATTGCCGACTCGGTCCGCAATCAGTACACGCTGGGCTACTACAGCCACAATCCGGCGATCAGCGGCAAGCATCACACAGTCGATGTGCATGTGGAAGGGATTCCGGGCCTGGATGTAACGGCCAAAGAGGGCTACTATCCCTCATTGGCGTCCGTAACGCCGTGACCTTCGCAGGCGGTCAGCGCCGCTGTTTTTGGTCTGACTGCCTCGGCTATCTGGAGCGGCATTTTTTGGGTGGCTCGGCGGCGAAAGGGACGACTTCCGCATTTGTGGTAACAGTTGCACAAATGACGAGGGTCTGGCGCTTGCGGTGGCCGTGCTGATTTCAGCTTGAAAAGGGAAGTGGCCGGAGAACTCAGGGGCTGCGTATCTGAGCGCCTGCGTCTGAGTTCCGGCGTCGGAGTCCGAGGTGGACGCCGCAGCTTACTTGGTTTGCGGCGTGACTTCGGACTTGGCAGCGTTCTCCTGTTTGGCGGCATCGGCGGTGCCGCCCTTGATGCCGTCCTTGAATCCGCGAAGGCCTTCGCCCAGGCCCTTGCCCAGCTCCGGCAGCTTGCGCGGGCCAAAGATCAACAGGGCGATGACCAGAATGATGATGAGATGCGTGGGTGTAAACAGGTTATCGAGCATGGTATCGTCTCCCGAATCCAACAGGTCTCAAACCTGCTGGAAGGCGAATATCCTTTTCGCTGCTGTCATTGTCGCACAGGGCGGTCGCGTGATGCATTGTGCCCGAGTTACAGCCTTTCTGTCATCGGTACGGGCAGCGAGGCATGAATGGATTCACGGCGAACAGGACAGAAGGCGCGGTGGCCATGTATCTTTAGAACATTCCGGGGAGATACCGCGGGGTATTCTGAAAATTCAAGGATCAGTGCCCACCCGAGCCAGGTTTTTGGAGGTTGTGTCTGTTGAAGGACGTGCGGAAGATTGTGTTCATTCTGGCGGCGGCGGTGATGCTGCTGTCATGCTTTCAAAATGAGGCGCAGGCGCAGTATAAACAGCCGGTGGTGGCGCCGAACGACACGCTGTCGGGTGTGAGATATGACTACCGCTGGGAATTGTATGGTGGATTTGCCTATGCGCACTTCAACGCCGGCCCGCAGCTGGTTCAGGGTGCAAACCTTGGCGGTTTCGACATTCAGGGCGCGCGGTTTTTTACGCCTCGTTTGGCGTTGGCAGGAAATGTTCGCGGATATTACGGAACGAGCGGGACGCAACCGAATCCTTACGGCATTCGTGGGCCCTTTGTAAGCCAGCATATGTTCATGGCCGGTCCGGAGTATCGCGGTCCGAGCAATCAGCACATTACGACAACACTGCACGCCTTCTTCGGCGGGGCGTATGGCAGGTTTCAGTCCGCTCTTCAGGATCAGCAGGGCAACCCGGTTCCTCCGCTGGCGGTGGGTTTCTTCAATAACCAGTTTGCCTTTGGGAGCGCTCTTGGCGGATCGATCGATCTGAATCGCTCACCCCGGCTGGCTTTCCGGATTTCTCCTGATGCGACTCTGACGAATTACAGCAGCCCCGCGGGCTCCGGGATTAAGGCGCAGTTCGCGATTTCGGTAGGGCTGGTTTACCGGCTGGGTCGCGGGCTGAACAGGTAAGAACGGTCGAGAATCGAGCGATGCGCGCCAGGATTTCCGGCGCGCATTTTTGCGCGGCGAGATGCGGTTTGGTCCGAGTCCAAATAGCTGCTGGTTCCCATTGAAGGGCACAGCCGTGCTAACGTAAAAAGTTCCAGACTTTCCTGCCGGAAGGACCCCCCGCCGTGGCAACATCTACTCCAATGGCGCTTCGTAAGACTCCGCTAAACGTCATGCATCGGCGCATGGGCGCCAAGATGGTGGACTTCGGCGGATGGGATATGCCAGTCGAGTATTCGGGACTGATTGCCGAGCACATGGCCGTGCGTACAGGTGTGGGGCTCTTTGACGTGAGCCACATGGGCGATATTCAGCTGCGCGGGCCTGGGTCGCTCGACGCAGTGCAGCACATCTCGATGAATGATGCCTCGAAGCTGCGCGAGGGCCAGGCACACTATTCGGCAATGCTGTATCCGCAGGGAACATTTGTGGACGATGTGATCGTGCACAAGCTGAGTGACAACGATTACCTGATCGTGATCAATGCAGGGACGCGGGAGAAAGACTTCCACTGGGTGAAATCGAACGTGCAGCGCTTTAACTGTCACGCGAACGATTACAGCGACTACTACACACAACTTGCGATTCAGGGGCCAAAGGCAAAGGAGACCCTTGCAAAGCTGACCAAGGTCGACTTGAGCGCGATCAAGGGCTACTGGTTCAAATGGGGTACGGTTTGCGGGCTGGCGAATACGCTCGTCGCACGCACCGGGTACACAGGCGAAGATGGATTTGAGATTTATGTGCCGTCCGACGTAGCGACCAGCGAGCGCGTGTGGAACGAAGTGCTGGAGGCGGGCAAGGAGTTCGGCATTCTGCCCTGTGGGCTGGGCGCGCGCAACACATTACGGCTGGAATCGGCAATGTCGCTGTATGAACATGAAATTTCCGACAAGATCAATGTTTTCGAGGCCCATCTCGATCGCTTTCTGAAGCTCGAGAAGGGACCGTTTATCGGCTCAGAAGCTCTCAAGACAATTTTGGCCGAGGGCGGCCCGACGAAGAAACTGGTTGGCCTAGAGATGATGGAGCGGGGAATCGCACGCGATGGTTATCCCGTGGTTGATGCGGCGGGGAAGAAAATGGGCACGGTGACGAGCGGCTCACCGGCTCCGTTCCTGAAGAAGAATATTGCGCTCGCCTATCTGCCGACTGAATTGGCGGTAGTGGATGGCGAGGTTGCAGTTGAGGTACGCGGGAATCCAGTGAAGGCGCGCATTGTGCCTACGCCGTTTTATCGCAGGCCAAAGAAAACTGCGTAACGAGTTTGATAGAGGAGAGAACGAACGAATGGCATATCCGGAGAATTACAAGTACACGCGGGAACACGAGTGGATTGAAGTCGCGGGGAACGTGGGAACCGTAGGCATTACCGATTATGCTCAGAATTCACTCGGCGATATCGTGTTTGTCGATGCGCCGAAAGTAGGTGCCAAGGTCAAGAAGGGTGCGGTGTTCGGCAGTGTGGAGTCGGTAAAGGCAGTTTCCGATCTCTACTCACCTGTAACCGGCACGGTTACAGAAGTGAATGAAGAGCTGGCTTCGTCACCGGAAAAGATCAATACCGACGCACACTCTTCATGGATCATCAAGGTGGATTTAGGTGATCCGGCAGAAGTTGGGTCACTGCTGTCGGCTGAGGATTACGAGAAATTTATCGCGGAAGAGACCGGCAAGTGATCCGGCTCCAACAGAAGGAAAAGCATGCGCTATCTGCCTAAATCCGATGCTGAACGTGCGGCGATGCTGCAGGAAATCGGCGCTTCGTCCATTGACGACCTTTTTACCGCAATTCCGGAAGAATACCGGCTGACGCGTGATCTGAAAGTGCCACGTCAGATGGGCGAGTCGGAGATCATTGACTACTTCAAGGCGGCCGCGGAAAAGAACGCCAAGGTCTACTCCAGCTTTCTCGGCGCGGGCGCGTACCGGCACTATCGGCCCGTCATCATTGATTCGCTGGTGCAGCGCGGGGAGTTTCTCACCTCGTACACGCCTTACCAGGCTGAGATTACGCAGGGCACGCTGCAGGCGATCTTCGAGTTTCAGACGATGATCTGCGAGCTGACGGGCATGGACATCGCGAATGCCTCGATGTATGACGGCTCAACCGGCGCGGCGGAAGCGGTGATGATGGCGGTTCGCGTGACCGGGCGCGATGACGTGCTGGTGGCGCGGACAGTGCATCCGGAGTATCGCGAGGTGATGCACACATACGCGCAGCATCAGAGCCATGACGCGCGTGAGGTTGCGTATGGGCACGACGGGCGCGTCGATCTTGAGATTCTGGAACAGGAAGTTACAGACGAGACGGCCTGCGTGCTCGTGCAGTCGCCGAATTTCTTCGGATTGATCGAGGATATTCCCACGATTGCGGAGATCGCACATAGAAAAGGCGCGCTGTTGATTGTGTCCATTGCGGAAGCCGTGTCGCTGGGGATTGTCCGGCCGCCGGTGGAGGCGGATATCGTCTCGATGGAGGCGCAGTCGTTTGGCGTGGCGCTGACCTATGGGGGGCCGTACTGCGGTGTGCTGGCGGCGAAGGAGAAGTATCTGCGGCAGATGCCGGGTCGGTTGGTTGGCGAGACAAAGGATACTGAAGGTCGACGTGGATTCGTCCTGACGTTATCAACGAGGGAGCAGCACATCCGACGTGAGAAGGCGACTTCAAACATCTGCACCAACCAGGCCTTGGTTGCGTTGATGACGACGATCTTTCTCACTGTTTATGGCAAGCAGGGAATTCGCGAACTGGCGATGCAGAATCTGGCGAAGGCGAAGTATGCGGCGGACAAACTGGGAACGCATGCCAAGCTGCTATTTGAAAAGACGCCGCGGTTCCACGAGTTCGTGCTGCAGACGGAAGAGCCTCCCAAGCGAATGAACGCGCGGCTGATGGAACACAAGATTATCGGCGGACTCGATCTGCGGAAGTGGTATCCGGAGCTGGGAAATGCGACGTTATGGTGCGCGACGGAGCTAACCACGAAAGCGCAGATAGATGCGGCCGCCGGGATAGTGGCCGAGATTTCCGTTGCTTCTGCGGCACGATAAAGACAATCGACTACGAAAAGAAAATCGCGGTCTTCGCTGTGTAGTGAGCACACAAAAGGAATTTGGTTATGGCAACGACGACGAATGCATTCATAGGCACGCCGCACAAGGTAACGGCGCACCTTACCCAGAACGAACCGCTGAGCTTTGAGAAATCCTCGCCCGGCAAGAAGGGCTATAAGCTCGCTCCGCTGGATGTGCCTGAGGTCGATGCCGAGACGCTTCTTGGAACGGCGGCGCGCGATGACGAACCTGCTCTACCGGAGTTGAGCGAGATCGAAATCATCCGGCACTTCACACGGCTCTCGACGTGGAACTACGCAATTGATCTGGGGATGTATCCGCTGGGCAGTTGCACGATGAAGTACAACCCGCGGGTAAACGAATATGTCTCCCGCTTGGAGGGCATCGCAGAGGCCCACCCATATCAGCCCGAGCGCCTTTCGCGGGGTGCGATGGTGATTATCAAGCTCCTGAAGGATTGCCTGATCGAGATCACAGGCATGGACGCGATCACGCTGCAGCCGGCGGCAGGAGCGCATGGCGAGTTTACTGGCATGCTGATGACGCGGGCGTATCACCAATCGAAGGGCAATCCGCGCAAGACAGTTATTATCCCGGACTCGGCGCATGGGACGAATCCAGCGACGGCGGCAAGTTGCGGATATCAAGTGGTGAACCTGAAGTCGAATGCACAGGGTGGCGTGGATGTGGCGGCCTTGGCGCAGATAGTCAACGAAGAGACAGCAGCTCTGATGCTGACAAATCCCTCGACGATTGGAGTCTTCGAGGGCGAGATCCACAAGATTGCCGATGTGCTGCACGACAAAGGCGCGCTGCTCTATATGGACGGCGCGAACATGAACGCGCTGGTGGGCAAGACGCGGCCGGGAGATTTCGGGGTCGATGTGATGCACCTGAATCTGCACAAGACATTTTCGACGCCGCACGGCGGGGGCGGTCCGGGATGTGGTCCGGTGGCGTGCAAACAGTTTCTGGAGCCGTTTTTGCCGACGCCCTTTGTGCTGCTGGGCGAGGATGGACTACTGCATTGGAGCACGGACCGTCCTCAGACGGTAGGGCGTGTGCGCATGTTTTATGGCAACTTCGGCATGTTTGTCCGGGCGCTGGCATATATTCTGGCAAATGGTCCGGATGGGCTGCGGCAGACGACGGAAGATGCTGTACTGAATGCGAACTATATCCGAAAGAATCTCGAAGACGTCTACGATCTGCCGTACGACACGCCGTCGATGCACGAAGTGGTTTTCAGCGACAAGAGGCAGACGAAGAACGGCGTGAAGACCGGCGACATTGCCAAGCGGCTGATCGACTACGGATTTCATCCATATACGACGTCATTTCCGCTGATTGTGCCCGGCGCACTGATGATCGAGCCGACGGAGAGCGAATCGCGCGAAGAGCTCGACCTATTCGTAGATGCGATGCGGCAGATTGCCCGCGAGGTCGAAGAAAATCCAGAGCTTGTAATCACTGCTCCCCACTCGACGCGGATTTCACGGCTCGACGAGACGACGGCGGCGCGCAAGCCAGTGCTGCGCTGGAAGGGACCGCCCGCCAACGACGCGGTTGAAGTGGATACCGCGGCGAAGGAGTGGTAGAGAGGCGTGTCTGTCCTTCACAATCGCCGCGATGAGTTGGAAAAATATGAATTCATGATGGGCCCGGCGCGCGGGCGACTGGCCGTCTCTCTGGATATGCTGACCGACGCGCTCATCCTGATTGGGCAGCACGGGGTTTACTGCACGTCGCACCGCAACCCATCGCAGCCGGCGCTCGATCTCGAGACGGTGTTGGGTGAGATCAATGGGGCAAAAGAGCTGATCCAAACAGTGATGGAAGAGCTGCGCCGCGAGCGCGACGCAGCTGTCTAAGAGCTCAATCCGTCGCAGCGATGGGCACGAAGACATTCGTGTTTCCCCATATCAAATGCAGCTCAGTCTTGTTTCCCTCGGTGTTTTCGAAGGTGATCTTGAAAGTTTCGACCGGCGGGCTGGTCATCGCGACTTGACGCATCTCCACGCGGCCGAGGTCCTGGGCTTCGTTATAGACGGTGCCCCATTGGCCGGTCTGCTTGTTGACGATGAGCTTCCAGCCCTGCGCCGAAGGCAGTGTATAGAGGGTGTAGGTCCCGGCCGGGACGGCGAGGCCGCCGATGCGGAGGTTGGCTTCAGTCTTGAGCGTGGTGGCCGTGTTGGCGCCCGTACGCCAGACCTTGTCGTTGGGAACGATGTCTTTGCCGATTTGGCGGCCTTTCAGGGAAGGCGCACAGTAGTCGATCGTGATCGGTTTGCCGTTGAGTGCGACGCTGGCCTGGACTGCGGGACTGAGTGGTGGGTTTTGGTTGGCTGGAGGCTTGCACTGCGCCTGTGCCTGGGAGAGGCTGAAAAGCAAGACGGCAAGCGTGAGGAGAGGCAGTCTACAAGCGGATAACTTCCGGTTCATTGAATTGGCTCCTGGCATTCAAAAGAAAATACCTCACCATCAGAGCGCGGCGGGGCAGGGTCTGTCAAAAACAACGGTGGACTAACGGAGCAAAAGCTTTCGACGGGCTTCCCGTAGTATTCTTGAAGAGCGCGCCCGTAGCTCAGCTGGATAGAGCGATTGCCTCCGGAGCAATAGGTCGGGAGTTCGAATCTCTCCGGGCGCGCCAGAGTTCTTTCTCTCCCCTCGTTACTCGTTTCCGTCGGCTCGCTGTATTTGCAGCGGAGCGTCGTATTCTGCGCCGGAAAGCGGCAGAATCCTCGGCGGCATCGATGCTGCAGCAGTGACGATGGTTCGCACAAATC
>JBAVYX010000178.1:0-2577 GCA_049588475.1 Silvibacterium sp. | reverse complement strand
TGGGCGCAGCAGACGACTATAGGACAGAAGTCTGACAACGAAGTCCAGCCGGTGATCAGCGCTCTTCCTCTCATCGGAAGCACGGTTACCGATCTCCACCTGCGGCCGCTCTTCACGACTACGATTCGGCTCCCGGAGCCTGTGACTTCGGTCGCCGTCGGGGCGCCGACACTCTTTGAGGTCGAGCATTCCGCAGAGGAGGCAAGGCTGGTGTTCGTGAAGCCCAGTACCAAGGATGTGGCGACGAGCAACCTCATCATCGCGCTCCAGTCCGGTCACGAGATCAGCTTTCGCCTGATCTCCGAGGGAGAGACAGGAACCAGGCCGGTGGATTTCGTAGTGAACTACCAGCCTGCGCAAAGCTTCCTGATCGGCTCAGCCGATTCGGTGATTCGCGGTGACGAGCCGGAAGTGAAACCGGAGCCGAAGAAGATCCCGGTAATCGATCTTGCGCTAAAGCAACAGGCAAATATCGCCACACCGGCTTGGGTCGATACCGTCGCAAAGAAGCAGAGAAATCCGGAAGGACAAGCGCCTGGCAAGCCGATGGCCGGTGCCCTCGGAGAGGTACGATCGCAGGGCGGCGAGATGCTGGTTGCCTATTCCGTCTTGAACACGACGGATCATTGGATTGAAGTCCTTCCGCCACAGGTAGAACTCAGCAGCCCGAACGAGGAAAACACCAAGAAAAAAGAAGAAAAGAAGCACCGGCAGACCCTGGCTGACGAAGTAGCAGTCACAGACTACCGTCTCAACGCTACGCGTCTTGCGCCGGGAGAGCGCGCCGATGGAGTCGTGGAGTTCTCGCGGCCTGGTTTCAAGCAGGGCAAGGACCGCTTGTTGCTGGAGCTCGCAACCTCCAGCGAGGTCGACAATCCGCTGTTGCTGCCGGTTCCGTTTGTCGCGCCAGCAAGGTAATCGAGGAGAACATTCAACCTCGAGAAAGGAGGCAAGTATGGGCAAAGCAGAAATCGCGCTGGAAGAGGAAAACGCGCAGCAGAAGGTCGGTCCCATCACCGATTCGGAGGGAGAGGAAACTGAGGGCCCGGGTGAGATCAAACGGCGCCCGTTTGTGCTCGAGCGAAAGACGGGGGGCGGCGGTGGAAACCTCTCACTCATGCTGATTGTGATAGGTGTGATCGTCATCTTCGGAGTAGCCATGATCGCCTTCCTGTCAACGAAGGGGACCACGAAACCGAAGACCGCGGCGGAGGCTGCAAAGCCTAACCTTGGCCGATATGCCACGCCGACGGCCCAGGGAGATCTGGTGCCGAGTGACAAGATGAAGGCCTCGCCGGCAGAAACCAATAAGCCCGGCAGTGTCGATGCTTCCGACATCGAACGCACGAAGTCTGCTAAACCCTCGGGAGCACAACCGGCTGGTCAATCGAATCCTGCGCAGGGGAAATCCCTTAATCAGGTTGCGAAGTTTCAGGAGCCGGACACCACGCCCGGTGAGCAGAAGTGGTCGCCTCCTCCCTATGGCAGCAACAGCGCCAGCGAGCAGCAGGAGATCAAGAAAGAGGAAGAAGCGCTCAGCAAACCGTCGCTGGTCTTCACCGTGAATCAGCAGGGAAGCGGGCTGAGAAACGAAGGCAGTGTTACGCGCGCAGCTATTACCAACCTGGGTCTTGCACCTGGCTACCACGTGGCGGCGCGTCTCGAAGCAATGGCCACCACAGCGATCCATGCGCCCGTGGTGGCCGTGATCGAGCACAATTACGAACGTGATGGACAGATCCTCATTCCCGCCGGCAGCAGAGCGGTAGGGAAGATCACCCAGGCCGATCCCTCGGGTCTGGTGAATATCGCCTTCTCCAGCATCGAATTCGCGAGCGGGGAAACCGTCCCCATCGAAGCCGTAGCGGCGGACACGAATCTGGCCGCGATCAAGGGCAAGGTCACGGGCAAACAGAGCGGCAAGAGCCTCATGGTGCGCTCTCTCTCGGGGCTTGGCGAGACGGCGGCAATGATCGTGGGCGCTCCCAGCGTAAACAGTGCCTTCAGCGAAAATGATATGCTCCGCATGCGTGTTGCCGATAACATCGGCAACGCTGGCGACGAGCAGGTCATGCACATGCTCACGCTGCAGCACATCGTGGTGAGCGTTCCGGCAGGGACAGAGATCTACATTGTCTTCGCAAAGTCGCAGGCAGTACCTGAGTCGCATGAACCCGAAGCGCAGATCGAGAAAGCTTCGCTTCCAGCAAGCCAATAACAACACAACCTGACGAAAAGCCAGAAGGATGGCCTGGAAACGGAGGCCATCCTTTTTTCTTATGTGCTGGACGGATAGTCGAGGTGTCTCGAACCTCAGATACATGAGTCTCACGTGCCGCGCTTTTGGGCACAATGGAGTTAAACCAACATAGACGTTTTATGTGGACGCCTGGTCCAATTGAATCAACCAACCGTCAGCTTCAAACCTTGCAGACGGTCCCTTCAGGACGGTTCTTAGGATAAGGAAAAGAGAGATTTTGCAGACGAAGCTTTTTTCCTTATCCCACCGCGCTGCAAACGCACGGCCCGTCCTCCAACGAACCCCAGCTTTGATACATCCGAGCCAATTCATCCGTG
>JBAVYX010000177.1:0-15946 GCA_049588475.1 Silvibacterium sp. | reverse complement strand
AGACTCAAAGTACCTTTGAAATCAACATAAGTTATCAGGATTCTGGTTAGTTCATGTTTCTAACCGAATTCCTTTCCATGGATCGACTGAACTGGTCGCTGCGGGTTGCCATCAGGCTTCGCGCTCTAGGTAAACGCGAACAGGACTCCTGCTCCCCCGGTGTGTCTTTTACCGAATCGCCACCCCGGCTGCGCCATTCAGCAAGTGTGTATACGCACACAGCCTTTTGAATTAAATCGATGGTGAAACCGATTTTTTCGCGTTCGCGCAACATCTTCGACGGCGAATTAAAGCCGACAACATGATAGCGGGAAACCTTACGATGACTTGCTGCGTCTCTTAATACAGAACGACGATACACGCTCATAAAAATGCCCCGCGTTTCCTGACAAGAGAAAGCGGGGCGATTTTTTAGTCTTCTCATCAGCTGCCGCGTTCTCGCAGAATCGATCTTCCTAACCAGAAAAGGGGGCGATCCTCACTGGTGCCGCGAATTCACACGACACTAAGGTTAATCTCGCAGGGATGCTAAAACTGCTAGGTTTCGCTTTGATGGTTTGCCTCCTGGTGGGCGTGCTATCCGCCAGCCAAAAAACAACCACTCCCTGATGACTCAATTTGTCGACCAGATCCGAACAAAGCTGGTGGCAGATGCCGTTGTAAAGGGCGGCGCTCTCGTCGTCCCGGTTACCGACGGTGGAGTGACACTGAGCGGCACTAATGGAGACGCCCCAAGCGAAGACCAAGGCCCGGCACGATTGCAAAGAAGGTGAAGGGCGTGAAGTCGGTCGTGAATAACGTCACGGTTCAACCATGAGGCCGTCTCGGGTTATCCTGACAGCGACCTGGAGCACACAGCAGTCGAGCGAGTAATATATCTGCCGACAGAAAGAGGGATACCTTATGGCAACAGTTGTCTATCTGGGACACGTGAGCACTTGGATGCAAGGGGCCCCGTACCAAGGCGGCGTAATGAATCGTCTTAACACCGCAATTACAGAAGCTGCAAACGGGAGCATCTCCCCCGGCAAGACCGGAGGCATTCTCAAATACGAGGATATGTACTTTCAGGAATATAAAAGCGGCACTCATACCCAATCGGCAAACGCGCCGCGCTTCTTTGGGTTCCACTTTGGCCCTTCCCTGTTCTGTATTGCCGCTATCGGCATTCATCTGAAGACCAACAAGAAAAATCAATACGAGGGCATGACATGGTTAGGGGCCGAAACGTTCCGGCCGACCTATATGCCTGGAGGTCACACCGAGGTCACTGAAATGGTGCCTGCCGCATTCGACGAATATCTGCAATTGGGGAAATAAATTCCTCGGCTCCTCACTGCTGTTCCAGTTGCCCAACCGTATTACGCATCTCAGTGCTGGAAAGAAAGATAGAGAAAGAGTCCCAGATCGATGGGGACAAACGCGAGGTCATCGTAGGCCGTCCAGTGAGGATAAGGATCAGTGTTATTGCGCTCTGGGTGTTTGGGGTTGTAACGGGTGTGTAATGTGTCGTGTTTGTGAACCTCAACGGGCGATTCCAGGCCTCCGTCGTAGCTCTTGCCGTCTCCTGTATAGGTAAAGGTTACGTCGTAGTGGGCTGGGTCGAGAACACCATTCTGCCGGGGGGCGGACCCTGTACGGAACGCCTGTACTTGCAGCTTTGAACCTTAGCGATTGCCTCGGACCAGTTGTTGTGGCGGAGTTTAACAAGCAGTTGCAGGAACAGTCGAAAGAGCACGGAAGTATCTTAATGTCTTGCTCCAGAGAACGATGGTCCGTTTAGTCACGCGGACTGCCGTTGCCCGGATTTGGCGTTGAGTTGCCGGCAGTTCCGGAGGCTGACGCTATCGCAGCCGTCAGCGCATTCAGGAGAGCCGACCCTTTGGGGCTTCCGAGGCCGGTGCAAGGGTCCCAGCCAACACCGGCGTGGTAGGGTCCACCCTGTCCCTGGCTGTCGTTGTCTCCCTGAGTTACATCGTTGAAGGAACTGCTGCTGACGCTGCTCTGATAGATGAGGGGGTTAAGGAAGCCGACCGGCTTGCCGAGACTCTGCCCGAATCGGGCGATGAGCGCGGCCCAGAGCGGTGCGACGGCGCTGGTTCCACCGACGGTCGTGTCCACTCCCTTACAGCGTATCTGGTAGCCGGTGGCGGGATCGGCGTCGCCGGATACGTCGGGCACTCCGCGGCCTCCTGCCGTTCCGGTTCCTGCCGGCTGCGCGGGGACGTTGATCGAGGCCTGGTAGTCGGGTTTAGGGAAGAATTGGCTGACTCCCCCGCCAGTTCCCTGCCGGACGATATTGCCGTTCCCGTCGTCGACTGCGGCATTCCAAACAGTTTCGCTGCCGATGGTGTTGCCGTTGGCCAGCAGATTCGTGCCGCCGCAGTCCAGGGCGTGTGTGGCTGCTCCGGGAAAATCAACATTCAGGGAGCCAGTGCCATCAAACGAGCCGTCGTCGCCGGCGGCAACGGTAACCGGAATTCCAAGTTGCGCGGCATGCTGCAGGACGGCTTCAAACTGCTGCCGCGTCTGGTCGGTGAAATAGATCTCAGCCTGGCCCCAACTGATGGAAATAACGATGGGCTGCGGTGTGGCCACGATCGCGGCGTTGACGGCGGCCAGAAAGGCCTGGTCATCGGTGGATGGGGCGAAGTACACCAGTTGCTTCGCTCCGGGAGCAAGCGCGCCGGCGATCTGGATGTCGAGCGCGACCTCCAGCTCCTCGTCGGTGGGATCGGACCCACTGGAGACGGTGTTCTGTCCTCCATTGACGGAGACGGCCGTGATGGACGGGGTCTGGAGGCCGAGTTCCCGAAAGTAGGCATCCAAATCGGATTGAAGAAATCCGCCTGCCAGCTCAATGACAGCGATGATCTGGCCTGTGCCATCCAGGCCGGAAGGAAAGCTGTAGATCTGGCCGATAGCCAACGGCGAAAAGGGTTGCTCGGTCAGGGCCTCACTGACCGTCCTAGGGTGGATTTTGCGCACTCGTGGCTCCACCTGCGGGCGGTTATCCAATCCGACCAAGGCGGTCATGATGGGGAGGAGACTCTCCGGGATCGTGATGTCGCCTTCCCGATGGCGGTAGATCTTGTCCTTGATCCTGACGTGATCGAGGGTGACACCGAAGGCGCGGCTAAGGTCACCGACGGTGCCGTGAAGCTCGATGGATCGCGTTGCCGGATTTTCATTGGCAGGCGCGAGGTTGTATTCCTTGGCGAACGCGCGAATCGCGGCGAAATCCTCGGTGCTCGCCCCATACGTTGCCGTGTACTCTTCGTTGGTTATGAAGTGGCCGGGCCGGGTAATCGGCAGGGGCTTATTTTGGCCGCGCACATACACGGTTACATGGGCCTGGGCCGACTGGTCAGCAGGGCCAATTTTTTCAGCTCCAGGTGCGGCGTGACGATGGCTGCCAGGCAAGATAACTCTAGCCTCTGACATAAATCTCCTCTCTGACGATGCGTTGCGAGATAGCACGGACCAAGCCGCACGAACAGAGTGTTGTTCGGCTCCTGAAGATAAGACCTTGGGATGACGACTAGCGAAGTTACACCTACAGACGCGAGCAGTCAAAAGAAAATCGCTAAGTTCGGCGGGTGTGATGGCTACCTGAGCGGAGGCGGCCAGGTTTCTTGCTAGGGCCCCTTGGCGCCCGCGCCTAACCGCGCGAGGTTTGCTTTCGCGGGAGCATGATCGGGAGCAATGCGGAGTGCATGCTCAAAATCCTCACGAGCTGTCGCGGAGTTGCCGGCGCGCGCTTCGAGGACTCCAAGGTTGTTCCATCCATCAGCATCGGACGCATTCAGGCGAAGAGCTTCCTGTTGCTCGGCGATGGCCTCCGGCAACTGGCCGTTTGCGGAATAGACCTGGGAGAACATGGCATGCACCTGGGGGTCATTCGGAGACAGGCGCTGGGCTTGTTGGAGGGCCTGAACAGCGTCTGCGAAGCGGCCTAGTTGCGCGTAGGCGAGGGCCAGCTGCTCGCGAATCATCGCATCGCCGCCGCTTCGTTGCTGGGCTCGCTCGAGGAGTTCCGCGGCTTGGGCAGGCTGTCCATGCGAAAGCGCAAGCTGTCCCAGCCCCTCCAAGGCGTCCAGATTCTGGGGATCCGTGTCGAGAGCGTTTGTAAATTCAGCTTGCGCCGCATCCTGCTGCCCTTCCTTGAGCAGCGCCTGGGCCAGACCGTTGTGCGCGCCTGCGTCGCTCGGGCTCTGCTTCAGCACAGCGCGGAATGACTGTTCGGCTTCCGTTGTCTGATCATGGTCCAGCTGGCTTTTGGCAAGATTAAAAACCGCGTCGAGCAAAGATGGATCGACGTCGGAAGCCTTCTGAAAGGCCTGTTGCGCGCCTTGCCAGTCTCCTGTGCTTTCGCGCGCAACCCCAAGACCATTCCATGCGCGCGCATCTTTTGGATCTATTTCTACAATCTCTTTGTAGATCGGGCCTGCATCGCTGTAGTTGCCCTCGCTGGTTTCCGCGGCGGCGAGATTGTAGAGCGCAAGGGTATCGTGGGGCTCCTTACCCAGACGATTTTGCATCCATGCGGTCTCGAGCAGCAGTCTCGGATCGGGTCCGTTTGCAGGTGCGTTAACGGGAAGAACCTGGAGCCAGAGATGGCCCATCTCGTCAACCGAACGATTGCCCGCGCGCACGCGGATGGGTGGGTCGTTGGGATTGTGCGGGTTCTCCCGGGAATTGTCATAGATGTAGCGCATGTGGATGGTCGTGCCCTTGGGCAGAAAGACGGGCTTGTTATATCGGTAGACAGACTGCCGGTCAATGTCCCAATTGCGTATCCAGATAAGCTCCGTTCTCTGTCCATTCGGCAGGATCGCATAGGCCTGTAAGTCCTTGCCTAGGTAGTGAGCGTGCGGATAGATTCCGAGCACATCGACATCGACAGGCAACTTTAATTCGTCTTGAACAACGAAGTCTTGTTTGCCGGCAGGAATGTCGAGCGCGGAGTCGTGCTCCAGTTGCAGCAGCATGGGTTGTTTCGTGGGCGCCGCATCGGTAAAGTAGAGACCGATCTGCGCGGCGACGGTCTCCGGCTTGCCGGATGGCTTGAGGTGCATGTTGAGGATGAGATCGTTGCCGGGATCGAGACGCCAGGGCATTCCGGCAGGCTCGACCAGGGCCGGTGTATCGGGCTTCCAGAAGAGGAAATGGCTGTCGGGATCGAAGGTGTTGCCCGCATCGACAGTCAGCTCCATGCCGGGAACGCCCTCGCGCCAGTTGCCGGGATGCTGGCGACGCCATGAGGCCGTCCGGTCGATTAATACGTTCGAATGATGCACGACCTGGGGCGTGCCAGGGCGAATTTCCATGGCGCGGATGTAGTGCGTCTGGTTGAGCGGATAGGGGAGGACAAAGTTCAAGAAGACATCTGAACCGGAGGCGGGTAAAGTGGCTGGCCGCTCGACGGACAGGACGAGGTCAGGTTTGCCGAGAGTCCAGGTGTCGTCGTAGTGAGGAACGGGCGGGGCATCGGCGTCGTCGCCGCGAGCCATGCCGGTGGACACCCACTTTTGGAGGAGAGCGACTTCGTCGTTGCTGAGGCGGCGCTCGTCCGCGAAGTCTCCGTAGCCGTGCTCGGGCAGCCACGGGGGCATGTAATGGCTGGCAGTGACCTCGACGAGCTGTGGTCCGCGGCGTTTTGCGTCCTCATAGGTAAGCAGGCTGAAGGGTCCGCCGCCGCCGGGATGGTGGCAGGTGGTGCAGTTCTTGTAGAGGATGGGCGCGATCTGGCGGTTAAAAGTTGCCGGGGCTTCGGACGCGCGAACGCAGATGCGCAGGCCGGCGATCGAGACCATGCAAAGACTGAGGGCGAGGCCAGAGCCGAGTATTCGATGGATGGGCCGAGGGCTCATGGGCCGTGGTTTTCCAGCGGAACGATCGAGCAGCCGACTGGTCGGCCGCCCGGCTGGGGAATCGGATGCTTCGCCAGGAGAGCGACGATTGCGTTCTCGAGCTCATGGTGCATAGCTTTGGGGCGCTCCTGCCCGAATGCGATGTATCGGTCGTCGATGCGGCCGCGATAGATTTCACGAAGCGCACTGTTTTCTGGAACAAAGATGGCGGCTTCCGGGGTGACGGTCGCGTGGGCGGCGTGTATCAACGACTGTTGCGTATCCCGAAGGACATGCGAGCTTCCCGCGAATTGTGACCTGTGCTGACGAATGACTGCCGCTGTATCTTCAGGGTTCGGGTATACCCACCAGAACTCTACTCCGGACGGGGCGAACTCTTGCTCCAGGCGCAGCATTTCTGGCTCATAGCGATTGGCGATCGGGCAATCGGACGCGGTGAAGAAAAGCACGATGGCCGGTGCCGTGGAGGAGGCGAGCATCACGGGATGGCCGTCGAGATCCACTCCATACGGTGCGTTGACGGCGAGCGCTGAGCACTGCGGCAGAAGCAAGGCAACGAGACCGAGAGCAGTGAGGCACCCGGTGGCTGGAAAACGAAGTGCGCCCAGAATTCTCACCCCTTAACTATTGAACTGATGCAACCCAGGACGCAAAGGGCGGCAAAACGATGTTTGTAAGGCTGGTTGTGGATTGCAAGGAGGCATCATCAGTCATCAGCGTTTTTATATGGTTGCTGATCACTCCGGTGCCCGCGAGGTCGAGTGAGACGGTTTGAGGTTGAGCCGTGAAGTTAAGAGAGACCACGACGGAGGGTGAACCCGCAGGACCCTTCCTCAGATACGAGAGCACATTCGGATTCGTGGGGTCGAGCATGTGCAGTGCGCCATCGCGCAGGGCGGGATTGGTTCTGCGCAGCTCAATCAGCTTTTTGTACCAGTTGAGCAGCGATTTCGGGTCCGCCTCTTCGGCCTTGACGTTGACAGTCGTGTAGTCGGGCGGGATCGGAAGCCATGTAGAGGCCGCTGTACTGAATCCCGCATCTTTCGAAGCATTCCACTGCATGGGCGTGCGCTCGCCATCGCGGCCCTTTTCATTTGGCCACCCGATCACACCGATCGGATCCTTTACCTCTTCCTTCCGGGTTGGCGTAGTCGTGACCATGCCGAGCTCCTGGCCGTAGTACATCAGGGCGGTCGCGCGAGTGGTAAAGAGCATGGTTGCGATCAGGCGGGCGATCGCATCATCGTGCACGCCATCGCCATAGCGATTCCAGCTGCGGGCGTTGTCGTGGTTGTCGAAGACCACTAGGGGCTGATTGCCATGAACTTTCGTCTCGACCTCTTCGATACGCTGACGGAAGAGGTTGACATCCAGCTTATTGGCGAAGCCGATCTGCATATCCATGGGCAAATTCAACTCGTCGTGACGGCTGCCGCCGTACCATTTGTCGAGCTCCTGAATGTTTGGCAGATAGGTTTCGCCAATCAGCACGCGATCACCGGGGTAGCTGGCCACCATTTTCCGCAAGCGCCTCATGACATCGTGAACTTCGGGAAGATTGTCGGTATAGGAGTCGTCGAGGTTGGGATCGCCGTATGCATTGGTGCCGCCAACCTCCTTCTCATCCCGTAGCTGCGGATCTTCAAAGAGCGTGGGAATCGCATCGAGGCGGAAGCCGGCGACGCCGCGGTCAAGCCAGAAGCGGACGGAGTCAAACATGGCCTTCTCGACTTCGGGGTTGCGCCAGTTCAGGTCTGGCTGCTCTGGGTAGAACTTGTGGTAGTACCACTGATTCGTAGTCGGATCGAACTTCCATGCAGAGTGGCCGAAGACACTTTCCCAGTTGTTGGGCGGGATGCCCGGTCCCTTGCCGTCGCGCCAGATATACCAGTCGCGCTTAGGATTTGTGCGGGAGCTGCGCGACTCGACGAACCACGGGTGCTTGTCCGAGGTGTGGTTCATCACCATATCCATAATGATGCGGATATTGCGTTTCTTTGCTTCGGCGACGAGCTCGTCGAAATCGGCGAGAGTGCCGTATTGCGGATCGACATTTTCGTAGTCGGAGATGTCGTATCCGAAGTCGACCTGCGGCGAAGGATAGATTGGCGAGAGCCAGATGGCATCGACGCCAAGAGATTGCAGGTAGTCAAGACGCTGGGTAATGCCTCTGAGATCTCCGATCCCGTCGCCCGTGGAGTCCTGGAAGCTGCGGGGATAAATCTCATAGATGACCGCGTGCTTCCACCATGGATCCGACGTTCCCTGGGCAGCCTGAGAGCCGGTAGACGAAGCCAACACGAGCAGAGGAGTCTGCGCCCACCCGGAGCCTTCGCACGAAAATGCGAGAAGCATGAATGCAGGCAAAAAGAAGGTGTGCATGGAGCGAGTGAGATTCGTCATGGCGTGGAACTCCGTGGGCAGAAACCTCTAAACGATAGCACCGTGTTGAAGCGGTTCAACACAGGCGCCACAGGATTTACGAATCACGAGTCTGGTTTGCAGCAAGATGTCCCGCGTTGGCAGGTCAGGGTGCTCAACCCTCTCCAGCATGGTCGACATTGCTATGGATCCAATATCGGCGCAATTCTGGTGCAGAGTGGTCAATGGCACAGGCAACATACTTGCGTATTTGACGTCATCGATCCCCACCATGCGGATTTCCTGAGGGATGCGAACGCCGGCTTCCAGAAGCCCGTGCATGACTCTTGCGGCAGTCAGATCGTTGGCGCAGATGATCGCGTCCGGATGGCACTCTTCCAATAAAGTCTGAATGAAGGTGTTGTCTTCAGGGTCTCCAAAGCATACGAGCTTCTCATCGAGAGGAATGCCATAACAGTGAAGAGCTTCGCGATAGCCAGCTATCCGGGCGTCGATGGTCGGCGCAGAGAGGGGCTTAGCGACAAAGGCAATGCGCCTCGAGCCGAGTTGCAATAAGTGTCTCGTCACCTGGAATCCGGTGCGGCGATTGTCGATACCGACGAGATCATACCCCGACCTCTCTGGATAAGGAGCAATGCATCTGTCGAGCAGAACGATGGGAATGGCCGCCCGATCAAGAGCGCCTGCAATCCTTCGGTTAAATACATCTTTCTCCGGAGTGAACTCCAGAGGCGCGAAAAAAACTCCTGAGACCTTTTGCGCAATGTAGTGACGGCAGAGCTGCTCGGCTTCCTTCTCCTGCTGCTCTGCCTGACCCATGGCGTGACCCCACAGGAGAGAATGGGCGCTGGAAAGCGGCGACCGCATCATGCCGTGACAAATGGGTTCGAATATTTCCGTGCGTCCCAGATCGGGGATCAAGAGGCCAAAGACACAGCCGGTGGGATGATTCTGGGGTAAAACGTAGGTTCCCGCGCCTGCTCGTCGCGAGACTAGCCCCAGCCTCTGCAATTCATGAACGGCTTTGGCAATGGTGATGCGCGAGGCGTCGAACGTCTTGCCCAACTCGGCCTCACTGGGCAGCCGGTCGCCCGCTTTGTAGCTGCCAGACTGAATTGCCCCAAGGAGGCTGTCAAAAACTTGCCTGTGCTTCGGCAGACCGGCTTCCGGCATATTTCGGGGCTTCTCTCTGCTGCTTAATTTCGCCGCGATCTTTCCGGTAGTCTTCATTTCGTTTACTCACGCACGGTGGGTGCGGTAACTGCGGTGTAATGTATATACATAAATCGATTTTGTATAGGAAATCCTTCTCTCTAATCCGCGCGTCCAAGGCGCGAGCGTTAACCGCCCCAAGGGATTCCATCTTTTCGATGGTCGAGCGCAGAAATCGACGCCTGACCATAATAATCCCGTTTATCTCCTTAAACCCAAGCACATAGCCGCGGTAAAACGTTTTCTTGTCCGCATCCCCGGCACTCGGACGGTGACTGCGGATTGTTTTCTCATAATGCCATCGATTCGCCATATCAAATAAGAGAAAATCTTTCCCTAAATTGATTGACAGTCTTTGATTTCAGGCAGTACTGTGCTTGCGGATCAAATATCCGGTCTCTTTCAGCGTTCTGCCCCAGGGGTTTTGGCTGAAAGGGCAAAAAAAAACGGAAGATCACGCAAGAAGAGTTGTAAAGGCTGAAGGCGCGAACAGCGCCAGTGCGAAATTCAGGGAGGCAATTGATATGCAATGGATGAAGTTGGGCAGGGTAGTCCTCTTCGCTGCATTTGCAGTATGTTTGTCCACCGCGAGTTTTGGGCAAGCGGTCTACGGTTCACTCTTTGGAACAGTTACAGACAACACAGGCGCCGCCATCCCGGGCGCGACCATCACCGTGACGGACACAGGCAAAGGAACGTCCGTTAACTCTCAATCCAATGATTCGGGAGAATGGCGTGCCGAGCACCTCATCCCCGATACGTACGACGTCAAGGTGACGATGGCCGGATTCAAGACCTTTACGGCCACGGGGCTTGTGGTGTATGCCGACCAATCGCTAAAGGTTCCGACCCAGATGGAGGTTGGCGGCGCAACCCAGACGGTGACCGTCAACGCCGAAAACGTGCCCCAATTAAAGACAGACCGCGCCGATGTTTCGACGACATTTACCTCGCAGGACGTGGCGGACCTTCCGGTCGGCCAGCGCAATTTCACTAACCTGCAACTGCTTTTGCCGGGCGCGCAGCAGTTGGGGTGGAGCCACGCTGCCGATGAAAATCCGCAGGGTAGCCAACAGATCATGGTTGACGGCCAGACCTTCGGTGGCGTCGCCTTTCAGTTGGATGGCACGGATAATCAGGACCCGATTCTCGGCATCATCGTCATCAATCCGAACCTGGATTCGATCACCGAGAGCAAGATCACCACGCAGAACTTTGACGCCGAATTCGGCAAGGCGGTGGCGTCAGTGGTGACGGCGCAGACCAAGTCCGGAACGAATTCTTTTCACGGAAGCGGTTTCTGGTATCGCGAAAGCAATGCGAATCAGGCGACCAATCCCTACACCCAGTTTCGCACCGGCGACGCCACCAACAACGGCGGTCTGGTTCCGGGTGGTCTGAGAAACCAGATCGGCGGTTCGATCGGCGGGCCAATCCTCAAGGATAAGCTATTCTTTTTCGGAGACTTCGAGCTGCAACGTCAGAAGGTGGGAACCTCCGCTTCGATGACCGTTCCGACCGCGCAGCTCGTGAGCACCTGCCTGGGGTCTTCGGTTGGACCCAGCGGCATTCCCGGTTGCGACTTCAGTCAATACTTGTCCGTTCTTGGTCCGACCAATGGCACGATCTACGAGGCTGATGGCGTCACTCCCTATCCGGGCAACGTAATCCCCGCGGCGCAGCTCTCCCAGCCGGCGCTCAACCTTTTCAAACTGCTCCAGCCTTACGCACCAAACAAGACCGGCAACTTCAGTGGTTTGCAGGGCAACTACGCGGCCAGCGGCACCGGGATATTCAACAGCGAGCAGTGGGACATACGCGGCGATTACCAGGTCACCTCTGCAATTCATGCCTTTGGACGCTTCAGCCGGTTCACGGATGTGCTGAGCGGCACGACGATCTTTGGTCCCGCCGGGGGCGCAGGGTTCGGCATTAACAACTACGGTGGCAATTCCGCGGGTGCGAACGACAGTCTTGCAACCGGCTTTGACTGGGCACTCAAGCCAAACCTCCTGACCGACTTCCGTATTGGCTACTATCGCTACAATATTTTGGACAACAAGTACAACGAAGGAACACCGTTTATGGAAAACCTCGGTATTCCTGGCTTAAACCTGAACGCAATCACCAGCGGCGCGGGGGGATTCAATATTGCCGATGTGGGCAATTTTGGGGCCACCGGCACGATCAGTCCCAACAACCCAACGAGCGGAGGGGCGCAGTACGGCCAGGGCCTGAATATCACGCGCTGCAACTGCCCGTTGATTCAGAAAGAAAGTCAGTTCCAGGTGGTGAACAACTGGACGAAGATTGTGGGTAACCACTCCATAAAGATGGGCCTGGATCTTCGCTTTGCGCGCAATTTGCGCGTGCCTAGCGATTCGGATCGCACCGGTATCCTGTCATTTGGCAACGGTCCTACATCCAATGGCAGCACAGGCGGCCTGGGATTCGCAACCTTCGTGCTGGGCGATGTCACGAATTTCGCTCGCTATGTCAGCGAGACCACCAATGCGAGGGAGTTTCAGCAACGCTTCTTCTTCTACGGCCAGGACACTTGGCGCATCACTCCTAAACTGACGGCGAACCTGGGTCTGCGCTATGAGATCTACAACCCCGAGTCAGTGAACGGACCGGGGCAGGGTGCGCTGATGCAGATGAACGACTCGGCCACCACGGATGGCTATCTGCGTGTGGCGTCCGTCGGCAACATTTCGAACAACATGAACTGGAGCAGAGCTCCGAACGCCTGGAATCCTCGCGTGGGACTCGCGTATCAGGTAAACCCGAGGACGGTCGTCCGCGCCGGTTATGGACGCAGCTTTGACCTCGGTATCTTCGGCTCTATCTATGGCCACGTTGTGACTCAGAACCTGCCTGTCCTGGCCAACCAAACCGTGACCGCAACGGCTGGTCCTACGTCCTTCGCGTGGAACCTGGTGAACGGACCGCCGCCATGTAACGCAGCCACAGGTTGTATACCCGCGGTCCCGTCCAACGGCCTTCTTCCGAATCCCGGCTTTGCTGTCGGGGTAAAGGCGAGACCGAACAGTATTCGCCTTCCCACGCTCGATGCTTGGAATGCCAGCCTGCAGCAATCTCTCACCAATACGCTCGCCTTAACCATCGCCTACGTGGGGAACAAGGGCACACATACCTTGGGCGATAGCAGCGGCAATACCACCAATCCGAACGAGGCGGGCATTTTCCTGCCGTCCCAATTCAGCATAAATGGACAACCTCTGCATTTTGTGCCATCGCAATTGCAGGTGGGCCCGATCGTGAATGGCATCGACGCGAATGGGGGCGTGAGCAATACCACCTTGCTGCAGCGTTTTTATGGCGGCAGCGTCGCAGCATGCAGGGATCCCAACTATCCATATATTAACGGCTCGGTTACGCCTCCTGCCGGACTTCCAGCTGGCGCCTGCGGCTGGGCCCCCGGTATCAACTACTACGGCAACGACATGGACACCCACTTCAATGCGCTGCAGATAACCCTGACCAAGCAGTTTTCACGAGGCTTGTCCTTTACAGGGAACTATGGATGGCAGCAGGGCATTAATATCCAAACCCAGTATTCAACCTGGAATAGAGCAGCGGTGCGCGGCCGGGACTCCAATATCCGCACGAACGAGTTCATCGGCTACGGCCTCTATGAGCTGCCATTCGGTCACGGCAAGCCGTGGGGCGCGAATGTATCCGGGTGGGAGAATCAAATCATCGGGGGTTGGCAGATCAGCCCGATTGTCACCTGGTCGAGTGGTCTTCCCGCTACGCTCAATTACTCGGGGTGCGGTTTGACTTCGGGGCCCGGGCCTTGCTATCCGAATGGCAAGGGCTCAACCCTGCATACGAACCTCGGTAGCTTCAACACCACAACTCACAACCGCTTCTTCTATTCCGGAGCGACTACGCCGTTAGTTAAAGCCGTGAACGGTGCGCTTGTTTACCAATCGTTTTCCGGATTCAGCGCGACAGGGGTTGACCAGATTGGCACCGCAGGCAGAAATAATATCTACGGGCCACATTTCTTCAACACCGACCTTGCCCTGCAGAAGAATTTCCCGATCTGGGAGACGGTCGTGGGGCAGTTCCGGATGGACGCCTACAACGTCTTCAACATCATCAACCCAGGCTTCGGAGGCGGCGCTGCCACTACGCCCATCGATTCGGGTGACCAGTTCATCACTGGCATGGCGCCCGGCGCAAACCCCCGTCTGCTGCAATTCTCCCTGCGCGTAAATTTCTAGCGCGGGGTCACGCTCGAGGATGAGGGGAGCTTTTAGCTCCCCTCATTTTTTTGGATGTGTAAGACTCTTTGAAGAGTTTCCCTGCGCATGTTTGAGCTGTCGGGGCGACTGCGAAGCGGAACCCTGCGGCGCCAGACGACAAGTGGTCCCTGAACTTGAGACATCTCACGAAACATCTGACGTATAGAGGCAACGTGCGATGGGCCGTCCTTCTTGTAGTTGTAGCGGTCTTCGCGCTCGCCGGCGCCGGGCTGCTTCTGAGGCCGGTGGCGGCGGCTACTTCCCTTCCGCAGAAACTCGCGCTGGATGATCCCGACCGGGCTTGCGCACCATGCCATAAAAACATCTACGAGAGATACAAACGCACGCCAATGGCGCGAGCGAGCGGTGTTGCGTCCGACGGGTTAATTGAAGGCGGGTTCACGCACCCGGCCTCGGGGATTCGTTACAAGCTTATGCAGCGTGACGGGCAGGCTTGGATGATCTATGACCGGACGGTGCCCGGTACCGGGCCGGCTCTCGATGGAGAGCAGTTGCTGTCCTATTACGTTGGGTCAGGACGGCGCGGCAGGACCTATCTCTTCGAGCGCGACGGGTGGTGGTTTGAGGCCCCGGTGAACTACTACTCGAAGAAGCAACTCTGGGATATGGCGCCGAACTACGGATCGGTCCGAAGCATGCCGGATACGCTGCCCGTCGATTCCAATTGTCTGCACTGTCATGCGGGCGAGGTACAAACGGCTCTGCCGGACGCGCGCAACAAGTATGCTGTAGCCCCCTTCATGGCGGGTGGTGTCACCTGTGCAGCGTGTCATGGCGACCCGTCACAGCATCTCGCGCATCAGGGACACGGGCCGATTGTGAATCCGGCGGCATTATCGCCCGCGAATCGCGACAGTATTTGCCTGCAATGTCATCTCGAAGGAGAAGCCGCGATTTATCGAGCGGGCAAATCTCTTGCTGCTTATCGACCCGGAGACGATCTAGCCAGATTCGTAGTTTATTTTGTGAACGCGAACCACGAGGAAGGCGGGGGCAGGGCGAGCAGTCAATACGAAGCTCTGCTCAAGAGCGCATGCAAACGAGCAAGCGGAGACAGGCTTACCTGTACGACCTGCCATGATCCTCACGATTCGCCAGCGGCGACACAGCGGGTGAGCTTCTATCGTGACAAATGTCTGACCTGTCATACGGGCCAGAAAATGGCAACGGAACATCATCCCGAGCAGCAGGATTGCGCTGTTTGCCACATGCCCACGCGAGAGACGACCGATATCTCACATGAGCAGCTGACTGACCACAATATTCAGAAGCTTCCGCAGAAGGATCGCAGCACGGTCATCGGACAAACTGCAGAGCTTGTGCCGGTTGGCGGCGTAAGCGCCGGAGACCGGGAACTTGGTCTTGCCTATGCACAACTGGCGGAGCGCGGTGATCGTCAGTCGGGCGAAAGGGCGCTATCTCTACTGAAAAAAGCAGAGAATGAGGGCGCAAATGATGCCGAGCTTCATGTTCGGCTGGGCTTTCTGGATCAGATTTCGGGCAAGCTGGACGAGGCACAGAGTAAATATCAGGCGGCTCTGACAGAAAGCCCTTATGAGAGTGCAGCGCTGGCGAATCTAGCGGTGCTTGATGCATCACAAGGACATACCGACCTAGCCGTGAAGCTTTTAAAAAAGGTGGTGGCCTCCGACCCAAGTCAGACAGCCGCTGGGCTTGATCTTGCTTTCCTGGAATGCAGGCTCGGTGACCAGGCGAAGGCTGTGCAGACGATTGCTGAGGTCCAGCGCTTTAATCCTGACAGTGCTCCGTTACATCAGTTTTTAGAGACAGGAAAGTACGGCGATCAATATTGCAAGCTTCGGCCTTAATATCCCAACCTTGACACGCAGCAACACCGGGAGGCCTGCGATCACCGAAGCGCTCATGATTCACTCTCAGCGCAAAGCCTCGTGCATTTGTGCCGCACCCGTTCGCACTTTCCTCCCTTCGCGCCGACACTACTGTGACTCAGCGCTTTTGCCCTGATCTCGGTGCATATAGTCACTCTAAGCCTCGTAGAATCAAATTAAATCACATAATACCAATCGATTCAAATATTTGCCACGATAAAGTTTGTAACTGACTTGAACTTTTAATCACACACTGTTCAAAATAAGGTGGTAGGACCTAGTTTGGCCTGCCGATCCACGAATACTGCCAGCCCACGGAGAGATTCTGATAGTT
>JBAVYX010000176.1:0-11154 GCA_049588475.1 Silvibacterium sp. | reverse complement strand
TCGTCGTCTTCCAGGCGACGCTCTCCGTCGTCCTGCTCGCCGGCGCCGGCCTGCTCACGCGCAGCCTCATGAACATGCAGCACCAGGACTTCGGCTACGACACCGATCGCCGCGTCACCATCAGCCTAACCGCACCCTACAGCACCTACCCTCAGCCCAAGCTCGATGCCATGTACCGCGAACTGCAGGATCGGCTCTCCCACATGCCCGGCGTCGAGCGCGCCGCTCTCGCCCAGTACACGCCGCTTCAGGACAACTGGGGCGAAATTGCCATCCGCGAAGGCCACGCCATGCCCAACATGAACGATCAGCACATTTTCACATCCTGGGACCACGTTAGCGCCGGTTATCTGGAAACCATGGGTCAGAAGATCATCCGCGGCCGTTCGATCACCGAGGAAGATAGCGCCTCCTCGCGCAATATCGCCGTGGTCGATGAAGCCTTTGTGCATACATTTTTCAAGCCCGGCGAAGACCCCATCGGCGCACACTTTGGCCTTGATCTCCCCCGCTACGGCTCTACTTTTGAGATCGTTGGCGTCGTCGGCAACGCCAGATACAACTGGGACTTCGCCAATCGCGAACCGCCCCGTCCGCTGTTCTTCGTGCCGCTCGCCCAGCACACCCGCTATGACCATCCGATGATGCAGAGCATAGACGACGAGACGCACTTCATCGAGGGAGCGGTGCTCCAGCTGCGCAGCAAAAGCATGGAAGGCCTCGAGCCGCAGGTTCGCAACATCCTCGCCGATATTGATCCCAATTTCGTTCTGCTCAACATCCAGACCTTGCAGGAGCAGGTCGACTCCAACCTCGATCAGCAGCGCGCCATCGCCCAGATGACCGGTCTCTTCGGCCTCCTTGCGCTCGTCCTCGCCGCCGTCGGCCTCTACGGAGTTACCGCCTACGCCGTTGAGCGCCGCACCAGCGAGATCGGCGTCCGCATGGCTCTCGGCGCCAACCGCGGCAACGTAATTCGCCTCGTTCTGCGCGGAGCCTTCCTACAGATTGTGATCGGGCTCGCCATCGGCATTCCTATCTCCATTGGCTGCTCACGCCTCATCGCCAACCAACTCTACCAGGTCAAGGGGTGGGACCCGCTCGTCCTCTCCGTCTCCATCTTCGCCCTCGGAGTCTGCGCCTTCATGGCCAGCATCATCCCGGCACAGCGCGCCGCATCCATCAATCCGGTCAAGGCACTGCGTGCGGAATAGCTAAGCAAGGTTGAGATACATGAGGTTCAGTCGATAAATCCGATGAAAAAAAAGACACCGCCTCGGGATGAGACCTCTCGGGACTAACGGCTGTTTCGGCGGTGTGACTCGGCGTTGGGATTCTGTTACCGGAGGGTGAATAGAGGTAACCAGGAAGTTACCGCAGATTTCGTGACCGCGATGTATCTTCCTTCAGAATCATCCTTTCGAGCGCGCGTCGGCCTTGTTCCCGGTTCCCAGTTACCAGATAAAGCATCACGGCTCCCTGGAAGAGTTGTAGCAACGCTTCCACCGCTGCGGCGTCGGGAAGAAACTGCCGCAATAACTCTGCCCATAGCCGTTGTTGTTCCCGATAGAAGCCTCTGGCGCGTTCCGACCCGCTCCAGCCGCGACGGGTAACATCCATAATTAGCAACAGAACTCCGCGCGACCGGGCATCGGTCGATCGCTCCCACAACGCCGTCACGACGGAATGAAGAGGCGTTCCGGCGGGGAACGAGCCCGGCCGGAACTGATCCCGCAGTCTCTCTTCGAGCCGCGCGATCACCATCTCTTCGAGGTTTTCACGATCGCCAAAGTAGTGGATCACCATGCGCTTGCTGGTGCCGACCTGCTTGGCCAGATGATCCAGGCTCAAATCCAGCGTGCCTGCCTGAACGAAGGCAGCGAGGCAACCTTCCAGCAGCTGATCACGATCGCCGGATTTCTTTTTGCGCTGCATCTTGCACCCGAGTGTACCAAGTGGTACAAGGTTGATGTACCACTTGGTACATCAACCTTCACGCTGGAGAGTTTCCATGAAAATATATGACCGGGTTCTCCTGCCTCTAATCGGCCTAGCCTTCTGGATTATCGGAACCCTCTGGTACGAAGTACGGGGACCGTCGGTGTTTGAAACAACCAGCTTGCGATACCGGATCAATTTTATTCTCGCCCCCATTGCGTCCGCGATTGTCTGCATCGCCATCCTCAAATGGAGTCACATTCCAGCCCGCGAGTGGGCCGCTGCCGCTCTCCTAATTGCGCTGCCTGGCATGGTTGGGGAAGCTGTACTCCTCTCTCGCTTCGCCATTTTCATGCCCAGAATGCAGGCAGCGTCAGCGGGAAGATATGGAGCATTCCTCTTTGCCGCCTACGCTCTTTTCCTGACGATCTCAGTGATTGCTACATTGACGGCCACTTCCTAGCCCTCTTCCACTGTGGATGGTGCTGCTCAAGGGGGTGGCGCCTGCCAGGCTTCTTCATATATCTCGATGTCAAGAATCTTTTTGTCGAGATATACATCTCATGTTGTGTGATGAGCCAGCAGGCAAACATAACCGCCGCCCGACTCTGGACAGTATTCGCTAAAGCGCACCGTGTTCTGAGCGCCCATGTCGAGAACAGCGTCGCCCGGCACGGGCTGTGCCTCAGTGATTTCATGGCTCTCGAAGCTCTGCTGCACAAGGGGCCGCTGACGGTCGGGGAGATCGGCACACGGGTGCTGCTGGCCAGCGGGTCCATGACCGCAGCGGTGGACCGCCTCGAACGGATGGGCCTGGTGAATCGGGTATTCACAGAGAAAGACCGCCGTGCGCGGGTGATTCACCTGACGCCGCGAGGAAAACGGCTAGTGCAGACGGTCTTCGAGTCTCACTCACAGGATCTCGAAGCGCTGATGGCGGTTCTCGATCGCGCTGAACGAACCGAGCTATACGGCCTGCTGAAAAAGCTGGGCCTGGCAGCAGCGGCAGCGCCGCGGAGAGAGCCAAAGAGTTTTTCATCGAACAGAAGCAAAGGGAGGAAGGCAAACAATGTTACAGATTCGGAAAAGTGAAGAACGCGGACATGCCGATCACGGATGGCTGGATTCGCACCATACGTTTTCATTCGCCGGGTATTACGATCCGCGGCACATGGGCTTTCGCAGCCTGCGTGTGATCAATGAAGACCGGGTGGCGCCGGGACGGGGCTTTGGAGCGCATCCTCATCGCGACATGGAGATTTTGAGCTACGTGCTCGACGGCAAGCTGGCCCACAAGGACAGCATGGGACACGAGGAGGTGCTGGGGCCGAACGAGATCCAGCGCATGTCGGCAGGCACGGGCGTAGTGCACAGCGAATACAACGGATCGAAAACCGAGCCGGTGCACTTCTTGCAAATCTGGATCGAAGCGGCTAATGACGGGCTGCCGGCAACTTACGAGCAGCTTGCTTTCAGCCCCGAAGAGAAGCATGGGCAGTGGAAGCAGCTGGCTGGCCCAGTGAAGGCTCTGGGAGTCTCCGTGATCAACCAGGACGCGAAGGTCTTCGTCTCCGAGCTGACCGCCGGGGAGGAGATCGCGCACGAATTTGAGGCGGGCCGGTACGGTTGGCTACAGGTAATTCGCGGGAGCGTTTCCGTCAATGGCCAGACTCTGGCCGGCGGCGACGCCGTCGCCATCAGCCAGGAGCCCTCGATCACCGTCAAGACGCAAGGGACGGAGCCGAGCGAAGTACTGCTGTTCGATCTGGCGTGAGAACTGGCCGCCTGATTTAGTGACAGCTGTAAGGGCTCATCCTTCAACGGGTGGGCCCGCTTTATTTAGTTGGTAAGAACCTCTTCGAGTTCCAGTAAGATTGGCCGCTCGCCCATGACGATCAGGAAATCGCCGGCCGAGATTTCGAATTCCGCGGGAGGATTGAAGATCGTTTCACCCCTTGATTTGCGAATGGCGAGCACAATTACTCCAGATTTCCGCAACTCCAGCAACTGACCAAGTGTCTTTCCGGTGAATCCACTTTTTGGCGAGACGCATACCTGCTCCATCGTGACCTTTGGTCCTATATTGCTTCGCGTGAAGTCCAGGAACTCTACTACCAGAGGCCTTAGCAACGCATCGGCAAGTTGGCGTCCGGCCATGGTGTAAGGGGTAAAGACAGTGTCGGCGCCTGCCCGGCGCAGCTTTTCTCCAGCTTCTTCTTCAGAGACTCGGGTTACGACAGTCAACCCTGGTTTCAGAGTCTTCGCGGAGAGAATGATGAAGAGATTTTCGGCATCGGAGGGCAAGGCGGCAATCAACCCCTTTGCTCTGAGCACGCCGGCTTCGCGAAGGCTGTCATCCTGCGTGGCATCGGCGACAATGGCCAGCATTCCTGCGCTTGTCGCCTTGGCAACGCGTTGCTCGTCGCGATCGATTACCAGGAAAGGAACGTTGGCCCGTTGAAACTCATAAGAGGCGTTCCGGCCGACACGGCCAAAACCGCAGACGATGAAATGGTCGTGCAGGTGATCAATCATGTGTTTTTTCCTGCGCTTGCCGTAGCGATCATCGAACTCGAGTTCGATGATAGTTTGTGTCATTGCACCGACCGCGAGGAACATCGCGGTCACCCCGAAGAAAATCAGAAACGAATTAAAGATGCGGCCCGGGCGGCTGAGAGGCCGCAATTCCTGATAACCGACCGTTGTGATAGTCGTGAGAGTCATGTAGAAACCGTCGAACCATGAATAGCCTTCGATCACCTCAAACCCGACCGTCCCGACGATCAGCGTAATGAAGATCAGTCCGGCGATGAGAAGGATCCGGCGAGTCAGACGGCGATGCATGGGTCGATGGTATTGCAGACACCAATGCCAGAACTCACACGGAATCAGTTATTTTTTGACTTGGGGAAGGCACGTGCGGCGGCTTTCAGCTCAACCCGGAGCGGAAATGCCGGAGAAGCTCACGATCTGGCGCAACTTGATTCCGAAGCTGGCCGCTGCCCGGTCGGGCGGTAGCAGGATCCGACGTCAAGCAATCCCGGAGACTCGTGGTCAACCCGGCGCAACGGGACACAAACTCTGTCAAGGCCTGATGGCTCGAGATCTCCGTATCTCGCTGATTCTAAATAGACGCATCACGGAGATATCGGGCTGAGCCTGTCTTCGAAATCGCTAGAATAGAAGTAGGGCTCTGTTGCCAAGACCGGGCCCTCGCTTTCTGAGCTCGACCCTTCCAGTCTGAAGTGAGGAAGTCTTTTGGAATCAATGACGCCGGAGTCAATGATCTGCAAGGGATACCGAGAAGAGAGCGGGGTGGGTGCTCACCCCTGAACGGAGATGCCCGAGAAAGACACCACCGCAACGCCACGAACGGGCTCTCCAAAGACGCGCGCCGGTTCAAAGATGCTGAACAGCAGAAGATTCTCCACCTGGGCGCGGGAAATGGGGTTGTTCGGGCCGGAAATGATCCGATAGTCATAAACCCGCCCTTCGTCGTTGACGTATGCCTCAACAACGACGGAGTTCGCATTGCCGGCGACGACTTGCACGGCGTCCTCTTCTCGGGCTCCCGTGTTCCGGCTTCGCGAGACGGGAGCATTGCTCTCAACCACGCTGGCTTGCGGCGCGTTCGACTCCATCATCGAATACAGGAAGCGCGGGCTGGTGGAGGCACTGAATGGTTCATCCCGAGCTTCAACCGGCTCAGGCGAGGCGAATGCCCCAACGAGCAGTGACACCGCTCCAATCAACAGTACCGCACTGGCAAAGCCGGCCGAGGCTCGCAGCAGGAACGGCGCCAGAGTGTTCTGCCACCGCACCCCCCATCGCCCCAGACTTTGCCGAGGTGTGCGGCTGTGCTCCTGAGAAAGAGCAACGCGCAGCCGCAGCGCAAGATCCGCAGGAGGTTTGGCTGGCCCCAGGTTCGCCAGCGTCTGCTGCATCTGCCGCCACGCCGCGAATTCCTCCGAGCAGGCGGAGCAGCGGTCGAGGTGGGCCGCCGTCTGCTGCATGGCCACCCCGGTCATCATGCCGTCAAGATAAGCGGAGAACTGGGCACGAATTGAGCTGCAATTCTTCATTGCGCCTCCTCAGTTGCCAGCGATGGTTGAAGTGAGGGCGATGCCTGGGAAGGACGTTTCCGGGCGGCCTCGGCGAACGGAGTCAGACGCGCCTTGAGGTGGGCCCGCCCTCGCATGAGCCGCGATTTAACCGTGCCTAGATTCACGTTCAGAATTTCTGCAATCTCTTCGTAGGCCAGGCCTTCTATATCGCGCAGTATGACGACCGTCCGGAAGGGATCGGGCACTTCGCGCAACTCCGCTTCAACGCGCGAGCGAACCTCAGCTTGGGCTGCGATCTCAAAGGGCGACTCGTGCTCGTCGACCAGAGTGTCTTTGATGCACAGCGGCTGGCCGTCGCTGGACTCACCCGTTTCGGCCTCCATCGTCACTTCCTTGCGGCAATGCCGTGACCACCAGCGGCGCTGGTTTGAGGCCTCGTGAAGGGCGATACGGTAGATCCAGGTGCGAAGGCTGGCATCTCCATGAAATCCGGAGATTCCGCGATAAATCTTGACGAAGACTTCCTGGGCAATGTCGGCCGCGTCAGAAGACACCGGCAGGGTGCGGGCAATCAGGCTATAAACGGGCTGATGGTAGGTCGCCACGAGCCAGGCGAAGGCCTCCTCCGACCCTGCCTTGAGTTGTGCGATCAAGGCAGTCTCTTCCGGCCGTACTCCAATTGCGCTCGCCAGATTACCCACGGCAGTTCCCGCTTGCATGGAAAAACTCCTCCTACAGTAACAGGAAAAACGCACAACCTGCGAATGCGCGATTGAAACGCCGCCGGCGGCCGAGTGTCTCGCTCACTCTATCTCCCTTAGACACCGGTTGGAGAGGGTTTGTTTCCCGGAAAGATGAGACACAGATGGCTGAGTAGCTTAGCTGGTTGGCGGCGGGGTAGTGCCGGAAGTGCTTGCCGGAGGCTTGGCGGTAGGCTTCTTCTTCTTCTTGACTGGAGGAGTCGTCCCCGGACCATCGTCAACCACCGCGGGTTGCGCAGGGGCTGCCTGCGCCTGTACCGGGGCAGCCGCCGCCTTCACAGCGGCCTGAAGCTTAACCAATTGTGTTTCGCGCTCTTGTGAAGCGTCGAAGATTGTATCGCCAAGTCGCGTTCTGGTAGCTTCCAGCTTTTGAAGTGAATAGAAGAGCGCATCAGCCTCGTCCTGCGGCGCGGCAAGCGAGGCTGTCCCATGCAGCCGCAGCAGCACATCGTAAAGCGCATCGATATTGCGGTATACGGAGAAAGCCGAAGATACGGAGTTGGGCGAAGCGTCAGCACGGCCAAGCAGCGTTGGGAGCGTGCTCGCCAGATCGCGCAGAATCGACGAAGCATTCTGCTGGGCGACGCTCCTCACATCGCCGGGGGCTTTCCAGCGCGCGATATTCAGGCCTGACACGCTGTTCTGCACATCAGACAACGCTGGCTGAACAATCGTGGATGCCGCCGCCATCTGCGGGCCAGTCGGTGTGCCAGAGTCGGGCGCCAACTGGGCAAGTGCTGGAAGTCTTGCGATGAGTAAAGCTGCCAACAAGACGAAGTTTATGCGTGATGAGGCGAACATATGCAAGGGATGCGTCAATCGCCGAGGTGGTTGCCAATATTACTTGATCGAGACGACCTGTTTGACGAATTTTATGAGGTAAAGGACAATAAAAGAACCCGCCAAAGTGGGCCTGTGGCGCAGCTGGGAGCGCGCTTCCATGGCATGGAAGAGGTCATCGGTTCGATCCCGATCAGGTCCACCAAATACTTCAATCATTTAGAAGCACCTCCCTTCCGCGACTTTGTCGCATCCTTGTCGCAAATTCCAAAACCACTCCTTATGACAGACTTTGCAGGAGGCATTTCTGCTCTCTCTGAAGAACCGCTCCTCTTCCATGCCGGCTCTCCTTCGGTGGAGCAGCCACCGAAATCGGGCTCGACCCCGCAGAGATCGCTTATGCCACTTGAATTCCTCCATGACTACAAGGAAAGGACGCGCAAGCCATGCAACATAAGGCCAGCACTTCGCATGATGAAGCAATGGTTAAGGAGCTCCGCGAGAACCCAGACTTCGCCGCTGAGTACTTGAGGGCAGCGCTGGAAGACGAGGAAGAGCCGCGTATGCTGCTGGTGGCCCTACGCAGGGTTGCTGAGGCCCGGGGTGGTCTTGCCAAGGTGGCCAAGGCTGCCGGTGTCGAACGCGAGAGCCTCTACCGAGCACTGTCAGCACACGGCAATCCACGTCTATCTACGCTGGTTGCCGTGACCAAAGCAATGGGCTTGAAACTTACCGTCGAAGCCGGTTGTCGCGATGTGCCTTTGCCGTAATTTCACTGATACCCTGCATCTATTTTTGGATCGACTAGCCCCGCTGTCGAAGCCAGTCTGCCATTGAGCCAAGCAAAGCGGCGTTCTCAAAGTGAGACGATATTTTCAGAACGTTTGCCAGGCCAAGTGGTCCTGAAAGCATTGCGGGCAAGAAAGTGTCCGGACTGCGAGAAATGGAGCCGCCTAAAATGATCGCATCCGGTGCGAAGGGCAAAAGATAGGTCTCGATAACCAGACCGAGCTCTTTCCCAAAGGCCGACATCGTATCAGCCGCAACAGCATCGAAGATGGACTTCACCGCAATCTCTTTGACCGATCGATATTGCCCCCTGCGATCTTCATGCAGTTTCATGATTCCACGGGCGGAGATAAATTCTTCGACTGTGCGGCCCTTCCAAGGGAGAGCATATAGATCGCAATTGTTGGGAAGGATTTCAGCTGCGGGAACCGCTCGTCCATCTATTGCAAATGAGGCGCCGATCCCCGTTCCCAAGGTAATTCCAATTGCCCTGGGCGCGAATGACTCTTGAAGTTCACCAAGAAGAAAGGCGTCTGCATCGTTGAGGAACACGACGTTCTTTTCGTCAATCCCGAAGCGAATTGCAAGCTGCTTACGAACATTGACGCCATACCAAGCAGAGAATTTATGTTGCAGCCACGAGACACCCCTGGAGTAATCAAATGGTCCCGGCATGGCAACCGCGATTCCTACGATGACCTCCGACGAGGTCAAAGCAGCGAGAGCCATGCGACCAACTTCGTCGACGCGGTCAAACAGATATGTTGCCGAACCACCTTCGTTCAAGGCTAGGGATGCTCTGGTTCCAATTAAAGGGCTGCTCACTCTCGCTGCCATGGCGGCAACGTGGCTGCCTCCCAAATCGAAGCCCAAAACGACCCCGCTGCTCGTTGAGGCCGCCCCCTGGCCAGGATTGGATTGCGAAATATTATGGAGCATCGATTGTGTGCCTTGTTGAATAGTGGCCTCGGGCTATTTGCGGTTCATGCAACCTGTGTCGCGATCGGATACCGGTGAAGATCGAACAAAGGCCTCTATCGTAGCGCAGGTCGTACCGCCAGAGCCAAGATGGAGTCTCTTCGCAAACGATCTCCTCGACATCAACCACTTTTCACCCCGCATCAAAGTTCTTCATTTTCCCCCAAATCCAATACGAGCGATAAACGTTTTTACAATCATTAAATGTGAATTTATTTGCATATACAATCGTAATATGCGATTCTATTTCTCGCAATGCATCGCAGCTAAGGGTTCGAGAAGTGGGGTTCGAATACGTTCAGTCCGTCATCTCTCTCCAACGTATGTTGGAGAAATAAAACGTGTTACCACGCATATCGTGGAGTTCTGGTTTGGCCGCCTACGCAAGACTTGCTGATTAAATAGTGTTCTATAGGCGATCTTTCGATCATTATGAGATCGCCTTTGGGTGGGTTTGATTTCGGTGAGTACGCTGAACGGAGTTCGAAGTGCCGATACGACGAGAGACGAACTACGAAAGATTTCCCATCTGTACGGTGAGCCGGTGCGGATCGGAAAGTTGGGAAGGTTGGCACAGAGTCCTGGAACGGCTAAACGCTTTCGCAGCACTAGAACAATGCACGATATCTTTCGAATGTTATCCGGGCGTACTTGAAAAGGCACTCATCAGCACTTTGGTGGAGGGCATGCGGCCCGCGGGCCTGATCGTAACCTCGGACCTATTCAAGAGTCATTCCGAAATCGAGTTGATGGTATCGAGCGTGCTAGGCGACGATCCTGTGTTCGGTAGCATGAACGGTCTTGAAATTGAGGATTTTTTCGATGACGCGAAACTCGCCGGCGCGCGCGAACAGGTCAAGAACTGGAAACATGGGCTTTTGGTCATTGTCGGCACGGGTGCGTCCCTACTTTCCGCAGAACCAAATCTGCTCGTCTATGCGGATATGGCTCGTTGGGAGATCCAGCAGCGTCAACGACAGAAGACGATCGGGAATCTAGGTGCCGACAATCTGCAAGAAAGCGCAGGACAGAAATACAAACGGGCATTTTTCGTCGATTGGCGCGCTGCTGACCATCTAAAGAAATCACTCTTGGAGAAGATCGATTTCTGGCTCGACACCAACGGAGAAATTCCGAAACTCGTGACCGGCCGCGCCCTGCGGGACGGGCTGAAGCAGATCGCCCATCGTCCCTTTCGGGTGGTTCCCTATTTCGACCCAGGGCCGTGGGGCGGCCATTGGATGGAGAAGGTTTGTGGCCTTCCCGCGGGCACGCCGAATTATGCCTGGTGTTTCGACTGTGTACCCGAGGAAAACAGTTTGCTGCTTGCTTTCGGAGCGACACGCGTCGAGATTCCTGCTATGAACCTCACCCTTCTCTATCCGCGCGAGTTATTGGGCGACGCGGTGTTTTCTCGATTTGGCGCCGAGTTTCCCATTCGTTTCGATTTCCTCGACACAATGGGGGGTGGAAACCTTTCGCTACAGGTTCACCCGAAAACCCAATTCATCCGTGAGCACTTCGGCATGCAATACACACAGGACGAGAGCTACTATTTGCTCGATGCCGGCGACGATGCCGGCGTATATCTCGGTCTTAAGACTCATATCGACCGAGAGGCCATGATCCGGGAGTTGAAGACAGCTCAAGACGACGGTGTGTCGTTCAATGCTGAGACATTCGTAAACCGCTTCCCGGCCGCAAAGCACGACCATTTTCTGATTCCTGCGGGCACCATCCATTGCTCGGGCAGAAATAGCATGGTTCTTGAGATAAGCGCAACGCCGTATATTTTCACCTTCAAGTTGTGGGACTGGGGCAGGCTCGGCCTGGATGGTTCGCCA
>JBAVYX010000175.1:0-2545 GCA_049588475.1 Silvibacterium sp. | reverse complement strand
CCGCTCCAGGGCTTGTCTCTCTTCCGGGTTCAGGGCAACCGCGGCGGCAATACGCATACCATGTCGTCCTCCATAGTATGGACGCGCTGCGGATATAATGGTCACTACTTACGACGCACTACACTAGACGCTGATTAAGTAAACTAGAAAATGGTGGCTAAGCAATGTCCGAAAAAGAAAAGCTGATAGATAGGGTCCTGGGCATCATTAAGGGAGAACTGCCTTCTCAGGTTGTATCTCGAAAAAGGTTCATTTACGCGTGGCCACTTGATACGCTGTTCTCTGGCCGGATTGGATTTAACGTGACCAAGAACGTAGGGAATGGACGGATTGGGCTCAATCCAATCGTCGGAGTTCGAAGTGAGCAGATCGAGAGGTTAGTCGAAAAGCTGTCTCACTCGGGCGAAGACAGATTTGAAGCAACAGTCAATATATCTCTGGGTTATCTGATGCCGGAAAAGCGATATCTGGAATGGGTTTTTGAGGCGCAACCTGACTTCGATTACGTATCTGAAGCAAAGAAGATAGCGAAGGCGATTGAGGTGTATGGATTGCCTTTCATGAAGAAGAACGCCACTTTGGATGCCATAGCCGATGACCTGGAGCACCTTCGTTTTTCATTTAAGGAATCTGCCGTTTACCGCTTACCAGTCGCCTACTTTCTGTTGCACAATCCTGAGCTTGCAATGACATTTGTGAAGGAGCAGCTGCAGGTGCTGGACGGAAGGCAAGACGCTGCTGCGCTTCAGTACAGGACCTTCGGAGCAGCCTTTCTTCAAGAAGTATTCGCGGGGCCAGCATCGCCTTGAAGTATCATCTCCAGTCCCAGGAATCCCCTCATCCCTATACATCTCGATAGAGCGCCATGCTGCGCACGGGGTTGAACTAGGACACGTCACCCCCAAAGGATTGAGTCGGGAGTACCGCAGGTTACCGGAGCTGGAACCTGTTGAAGGGTTGAAGGCGGGCAGCTAAGAGCAAAATCGTCAGAATCGGCTTACTCGCTTACTCCATAGGCGAGCGAAAGTTTCCAGGGATAACTAGATGACGCTTTACCCCTGCAGACTTCTCGACGACATCAGTTAGTCTCACTCAGAACGCGAATCGGGCAATATATTTGTCGGCTGGCCGGGATTCAAGAAACAAGTAAAGTGCTCACCTGACTTTTGTCTCTAGTTTTCGTACGCGAGCAATCTTAAATTCTGGAGACGATTGGACATTGCCGCGGTGCTCACCTGGAACCGCTTCGCCAGAAGATCAATCGCCTCGCTATCGTCCAGATCCAGATCCTGCGCCCGGATCTCCTGTCGAACCAGGCCACGAGGCATCAAAAGCGCGGCACCGAGCTGGTTGGCTTCGATCTCTTCACGGTTCACTCCGGCAGACGACTGATCGTCGCGGCGATACGTAATCTGCTTATCAATGAACAATTGCGCCTTGCCGCTTCTTCTCGCATGTAGGAGATAATGAGCGATTTCGTGAGAAATCGTGAACCGCTGCCGGACGCGGGCATGGGCCGAGTTGTAACCGATTGCTCCCTGGTCTCCTTCGACGACAAGCATCCCTGAAACTTTGTCTCCAAGAGCGGTAGCCTCCAGGGTCAGGTTCAGGCGCTGGGCCACAAGATGAATCGGAACAGGCACCCGATAGCCCTCCGTATCGCGAAGCGTCTTTTCAGCTCTTTCTTCGAGATTGTGTCTTGCCATGCGCCTTTCTCTCCCCCCTCGGCGTATTGACGTTCTCTCTGAGCTTTTTAGACACAAAGCCTGTCAAGACTTTGATGGTAGCCAGATCGCCGTTGGCCACTTCCTCGATCTGCTTCATCATTTCTCTATCGAGCACGGTCTGGTTCTCGGGCGCAAGCAGTTCTTCCGGCGTGGGAATCAGCAAAGTCAATTTGGTTTCCAGCAGTTCGGCGATCTGCCAGAGGACGTGCAGCGGGGTGCGCTGCCGGCCAGCCTCGATATTGACCATCGATGTACGGCTGATCCCGAGACGCTTGGCCAAGGAATCCTGGCTCAGATGCTGGTTCTCTCTCGTTTGACGGATCTTCCGTCCCACTTCACGATAAATCTCGTCGAAGTCCGTCATTAGAACGGAAAGTACAGTTTCAGGGCGGGAAGGTCAACGGCCTCGAGGTACGTTTCTATAGCAAACGTGTTTGTATAGCGCTATATTGACATAAGATAAAGATTGGAGCAGTATAGTACCCATTCGGGACGCCTGAGCCATCCGGTCCTGATCGTCGTACGAGGCCGATTGATTCTGGCCGCACATGATATCCGGCGCCCTTTCAGGCACGTCGCAAGAATCGATTCGCTAGAACGAAATCGGTGCCTTAACAACGACGGGCCATGTTGCTCATGAATGGGTCCGGCAAAAAAAAAGCTGTGGCATGTGTCCATTTTTGGCGTTTTCGACTCGCTTTATAGGTAGAGGGCTAATTCCGGGCGCTTGCCATTCGTGAATTCTCGGCGAGTTGGCCGGCATTTGTCCCCACAAGAGACCTTTCCACGTGCCTTTCGTCAGTGCAAGGGTCTCTATC
>JBAVYX010000174.1:0-3489 GCA_049588475.1 Silvibacterium sp. | reverse complement strand
CGTAGTTCCCCAAACAGTCCTGCGCGCAATCGTCTCCTCAGGCTCTCCAAGCGCCTCTTCAAGATCCTGGCCGAGATAAGAAAACTCCACACCACCTGAATGAAATGGGCACCGATTGGCCGCTTATAGCGATGACGTGCTCATGGAGACAACTTCGTCGCCAGGACCGATTACTTTGTGCGGAGCCCATGGTGCCCTTGCAAGAGGATTACCGATTTGGCATCACCAGATTTCGAAAATCTTCCACCTCCCATCCGGCTCTTCCCGCCACGGGGTTAGCTACTGATCCACGACCCTCCTCCCGTTTGGAAAGTTGGCTTCAGCTTGCCCCCATTCATAAACAAAGTGCCCCCGCTGAACTGAACCGATGCTCGTCATGGAAGCCGATTCTGCCTTTCCGAGCCTTGCCATCTCCTCCTTCATGTGCTTCTCAATCGCAGAACGACCCCGAACGCACTCGCCCTCCGGGCTGCAATCGACGCCGTCTGGCGTATACGTTGCCGTAATCAACCCGACATTGCCTTGCTTCATGCCATCGATCCAGGCCTGATTTCCCGCGTCGATCTGTCGACGCGCGACGGATTCGATCGGTTTGCTCTGCGCAAGGCACGCTGAGGAACAAAACAACAAAAACATCGCCATCAACGTTCCCGCTCTTTTCTCTCTCATAGGATCATTCCTCCTCTCGGGGTGAACATCGTGACAGGCAATTTGGGTCAAATAAGCGAGAGAAACGGGATCACGACGGACACCAAGGAGGCTATATCATTGATAATAAATGGAGTCTGTCATCGGGCAGCGTTTCTAACCAACTGAGCTACGCGCCTGCGCGGAGGGAACTACGACTCATTCATCATATGAAGGATTTGCATGGAGACGTGGTCCTCGACGCTCTTCGCGGTCACCCCTTGGCTGGATGGCGTCGACCAATCTCGGCCCAAGGCTATCTGGTTTGGGCCTCCCGCTTTTCAGCCAGCCGATTCTGTGGCACGCAGCCATGTGGTGCTGTAGTATCAGGATTTTGCATCTGTGCGAAAAGGCGATAATAAGGGTGTCGGTCCCGCCTAAGCACGGCCTGTAACCGCACCATGAACCAACTTCGCGCAGCTCCGAATCAACTAACGCTCTTGCGCCTCTGCATCATCCCATTTCTGGTGCTTGCCGTTCTTGACGGCTACTATCGCATTGCCTTTTCGCTCTTTGTCCTGGCGGGCATTACCGATGGCCTGGATGGTCTGCTTGCCCGCTGGCTCCAGCAGCGCACCGTTCTCGGGCAGTACCTCGATCCGGTCGCGGACAAGCTATTGCTCAGCACCTTGTTTCTCGTGCTGCATCACGAGGGCCTTATCTCCCGCCGTGTCACGGTTCTCGTCTTTGGCAGGGATCTGGGAATTCTGATGGTCGCGGCCATTCTCTACGCCAGTGTCGGCATGCGAAACTTCAAGCCGAGCATCTTCGGCAAAGCGAACACCCTTGCACAGATTGTGGCCCTGCTGGCCGTGCTCCTGAGCAGATTTTACGCGCCGGCCAGTGTGCTTTACATCCGCCATTTGGCGCTGCTTGCAACAGTTGCCTTCACCGTCATCTCGGGATTCCACTACGCGTGGCAAATTACGCGCCGCCTGAGCCTATCAGGCGCGCCCGCCAATGGTTGAACCCGCTGACGCCCTTAGTGGAATCAGATTTCTTCCTCATCCGCCTGCGTTTCTTCGATTGCCATGTCACGGAATTCGTTTGAGTCGAAGACCTCGCCGCACTCCTGGCACTCGACATACTCGGCGTCCTCTTCGCGCGCCACTACGCGCACTCTTGGATGTTTGCAGGGGGTGTCCATTATGGGCATTTGCGCGTGGAAAATCAGATGGTATCGGCAAGATTGTATCCGGGCCAGCATTTCTGTCAAATCGAATCTGTTAATTTTCCGTTTTGAAAGGCCGAGAAAGGAAATCCGAGCCCAAATTGCCATCAATTCGCCCTTAGGCCGGTCTCTATTTGAAGTCGGACGGTTACGGTCCTATACTAGATAGAGCGACCGAAGGAGCCGTTTCCTGGCATGCTAAGACTCACCAAAAAGGCCGATTACGGGCTGATGGCGCTGAAGTTCCTGGCCGAACACCCCGATTCCGCGTCGCTCAGCGCCAAGGATATTGCCGAGGCCTACCATATTCCTCCACAACTGCTGGCAAAAATTCTGCAGCGGTTGGCGAAAGAGGGCCTGCTCCGTTCGCATGCGGGAATGAATGGCGGTTATACTTTGTCTCGCAAGGCGAGCGAAATTACGGCTTTTGAGGTCATCCGCGCCATTGATGGTCCTTTGTTCATCACATCGTGCGTCACGGTAAGCGGTTTGTGCGACCTGACGAACAGTTGCACCATCAAAGAGCCATTAGCGCGCGTGAATGAAAGCATTTCCGACGTACTCAAGCAGATTCGGATTTCAGATCTGGCTGAATACGATCATACGCATCAGCATGGCGAACATGATCTGGTGACGATTCAGACCACGAGCGCCTAGTCGTTAGCCAGGTTTAAAGCAGGACGCAGGAGAGTAGGGAAGCAATGAGCACATCCCCCAACGGAACAGTCAGAGTACCGGCAGGAGTACACCTGCCCATATACATGGATAACCACGCAACCACGCCGCTCGATCCGCGCGTGCTGGAAGCGATGATGCCATATCTCACTACTGTGTTCGGAAATGCCGCAAGCCGTAATCATTCCTTTGGATGGGAAGCGGAGGCGGCCGTCGAAAAGGCGCGTGAACAGGTAGCCAAACTCATCGGCGCCACCGCCAAGGAGATCATCTTTACCTCCGGCGCGACCGAGTCCAACAATCTCGCCATCAAGGGCATCGCCGAGATGTATAAGGAGCGGGGCAATCACATCATCACGCAGGTCACCGAGCACAAGGCGACACTTGATACCTGCAAGCGCCTCGAGAAATACGGCTATCGTGTGACTTATCTGCCTGTAAAGGCAGACGGTCTGATCGACACCGAAGATCTGAAGCGCGCGATGGATGACAAGGCCATCCTCGTTACCATCATGATCGCGAACAATGAGATCGGCGTTGTGCAACCGGTGGCCGAGATCGGCAAGCTCTGTCACGAAAAGGGCGTGCTCTTCCACACGGATGGCGTTCAAGCGGTTGGCAAGATTCCCGTCGACGTTAACGCCATGCACATTGATGCGCTCTCGCTCTCTGCGCATAAGATTTATGGACCTAAGGGCGTGGGCGCACTGTACGTTCGCCGTCGCAATCCGCGCGTGCAGATCTCCGGGCAAATCGATGGCGGAGGTCACGAGCGCGGTATGCGCTCCGGCACGCTCAACGTTCCCGGCATCGTCGGGTTGGGCAAAGCCTGCGAGATTGCCGGCGAGGAGATGAAGGCGGAAACCGAGCGCCTCACCGCGCTTCGCGATAAGCTGAAAGCAAAACTCGAAAACAATCTCGACTATGTCCATGTCAACGGCTCCATGGAGCATCGC
>JBAVYX010000173.1:0-1864 GCA_049588475.1 Silvibacterium sp. | reverse complement strand
TCATACTGCTCTTCGGCGCGGTGGGTCTGGTCCTGCTGATCAGCTGCGTCAACGTCGCGAATCTGCTGCTGGCTCGCGCCAGCGCGCGAGGACGGGAGATGGCGGTTCGCCAGGCTTTGGGAGCCGCGAGAACGCGCCTCATTCGTCAGCTCTTCACCGAGAGCTTGTTACTCTTCGTGCTTGGCGGCGTCACCGGTTTCGCGGTTCTCTTTTGTGCCCGGAAATTCCTGCTGCAATTTGTTCCGAAAAGCCTGCCGCACCTCAATGACATATCCATCAGCTGGGGCGTGCTGGCGTTTGCCATCGTCGTCTCTGTCGCCGCCGGAACCATCTTCGGGCTTGCCCCCGCGTGGCTCACAAGCCGCCTCAATTTGACGGCGACGCTCCGGCAGCAAGGTCGTGGCTCCAACGGCTCCCGGCAGCGCTCGCGTTTGCGCCATGCTCTGGTGATTGGTGAATTAGCCCTCTCCCTGGTGCTGATGATCGCCGCCGGTCTTCTGCTGCGCAGCTTCTGGGACTTGTTCAAGGTGCAACCCGGCTTCAATCCCACTCGAGTCATGGCAATCGAGACCTCGCTGCCGAATCCTAACGATCCCAAAACCGACATTTACCGCACTGCCACGCAGGAAGCGGTGTTTCTGCGGGAAGCTCTCCGTCGAATCCGGACGATTCCGGGCGTGGAAGAAACCGCCGTCAGTGATCGGGCGGCCATTCCCCTTGGCCATGGCCAGGGCGATCTCATAGCGGTTCCATTGTTTCGCGAGGGTCAGGGAGTGCAGAGCAGTCAGCCTCCTCTGATCGATTCATCGATCGTCTCACCGGAATATTTCCACGTGCTCGGCATGACTCTCCTGCGTGGACGCCTCTTCGTCGACCAGGACCTTGAAGCTACGCCCTTGGTCGCAGTCATCAACCAGGCCGCGGCCCGCACCTACTGGCCCAACCAGGATCCAGTCGGCAAGCGAGTCCGCTTGCTGAGCGATTTGGGCCAGCCGGACTGGACCACCATCGTCGGCGTAATCGCGGACGCGCGCACAGAATCGCTCGCGGACCCCGGTATTCCGCAGGTTTACCTCGACATCTACCAGCGCCCCACCAAGTTTCTTGCGGTCTACCTGCGCGGACAGGTCGATCCTGCCGCCATCGCCGAGCAGGTGCGCACACAAATCCAGGCCGTCGATCCGAACCTTCCCGTCTTCCACGCGGAGACCCTGGACGACGTTCTCTCCTCTTCGCTTTCTGTGCGGCGGTTCTCGATGGAAATGGTGGCGCTGTTTGCCGCAACGGCCCTGCTGCTCGCGGCCCTGGGAATCTACGGCACCATCTCCTTCCTGGTCAATGAGCAATCGCGCGAGATCGCCATTCGCCTCGCGCTGGGCGCGCAAAGGCGCGATATCCTCGGCATGGTTTTACGCCAGGGGCTCACTCTGGCCGGCGCCGGCGCCGGCATAGGCCTGGTTGGCGCGTTTATTGTTTCTCATCTCCTGGCCGGCCTGCTCTACGGCGTCTCGCCCTACGATCTCTCCACCTTCGCCGGGGTAACCGCCGTGCTCACCGCCGCCGCCGTCGCCGCCAGTTACGTCCCTGCGCTGCGCGCCATGCGCCTCGATCCGATCACTACACTCCACTCCGAATGACCTTTGGCACTGCTCAAGACCCGCCTTTACAAGTTGTTTTCATCCCAATGACCTCCTTCGGGATGCTGATGAATTTACCCCACAGCGAGTTCCAGAGGATTAGCCTGCATTTCTCACCAGGGGTTGAGGAACGCGGTGATCCTAGGTTGAAAAAGGTTTGGAAAGGCCGTTCTTTCATGGCATAACTGCGTTATCGAAGCGTAGTTGTAGCCGTGCGGAGACGGCCT
>JBAVYX010000172.1:0-2411 GCA_049588475.1 Silvibacterium sp. | reverse complement strand
GATCAGCACTGCCTACGATGCGCAGAAAGCTGGAAGCGCCGTTCTGCCACGTAACAAGTACACCGCAATTCGGGAAGACAAACCGAAGTCGAGGGATGAAGGTAAGCGGCCCGAGTTCAAGGTATGCAAGTTCACCACCGAGGCCATCATCACCGAAGGCAGCGACGTAGGCACCGTTCACAAGGTCTGCGCCAATCCTTCCTGCCCGATCCACCATCCAAAGCAGCAGGCCAGCCGCAAGAATGAGAAGTGGACGACCGAGCAGGAGAAGAGGCGGAAAGAGGAGGCCATCGCCAATGCAACCGGCCTTCGTGTTCTTGCTGCTGTTGGCACGGCGGTTTCCGTCCGCTTGATGAAACGTGACCTTCTCTTCGTCGTTGAGAAGCTGACCAGCCTCATGGACGAAAATCGACTCGCGATGTTGGTACGGCAGCACGGCATCCGCCAGAAACGGGAAGACGGCGGTATAACCAAAACTGTCGCCACCCTCGTCCGCTGCGCGGATGAGGGGACGCTCTCACGGCTGCTGGTGGAAGCAACAATTCTGCTGGTAGCTTCGCGTGGCAACGCGACCACTGTTCTCAAGGATGCTGCCAGCACTTATAAGGTAGACACTGATGCCATCGCCGCCGTGGTACAGCGGGAGTTTTCCGCGAGGGAGAAGGCAAGAAAAACGGTGCGGGCCGCCCCCAAGTCCACCAAGAGAGTCGCGTAAACGAATCATGCTGTTATCTGAGAGGGGCGGCCCTGCCGCCCCCTCTCTTTTCTCCGCCCACCAAAAATGCAGGGGAACACGTGCCGTTTCCCCCTGCACCCTCTTCGCTTCACGCGAGTTCCCGCTCGCTACTGACGAATCAGCGACAGTGCGTCAGCCCCAGCAGTCAAAGAGCAACTTGTCCTGAAATAGCGATTCCACCTAGTTCTCATATCCCCTGTGTTCGTAGCTAATTAAAATGGGTTCTTCGTCATATTTGGTGAACCACGATTGGCACTTTGCCAGGCGAACGTAGCGGGTTAGAAGGGGGTAGGCTCTGGCGGTCTCCGGATCATGCCTATGGAGCAACGAACATTGGTTCCGGATGCCGGTGAAGTGGTGTTGGATCAGTTGATGGTCGAGAACAACACTCGGCTCGTCATGTTGCTTCGAGCGACGGGCGAGGGTAGCCATTGCCCAGTATGCCGGCAAGAATCACAGCGCATTCACAGCCGTTACAGGCGAAGGTTGAATGATCTGCCATGGGAGGGGATCCCAGTGCGGATCGAACTGCGCGTGCGTCGGTTCTTTTGCGATAGGGATGACTGTGGCCAGCAGATATTCACGGAGCGACTGCCGAAAACTGTGCAGCGATATGCCCGGCGCACCTGCCGATTGAGCGTGTCCCTGCAGCAGATCACATGTGCGCTGGGCGGGTCCGCTGGCGCTCGTCTGGCGAAGCAACTTGGCATCCTGGCCAGCAGCTCAACACTCCTTCGTCAGTTGCGCCGCAAGGCAATCAAGCCTTGCGCGCAGGGGCCCCGGGTGTTGGGCATCGATGACTGGGCGTGGCGCAAGGGGCATCGGTACGGCACGATTCTCTGTGACCTAGAACGTGGGAAGGTCGTTGATCTGTTGCCGGACCGCAGCGCGGAAAGCACCGCGGAATGGCTTCGTGCTCATCCCGGGACTGAGATCGTCAGCCGCGACCGTGCCAGTCTTTATGCGCAAGCGGCAACAAGGGCTGCGCCACACGCGGTGCAAGTTGCCGACCGTTGGCACCTGCTTCACAATCTGACTGAGGCATTCATCGGCGCCCTCGTGCCACACCATCGTCTGTTATCCGAGACCGCACGAGCCATGACCAGGAAGCCGGAGACGCCTTCGGCTCATCCCCTTACGGACGCGGGCAAGCCGATCCCCCGAAACCATGCCAAGCAAAGGCAAAATAGAGAGTGTCGCCTGGCAATTTATCAGGCCGTGATGGAGCAAGTTAACAAGGGTGTCACTCAGCACGAAATTGCCCGGAACTGCGATGTTGGGATACGGACGATTCGCCGTTGGGTTCGCGCGCAGGGATTTCCAGAGCGAAAGACATTCGCCCGTAGATCCAAAGTCGATCGACATCGTGAATATATCGAGCAACGCTGGAACGAGGGATGTCACAATGCCACCCAGCTCTGGCATGAATTGCGTGCACTAGGTTTTACCGGTCAATCTCCGATCGTCAGGCGTTGGCTTCGCATGCAATACGGCTCACGACGTGACCGCACAAAGCAACACTCTCCGGCTTCCAAGCCACATCCATCGTCCCCGCGACAAATAGCTTGGGCTTTCCTGAAGGAACCGGAGGAAACACGCACATACATCGCAGAACTATGCCGCCGGTCGCCGGAAATCACCACATGCGCTGATCTCGCACGGGAATTCGTCCGCA
>JBAVYX010000171.1:0-15227 GCA_049588475.1 Silvibacterium sp. | reverse complement strand
ATCTCACCTCACTTGGCGTGCTCACTCGATAACGACCCCTCGTACACCACTACAGCTCATCCCACCTGGCTCGGCGGCGAAGAAAATCCTCCTTTGGCAGCGTGACCAACGCCAACAGCACCTCGCCTTACCGTCAGAGGCAGATTAAGGCCGGCTGCAGATTGAATTTCTGAGCAGGGGGGCTTGTAAATGCTTCCCACTATTCCAGTGCGTCTTTTCCCCCCTTCAGATCGCCAAAGAAGCCCTTCCGCAGATTAATGCCGTACTCGAGATAGGCCTTCAGGCAGCTGACCATATTCATCCATCCCTGGCAGTTCTGATAAGAACTATCGAGTCCGCGCTGATTTTCCTTCCATGACGACTCTGAAATCTTCACTAACGTTTCGCTACTGCCCAGAGCCTCGAACTTTATCTCCACCCGCGTGTTGTAGCCTCCGTCCGCGGCTTCCCACTCGAAGGCAATGAGCTGATTGGGAACGACTTTCTTCACGGACAAATGAACGTCATGCGGATAATCCGCAAATCTCCAGATCACCTGCGAGCCCTCGCTCAATGGGCCGCTGGATGATTCGGTGGCGAAGTATTGCGTAATTTTCGCGGGGTTGTAGACACCGTCGAAGACCTCCTCGACGGGTTTCTGGATTCGTGCCTGAACCTGAAATTTGAGCTCCATAACTCCTCCGTGGATTCCTCCCACGACTATCGTGTATGGTTCAATATATGTTATAATTTTATAACATGTCAACGAGGAGTAGAAAGAACCTCGATCAGCAGGAACGGGTCTTCAAGGCGCTTGCCGATTACAAAAGACGAGAAATCCTTGATCTGTTGATAAATGAGCCGAAGACGACGGGAGACATCTGCGATCACTTTCTGCACCTGGACCGATGCACGATCATGCAACACCTGCACGTACTTGAGAAGGCGGATCTGATCATCGTGAAGCGTGAGGGACGCCTCCGCTGGAACTATATCAACCCACTTCCTATCAGGAACATTTACGACCGCTGGATCAGCCGTTACGCGGTGGGCGCAGTCGATCTGCTCGCGCAAATGAAGCGCGAAATGGTGAAATAGAAGCCGCGCTTGCTCGACACACGCGCCATCTGCAGGCCGGACCCCGCAGAAACCAGACAGATCCGCGTAGGAAAAATTCTCTGACACAATTGTGAATCAAGTATTAACTCCGTCGTAAACTCGATGTGGCAGCATCTGATCAATAGAAGTATTTGCCGAAAGCCGAAACCCGAAGCACATCGTCCGTCTAGACTGATCCGCAGGAACAAACAGCCCCACGTCGGGATTCTCCCGGCGAAGGGTTTTTCGCGCCGGAACGCCTCGGCCAGAGTCGATACAATAGAAGTAGCGCCTATGGCCTTCACCGAACAATACGATGTGGTCGTCGTTGGGGCCGGGCATGCCGGCTGTGAAGCCGCCATGGCTGCCGCCCGGATGGGCCTGCGCACCGCCCTCTTCACGCTGAACCTTGACCTGATCGCGCAGATGTCCTGCAACCCCGCCATTGGAGGCATCGCCAAGGGCCATCTGGTGCGCGAAGTCGACGCCTTGGGCGGCATCATGGGCGAGGTAGCCGATGCTGTCGGCATCCAGTTTCGTCTGCTGAACACTTCACGTGGTCCGGCCGTGTGGTCTCCGCGCGCGCAGTGCGATAAGCAGCAGTACCGCGTAAAGATGCGCGAAGTCCTCGAGTCGCAGCCGAACCTCTACATCAAGCAGGCCGAGGTTGTCGATGTAATCCTCGATGTAACAATGGCCGAGGAAAGCGCAGTGCACTGCATTCGAGGAATTAAGCTCCGCGACGGACGCGCCATTCTGGCGCGCGCGACCGTCATCACCACCGGAACCTTCCTTAACGGCCTTATTCATTGCGGTGAAGAACGTTATCCCGCAGGCCGCAGCGGCGAACCGCCGGCCATCCTGCTCGGCGAAGCCCTCAAGCAACTCGGTCTGCGCGGCTGCCGCCTCAAGACGGGAACTCCGCCGCGCCTCGATGGCCGGACGATTGAGTGGAGTAAGTTCGAAGAGCAGCCCGGCGATGCCGACCCAACGCCCTTCAGTTTTCGCACGCGCGAGATCGTGCAGCGACAAGTCTCCTGCCACATTGCCTACACGACGCCCGAGACCCTGCGCATCATTCGCGAGAATGTATCGCGCTCGCCGATGTACACCGGCCAGATTCAGGCTATCGGGCCGCGCTACTGCCCGTCGATCGAAGACAAGGTAGTCAAGTTCCCCGACAAGACGCAGCACCAGTTTTTTCTTGAGCCCGAGGGCCTGAACACCCACGAGGTATATGTGAACGGCATGTCCACTTCGCTGCCTATGGAAGTGCAGGCGGAGATTGTCCGTTCGATTCCAGGACTTGAGAAATCCGAGATGCTTCGCCCCGGCTACGCCATCGAGTATGACGCCATCGACCCTACCGAGCTCGACCGCTCGCTGCGGGTCAAGAAGTTCAGCGGCCTCTACCTCGCCGGCCAGATCAACGGTACCTCGGGATACGAAGAAGCCGCCTGCCAGGGCATCATGGCGGGCATTAACGCCGCGCTTTTCGTGCAGGGCCTCGCGCCTTTTACCCTTGACCGGACCGAGGCTTACACCGGTATCCTTATCGACGACCTGATCAGCAAGGGGACGAACGAGCCCTACAGGATGTTCACCTCGCGCGCCGAGTTTCGCCTGCACCTGCGCATCGACAACGCCGACCGCCGACTGACCCCGCATGGACGCCGTCTCGGCCTGATCGACAACCAAGCTTGGGCCGATTACGAAGCCCGGCAGGCCCGCGCTGTCGCACTGGAAAAGCTGTTGGCCACGCGCAAGGCAAATCCCCAGCGCCTCACCGAGCTATTTCCCGATGCCACCGCACTCGGCAACACCGCCGGACAGACCTATTCTCAATTCCTCAAGCGCCCGGAAGTCACCCTCGAAACGCTCTGGCCCGCGATCCGCGAAGAGATGGTCGCGCTCGATGACCGGGCACCCTTTGAGCAGTGGCTGATTCTGAAGCCCTGCAGCCTGCGTTCCGCACAGCGAAACGAATTAAAGTCTGTGGAAACCGAGATAAAGTACTCCGGCTACCTCGACCAGCAGAAGAAGTCGATTGAAAAGCTGAAGCGCGCGGAAAACCGCGTCATTCCCGGCTCGTTCAACTATTCCACGGTCAGCGGTCTCTCCCGCGAGATGCAGGAGAAGCTGACGCGTGTCCGCCCTGCGACGATCGGACAGGCCAGCCGCATCCCCGGCGTCACACCTGCGGCTCTCTCACTCATTAACATCTATATCGAGATACAGGCAAAGCGCTCCGCAGCCACGCCACTCGCGGTTCAATCTCACTGACGAGGGAGAACCTAGATCTAGTTCAAATGCTCCTCGGCCAGCAGCAGATGAAACTGGGGCGTGTCCCGGATCGCGGCGAATTCCTTATCCTCCATCAGCTTCTTGCGATCATCGAAGCCGTCGATAAAAGCGGCCCGTAGATACTGGATCGCCGCCTCGAGATTGCCTGCCTGCGCATACAGCTTAGCCAGCGCGTAGTTCAGCTTGGCCTGCTCTTCAATCGGTCCCATCTCTGCGATCCGCTCCTCCGACTCGCGGATGAATACCTCCGGATCGATCGCAATGGCACGCTGATACGCCCAAACGCCCTGCTTGTATTTGCGCTCGGCGAAGTAGGCCGTTCCCAGGTTGCTGTAGAACGAAGCGCAGTCGGGTTTGAGTCGCAGCGCCTTTTTGTAGTAGTTCTCCGCCTTGTGGTAGTCCTTCTCGCCGTAAAACACCGTTCCCAGATTGTTGAGAGCCTCAGGATATTTTGGCCTGAGGAAAAGCGCCTTCTCATACTGCGCCTTGGCGAAATCCAGCGCATACATATGCTGATAGGCGATACCCAGCTTGTTCCACAACACCGCCGAGTCTCGCGGACCGCGCTGGTAGGCCGAGATCGCGGCCAGGTATCTCTGATGGATCATCATCAGGTCGCCCTGCGTCTCTGCGCTCAGGTTTGCCATGCCGAAATCCATGGGTGAGTTCATGGATGCGACCTGGGTTGGAGAACTCAATCCCGTTTTAGTGGGGCTGTCCTGCGCCAGATCGAGATCGTTCAACAAAGTGCCTGAGCCTTGGCTATAGGAAGCGATATCGCCTCCATGAGCACGGTCATTCGGGCCCTGTCCATTTACTCCGGGAACACAAGTACACACCGCAATCAGAGCAACCAACCAGTTGCGCGGCGTGGCCGCCGACATTCGATAGATCGTTCGCATACGCGCCTCCTTCACGGAACCGGGCGAACGGCTGTGTCAAACATCATCCCACTCCTGAGCGAGAAATGCCATAGCCACTTGCACAGGAAACTCAATAGCCACAATTTTCGTTGTAAGCGGATGAAAACGAGCCCGTTAGGTGCCGGTGAGAGAGGGCTTAGGACCAGGCATCCGGCAAGGGTGGCCTGATGGTCAGCCGGGATACTTCTGATCGTTCTCGGCGATTCGCGCCTTTATCAGCTTCTTGACCAGAGTGGCCGGCAGAGGCTTGTCGAGAGGAAATTGCAAGGTGCCCTTGGATGTGTGGAAGTGCTGGAGGTCGCTCTTGAACTTTTCGATGACCGCCCCGCTCATGGGAAACAGGCTGCAATGGTTCGTGAACGCAGCGAATGCAATGATCGAACGTCCCCGGTACTTGAAGGTTGGAATCTGGTAGCTGATGGTCTCGGTCGCTTCTGGAACAACGGACCGAATCACCTCACGAATCCTACTCAAGGTGGTGCGCGCAGGTTCCGGGACGCCCGCCAGGTATTCGTCAACATTCCTGGAAGCCGCGCTGCCTTTCGCAACTAAGCTCGCTTTTTTCATACGAGTTACCAAACGATTACACCGGCGCTGACGCCATAGGCAACTGCCTCTCGCGCAGTTTGCCGCCGACCCAGGCGCACGGTATCGCCGTGATGACGAGTACGATCGGGTACCAATGGGCGCCGACGGCCGGTCCCTTATCCCACATCGTCACCGCACCCAGGCCATTCGCAACCAGGCCGAGCATGCCGAGCACCAGGGCATGCATCATAGGCTGATTTGGCGCGAGCCGTGCTGCAACATAGCTTCCCGCGACTCCGTAGATACACCGATAGATGGCCGCCAGAAATAGAAGTGAGTCAGCCATCTGTTCGCCCAGGGGAGGGAAGACCCCGAGTTTACTCAACGCCACATCGGTGCCGATAGTAAGCACGATGCCTGCCAACACGCCTGCAATCACCGCCGCGATGCTTCGTCCGATCCGCGACCTGCTGTTGGTTTCGCTCATGATTTCGTTCCAACTGGCTAAGAAGCCCGCCGCCCGGGTGCATGCGTAGGTTCCGTATCCTCTGGCTCGAGCAGGGCAACCGCCGCGCTGCGCCCATGCGGGCCGCGCTTCAGCGGAACCCGAACCCCAGCATACGGGTCCTGCGGCTCCGGATTGCGACGCCAGAGACGGCTTATCCGATCCCATAATCTAGAAAGAGATTTGCCCATGGCATTCCCTCGCGAATAATTTTACACACCTGTCGGTCAGAAGAACCTAGAAGTCGGTTCCACCATCTCCATACGCGAGGTTCTCAAACCGCGTGCACTTCGACAGGTACGCCAGGTGAACCGATCCCGTCGGGCCGTTGCGCTGCTTGGCGATGATGATCTCCGCCTTGTTGGCCGTATCCGGATCGGGCTGCCCGCTCTCGTCCCGGTTGTAATAGCTCTCCCGATGAATGAACGCCACGACGTCGGCGTCCTGCTCGATTGAGCCCGATTCGCGGAGGTCCGAGAGCATCGGCCTCTTGTCCCCTCCACGCTGCTCAGAGGCGCGGGAGAGCTGCGACAACGCGATCACGGGCAGATTCATCTCCTTGGCCAGCGCCTTCAGCCCGCGCGAGATAGCCGAGACCTCTTGGGTCCGGTTTTCGTACCGCCGTTGCCCCGGCCCCGGCAGGCTTGACGACATCAGCTGCAGATAATCGATCACGATCAGGTCCAGCCCGCCCATCGTCTGGCGCAGCCGGCGGGCCTTGGCCCGCATCTCCGAGAGCGAGATGCCCGGCGTGTCGTCGATAAAGATGTGCGCCTCCACCAGCCGTTCCAGGGCGCGCGAAAGCTTTTCGTGGTCGTCGCGGCCTAGAAAGCCCTTCTGAATCTTCTGCGAATCCACCAGCGCCTCCGACGCTAGCATGCGCCGCAGAAGCGCCTCCTTGCTCATTTCAAGCGAAAAGACGGCGACCGTCTTGCCGCTGCGCACAGCCGCATTTTGCGCAATATTGATCGCCCAGGCGGTCTTGCCCATCGAAGGCCGCGCCGCGATAATCGTCAGCTCCGACTTCTGCAGCCCGCTGGTCATGCGGTCGAAATCATCGAAATGCGTCGCCAGCCCCGTGATCTCGTGCTGTTCCTTATATAGATTGTCGATAGTCCCGAAGGAATCGCGAACGATCTCCGGAATCCCAGTAAACCCGCGCGTGATGCCCTTTTCCGTGACTTCGAGAAGATCGCTCTCCGCAGCATTCAGGATCTCCAGGGCCTCTTCGCTCTGGTCGGCGGCGCGCGTAATCGACATGGAACAGATATTGATGAGCTGCCGCAGCAGCGACTTGTCCTTAACGATGCGGACGTACTCTTCAATCGACAGCCTGCGTGGCAGACCCTCGGTCAACGACGCGAGATATGCGACACCGCCGATCGACTCCACCTCCTTGCGCTTGGCCAGCTCCTCGGCCAGCGTCACGATATCAACTGCGCGGCTTGCGTCGATCAGCTCCGCCATGCGCGCAAAGATACGCTGATGGGAGTCGAGCGCAAAGTCGCTCGCGTGTAGCTTCTCGGCCGCCTCGTTGTAGGCGTGGTTGTCGAGCAGAATGGCGCCGAGGATCGATCGCTCGGCGTCGATGGAGGCGGGCAGTCCGCGCTCGAAGGCGATGTCGGGAGTGGTGGCCATTGGGAGTCTGAGTTCTCAAGTCTAGGTTCGCGCGACCTGTGAATGCTTTTCAATAGGAGGTACCAAATGTGCAAAAAAGCGGCAAAATCCCCGTTCGCCAGTCCGAACCTTTATCATGGAATTGAGACTCTAGCTTTGCGTATAAAACACATCTTTACCTCCTTGGCCGCCTCTGCGGTACTTTTCGCCGGCCTCGCCGCTGCCCAGCAGCCCGGCACCCCACAGCCACCCGAGATAGCCCAGTTCCAGAAGCTCGAAGACCAGTGGAGCGATGCTGTCGTCAAGCACGATCAGTATGGGCTGGAGCTGCTCATGTCGCCCATTTTCATCGACATCTCTTCGACCGGCGACGTCACGACGCGCAACCAGCAGATTGCGCAGCTTTTTGAAAAGAGCAGTCCCCAGCCGATCAGCATGGAGCAGCGCGTCGTCAACGTGCGCACTTTTGAAGATATGGCCGTGGTCGACGGCACTTACATCTTCAAGTGGAAGATCAATGGCCAGGTACGGGAGGAGCGCGGCATTTTCACACATGTCTACCAGCACGCGCGCGGTAACTGGATCGGTGTGCACGGGCAGCGCACTGCCGTCGTCGAGAAGACCGACCAAAAGACGAAATCGACCGACCAGAAGACGAAACCGGCCGCCAAGAAGAGCAGCGCAGCCGCCCTGCCTTTTCACATACCGCTGATTTACCAAGGCAAAGAATCGCAGGGCCAGCAGACGCAAAGCCAGCAGCCGGCGCCTGCCCCGCAATCGACCCAGCCGCCCGCTCAGCCGGCCAATGCCGATAGTCCGCAGTAAGCTCGATGACCATGCGACCTGTATGGGCGGAGATCTCCCGCCTACGGCTCCTCGAAAATTACCGCCTGCTGCACCGCCTCGCCGGAGCCGCCAGCCTGCTTGCCATCGTTAAGGCAAATGCATATGGCCATGGGGTGATCCCCTGTGCGCAGGCATTATGCACCGAAGATCCGCATCAATGGCTTGGCGTCACCAGTGCCGCGGAGGGCGCAGCCGTTCGTGAAGTATCTCCTTATGCGCGCATTCTGGTGATGGGCGGCGTGTGGGAGTGCGAAAGCGAAGCGGTGATCGCTCACAGCCTCACACCCGTTGTGTGGGAGTCGTCGCAGATCGAGTGGCTTCGGACTGCTGCAAATACCCGTAGCCTCGCACCGCAAGCCGTTCCTGTCCATGTCGAGATCGATACCGGAATGTCGCGACAGGGTGTTCGCCTCGACGCGCTGTCCGCGCTGCTTCAACACATATCAGCCGCGCCCGCGCTGCGTGTTGAGGGCATGATGACCCACTTCCATTCACCCGAATTTCTCGATGGCCGCGCGACCTCGGAACAACTTGGTCAATTTGTAACAGCATTGGATACAATGGCCGCGCATGGTCTTCGCCCACAGTGGATTCACGCCGGAAATTCGGCAACGGTACTCACTGAAGACGGCACAAAGACCCTGACCAAACTCGCCGCCAGGTACAACGCCAAAGCCATGCTCCGCCCTGGACTCGCGCTCTATGGCTATGCCCCGCGTTTTTTGAGTGCCGGGCTTTCCCTGGCGGGTTTCACCGCGACAGATTTCAATGGCACTGCCCAACTGTCCGCCGCCCGCCTGGTACAGCCCGTTCTCTGCTGGAAGACCCGCATCGTCTCGCTGCGCACTATCGAGGCCGGAGAAATCGCCGGCTACGGTGCGACTTTCAAAGCAACACGCCCGTCGCGTCTAGCGCTGCTGCCAGCTGGCTATGCCGACGGCCTCAATCGCCTACTCTCGAACCGCGGTATTGTGCTCGTTCGCGGGCAGCGTGCACCCATCGTTGGCCGCATCTCGATGGACCTGACCATCATTGATGTGACTGACATCCCGGGCGTCGTGATCGGCGATGAAGTCGTCCTCATTGGCCAGCAGGACCGCCACGAGATTACCGCATACGACCACGCCGACTTGGCTGGCACGATTCCCTATGAGATTCTGTGCAACATCGCTGCACGCGTGCCTCGGATCATGAAAGATTAGATAAGAATGTTCGGAGACCTGTACGCACGCTGGATGTATCGCTGGGAGACGGCTCTCACCACGCGCGACGAGAATCGCATCGTTCGCCCCGTCGAGTGGGGCTTCGACTGGCTAGAGGATTTCATCACGTCCGCTGGACTGAGTCAGCAGATCCTCGGCCTACACGATGCCGCGTCGCTTGAACCTCACGCTGCCGAGGCCGCCATGGTTGCCCTCAATGAAGTCATTGTCGAACGAAGCGAAGCTTTCTACAGCTACCGCCGGCCCACCGACTTTCAGCTCGAGACCCGTCACCCGCAGCTCTTTCCCACCAATGTCCGTCCCGAAACGCTCAAGCAGGATGCCGAGCTCAAGCAGAAGGCCGCCGAAGGCAAGCTCAAGCCCGCACAGTTCCTGCGCTTCACCTCGCCCATCCGCACGCCTTATCCCGAAAATGACTTCGTCAACGCCCGCTGGTATCCCGCGCCAGACGAAAGGATGCAGGGCAAACCGAAGCGAGCGATGATCGTCATGCCCCAGTGGAACGCCGACGCCTTCAGCCATAACGCGCTCTGCTCGCTCTTCAATCGCTTCGGCATCTCCGCTCTGCGCCTCAGCAAGCCGTACCATGACATTCGCCGTCCCGCCGAGCTCGAACGCTCCGATTATGCCGTCAGCTCCAACATAGGACGCAATATTTCCGCCTGCCGCCAGGCCGTCGTCGATATCCGCTGCTGCCTCGACTGGCTCGAAGCACAGGGCTACGAGCAATTCGGAATTCTGGGAACGAGTTTAGGCTCCTGTTACGCCTTCATTGCTGCCGCGCACGATGCGCGCCTTCGCGTCAACGCCTTCAACCACGCGTCGACCTCGTTTGGCGACGTAGTCTGGACCGGCCAGAGCACCCGTCACATCCGCCATGCGTTTGAAGACGCTGGTCTCTCGCAAGCGCGCCTGCGCGAACTCTTTGGCGCCACGAGTCCGATCAACTACATGCGACGCTTCGCCGCGCAGCCTAAGAAGGTATTGGTTGTCCATGCGAAGTACGACCTCACCTTTCTGCCCGAGTACTCCGTCGAAGTCCTACGCCGATTTTCTGAACTAGGCATCGACTATGTCTCGAAAGTTCTGCCCTGTGGCCACTACACCACCGGCGAGACGCCCTATAAGTTCATCGACGGCTGGTATCTCGGCTCGTTTGTTTATTCTGCATTCAAGCAACTCGCGGATAAAGCCTCTACGCCGGGAGGCATCCGCGACCACGAGCTGGTAGCGCGTTAAGGGCCGCCGACCTACAATCGATATATATGACCGACCGCATGTCTCTTTCCCTCGCGCAGGCTGACCCTGAGATCGCTGCCGCCATTGAACGCGAAGTCCTCCGTCAGCATGAGGGCCTCGAGATGATTGCGTCGGAAAACTTTGTGAGCCAGGCTGTGCTTCAGGCCGCCGGTTCGGTCTTCACCAATAAATACGCCGAGGGCTATCCTGGCCGCCGCTACTATGGCGGATGCGAAGTCGCCGATGTGGTCGAGAATCTGGCGCGCGACCGCGCCAAACAAATTTTCGGCGCCGAGCACGCCAACGTGCAGCCCCACTCCGGCTCGCAGGCCAACGCCGCTGCCTACATGGCCGTCCTTCAGCCCGGAGACACCATCCTCGGCCTTGACCTTGCCCACGGAGGCCACCTTACCCATGGTCACAAGCTTAACTTCTCCGGCAAGCTCTACAAGGTCGTCTCTTACACCGTCCGCAAGGACACAGAGCAGATCGACTATGACGAGCTGGAAGCGATTGCCCTGCGCGAGAAGCCCAAGGTCATCATCGGCGGAGGGAGCGCCTATCCCCGCACCTTCGACTTTCCCCGAATGCGTTCCATCGCCGATAAGGCTGGAGCGCTGCTTATCGTCGATATGGCCCACTTCGCGGGCCTGGTCGCCGGAGGCGTGCATCCCTCTCCTGTACCCCACGCGCAAATCGTCACAACCACCACGCACAAGACGCTCCGCGGACCCCGTGCCGGTCTTATCCTCTGTGAGCAGCAGTACGCCGCCGCTGTCGATAAGAGTGTTTTCCCCGGCCAGCAGGGCGGTCCTCTCATGCACATCATCGCCGCCAAGGCCGCCGCCTTCAGGGAAGTTCTTCAGCCCGATTTCAAAGTTTACGCCCAGCAGATTGTGACCAATGCGAATGTCCTCGCCGAAGCCCTCCAGGCCGAGGGCTACCGTGTCGTCTCCGGCGGTACGGACACGCACCTGATGCTGGTCGATGTCTTTGCCAAGGGCATCCTGGGCAGCGAGGCGGAAGTCGCCCTAGGCCACGCCGCGATCACCGTCAACAAAAATGCTATTCCCTATGACGTGAATCCCCCGCTACGCCCCAGCGGCGTCCGCATCGGCACCCCCGCGCTCACCACGCGGGGCATGAAGGAAGCCGAGATGCGCACCATCGCCAAGTGGATTGCCCAGGCTCTCCAGCAGCGCAACAATCCACAGGCACTCAAGCACATTCGCGGACTGGTACTGGAACTCGCCGAGCAGTTCCCTCTCTACGGATGGCTACGCCAGCCTGCTGAAGTCGCGGCGAAGTAAGCCTGAACCTAGCAATCCACGACGGGATGAATCGATTGTCTCTACACGTAGTCGAAGAGCGCCATGAAGCCGAAGTGCATGTGCAGTTGCTGATGTCAGTCGGCTTCGAAATCAGCGATTTTCTTTTCGGTCGCTGGCACATCTTTCGCGATTGCCGTGCAAGTCAGCAGAAGACTTGCAGCGAGTATCGGAACTAGTCGTTTCATGATTGTTCCTCTCTTTCTTGGCAGCTTGTTTCGTGATCAATGTGCCCCGATCCATGTGGCCGTTTCGGGTCGGCTCATTTGCTTTTGCGCTGTTGCTGATAATGCCGAATAGCTTTCGCCCTGTTACCGCAGTCCTTCATGTCACACCAACGCCTGCGTTTCCCGCGGCTTTCATCGAGAAACAGCCATCCGCATTGCCCGCCTTCGCAAATACCTATGCGCGACGATTGCGGGGAGCAGAATAAGGACAGAGCATCGCCAGCGAGGATCGCACGCAACTACACAGAAGTACGCGACGGATCGGGCCGCCAGCACAGACCATCTCGGCTATTGATGATTGCCGGCTTCGACGCATTTGCCTGTTTGCGAATGGCGAGCAGATCGCGCTGGGGTACACGGTCGCCCCGGGCAATCGCAAGTCCGACGCGGTAGACCGCTTCGCGAAGCCGCAGGATCTTATCGATCGGGGCGGGATGTCGCACTAATTCAAGATAGGTCTCAGGCCCAATTAGTCCGGCCTGAACCGCCCATCGCACAAACGATTCCCACTCCAGAAGCATTTCGTCGGGCCGGGCGGCAAGGTGCTCGCCGGCGGTGTTGCAAAAATCGAGCGGGCCGCCAATTTGGGAGGCAACCGGCTTGGCGAGTGCGGCCCCTATGGAAACGTCGCCATTGAGATTGCGCATAGGCATAAACTCGGTCCTACGTCAGAGTTAGACCATCTAACCGGTTAAACAGCAAAAAACCAGTTTGTCGATGTTACGGGTACTCAGAAGATACCAAGTTTAGAAATGGGTCTCGTATGGGGCAACCGATGGACGGTTGAGGTCGTCGCTTCCTGGGAATCTTGAGCTTGTAATCGGGCGTTGTCTTACCCAGAACCGGGCTTGCGGCCTGCCGGGCAAAGGTCAACAGTTCGGGCGCAGGCAGTCTACGGCGACGGCAAGGTACTGCTTCCACGAGCGCGGCGGGATATGCGGCGTGTCGCCGCTCAGGTAGCTTTCAGAGACGAGCTCGAGCGCAACTTCGCGATCAAGGCGGGTGTTCAGGGCCCATGCTACCCGAGCCGATCTTCTCGAGAATCGAGTACGGCCCAAAGCGTACGCCAGCAACAGTAATCGTAACAGTCAAAACGTCCAAACTCCAAGTGAAGCGCAGGAAGTGCATATGTTGGCAGCTGGTTGCGGAAAGGGCATTCTCCGTGATGGCCCCTAGAATAGTCGTCCACGGAACAGGGCTACTAGCTCGATGACCAAAATGATGACTACCGTCACCTCCAGCAAAAAACCCCGACTCTGGTTGAACTGGTCCACCATAAAGCGATAGAGCTCTTCGGCGTTGCGCAGTTTCCGCGTCACCAGGTCTTTGTAATCGGGGACGCCCACCTTGAATGCGGCCATCTTGTAGAGTCGCGCCGAAAACATGTCGCTCAGGAATTTGATGGCATTATCGACATGTTCCGTAAGCTCCGCCACGTCCAGCACCACGGTATTCAACCGCGTCGCCGACCGCGCCAGCCGCCACCGCGCAAAGAAGCCCGTTCCCTCATCGAGTAGCGTGTACACCCGGTCCAGTTCGCGGGTCAGCAGTTCGTCATAGTAACGGAACTCCAGCAGCTGCGAGTTGGCATACTCCAACAGATGAATCGCCATCTCCGCGCCCGATGTACTGTCGTAAATGAACGCCGCGTTCCATCCGATTACCGCCAGGTCGTTCGCATAGTAGGAAATCCGCGACTGCAGTACCTCGTTGCACTCGCTCTCGGCCAGATGTCCGGTGTCGCCGCGCACGACTTGCGCGATGCGCGCGCCGTGGGTGTGAATCAGATCGGCAACCGATATCGAGCACCCGTCTTTGGGCTCTGCTTTCGGGTTTACAATCTGTGGGTCAACGATCTCCCGGATGTGGAAGATCAGGTAGTCCTCGCTCAGCCACCCTTCGTATGGTTTGACCAGCGCCGGACCGGCGTGTTCCAGCCTGCGGTGGACGATCTCCCTCGCCTGTGCCGCGAAGTCCACATCCCACACCCATCGGCTGGCTAGGCTTGTCAGCTTTTCCCATCCGCCGGCAAAACCAAGCTCGAAGACCACGCTGATCACGCCGTAGTCGTAGTACTTGATCTCTCCATGCAGTTGCTCCCCGCTCTCCAGTGTCAGCGTTTCGATCTGCTCCAAGACCGGCGGCCTCTGGTAGCGCACGTACCCCGGCGCTGGACGGTTCAGGGCATGCTGTTCCACGATGCTCGCATCGATCAGCTCGCGCAGCTGGTCCAGCCGGATTGAGTCGCACACATTGAACTGCAATAGCACCAGCACAGAGCCCTGGAGCGTGACGTCGGAAGCGACTTCCATGGATTGTGCGCCGAGATCAGGCATGCTGGGAAGATATTACTTTGGAGTGCGGGGTGCTGTATGCCAAAACAGAGCGCCGGATTACTGATGTATCGGCTGCGGGACCGGAGGATCGAGATCTTCCTGGTGCATCCCGGCGGCCCGTTCTGGGCAAAGAACGACCTTGGAGCCTGGTCTATCCCCAAGGGCGAATACGCCGAGGGCGAGAATCCTCTCGATGGTGCCCGGCGCGAATTCACCGAAGAAACAGGTTTCGCCGCCAAAGGGAACTTCGTCGATCTGGGCACAGTAAAACAGGCGGGCGGAAAGATCGTATCCGTATGGGCCGTCGAGGGCGACTGCGATCCGGCGAAACTCAGAAGCAATATGTGCCTGATCGAATGGCCTCGGCGTTCGGGGCGCAAGATCGAAATCCCTGAAGTCGACCGCGGCGCCTGGTTCAACGTCGAAGAGGCCCGCGAGCGTATCCTAAAGAGTCAGGAACCGATAGTCGACTTGCTTCTTGAACGCCTGAACAGCGCTAGTGAGATCACTTGAGGCACGAACGGGTGCCTCTTAGCAATCCGGTTCTTCGCTGACGGGTTCTTAGCTGGTATCATCAGACATGCAGGCAGGCCGGGCGGCCGCTGCCGGACAAGCGCAAGCAAGTCCGGGAGAGGAAAGTCCGAACTCCGCAGGGCAGTGTGCCGGATAACGTCCGGGATCGCGGCGTCAAGGCCGCGAGACGGCAAGTGCCACAGAAAATATACCGCCCGCGTCCTGCAAGGGACGAAGGGTAAGGGTGAAAAGGTGCGGTAAGAGCGCACCGCCCCGGCGGTAACGTCGGGGGCAGGGTACACCCCACACGGAGCAAGACCAAATAGGGAGGAAATTCGCGGCCCGACCCGATCGGCTGCGGATGCGTGCCGGCCCGGTGCGCCAACGCGGGTTACGGGCCTGATTTCAGATCCGGCGAAAACCTCCGGGTAGGTTGCTGGAGCGCTGCAGCGATGCATCGCCTAGAGGAATGGCCGTCCTCGACAGAATTCGGCTTACAGGCTGCTTGCAGTGATGGCCCCGTTTTTCCTGATTGGAGAACGGGGCCTTCCTGTTTTGGGG
>JBAVYX010000170.1:0-17511 GCA_049588475.1 Silvibacterium sp. | reverse complement strand
ATTGATTGATCCCTCAATGCCGAGGCTCGGCAATCCGTTCTCGTTGTTCATGGCGCCCGCCGCAACTCCGAGATCAGACCAAGCAAAGGGCGCCTGAGCCGAACTGGATCCGATCGTGTTGGTGTATCCAAAGCGAACACTGTTGAGTAGTTGAGGCCAAATGACCTGCACCCAGGAAATCGAGGCCACCCGGAAACGATTGTCGACATTGCTGGGAAAGCCGGCAATATTGCCGGTCCCATTCAGACCATTTCCAGGGAACGTGATCTTCATCGTGCCATCCGACCACATGAATCGAACCGCGACGCTGGAGTTTTGCGACAGATTGGCATCGAAGTTCGTAAGGAATTGATCCTCGTTGAATGTACAGGGGGTGCTGATAGTGCTGAATCCTTGACTTGCCAACGGCAGGGAGGGATTGACGACCTGTGGGGTGGGGATGAGATAGGCGCCGTTCGGCAGCTTGAAATTCAGGATTTCGAGGGCCACCGGATTGATATTGGAACCGTCAGGCTGAATGGCAACGCCTCCAAATGCTCCGCTGCTTCCGGCGAACATTGCCCCAAGCGCCTGAGCCGAACGGTCGTTGGTGAGGGGTGGGATAACTACGCTCGCAGTGCAGGAGATCCGCGCCTGGCCTGCTGCCAGACCATTGCTCTGCCGTGTTCCCTGATATGACCCAAAGTAGTAAAAGCGGTCGTGGCGGACCGGTCCCCCAACCGCGAATCCAAACTGGTTCTGCTTCAGGTCGGGACGTGGTTGATCGGCACCCTTGAGAAAATAATCGTTCGCGTTCAATACATTGTTTCGTAAGAATTCGAAGACGCTTCCGTGGGTGCTGTTCGCGCCCGATTTCGTTACAAGACTGACGCTGGCGCCCGCGTGCTCTCCGAACGACACGTCATAGAGGCCAGTCTGAACTTTGAATTCCTGGATTGACTCGGGATTGGGGATGGGAATTCCACCGCTTGCGATATTGCTGCCTTGCAGATCGGTGACCGGAACGCCGTCGAATTCATAGCTGTTGTCATAGGAGCGTAGTCCGTGGGCAAATATTCCATCATTTCCGGGATCGATCTGGGCCATTCCGCTCCCGCCGAGGCCCAATTCACCCGCGTTATTTACACCGGTCAGTATGCCCGGCGAGAGATCCACAATTTGCGTGAAATTTCGGGCTGCCAGTGGTAATGACTGAATCGTGCGGTTGTCAACGACGCGGCCGAGAGCAATCGAATCGGTTTGCAGCGGAGAGACATTGGCCTGGACTGCAACATTTTGTGTGATTCCAGCCACCTTCATTGGAATTGACACACGAACGGTTTCGGTCACAACGACCTGCACCGAGATTGCTTGTACCTGAGAATAATCGGTCTTTGTTGCACTCAACCCGTACGTCCCGGGCGGCAGAAGCGGCAAGGCGAAACGACCCTCGTCATCGCTGAGAGTCGAGCGGCTGACCCCCAGATCCGGATCCTCTGTTTCGACCGAAGCATGAGCGATCGCTTTCCCCGAGGGATCAAGCACCTGACCGATCAGAGCGCCAGTTGAGGCTGTTTGGCTCCAGCAATGACCAAAACCAAGGAACATGCCAGGCAGGATTTGAAGGAAGATCGAGACGCGAATCAACCTTCGTCGCGCCAGATGCATGGGCTTGAAAATAATGAGGCTATCTGATCGGCCGTTGAGGCGAGTTCCACGACTCGCGAAACTCATTTTGCTCCCTAGGCTCTGCGTAAAAGAGCGGTTGATCTGATGCAAAGCAAAAGCTGACAAGCAACGACCAATGCGAGCGTAGTGAATGGTACCACGTTGTGGTGAACCAGCAGGACACGGTTCGTATTCCAAACCGTGAGGATGCGCTGCGGTTTGTCGCAGAGCGCCTCAGGGAATTTCGATTCGCGGATGTGTCCCCGATATTTTCTATTTCGGCCCGGCTAGGCCTGGAGGCAAAACAAGCCCAGGATGCCCTTCAACTTGAGGAAAGTGGAATTCCTTGGTTCGAGAATGAACTGTCGCGCTTTCTCTTCGAAGAACGTGCGCATTCGTTCCTCCTGAATATCTACGAGCGCACCATGACCTTCCTCCTTGAAAGGTCAAGATTGCAAGAGCAACCAGAATATGAAGAACCCTACACGAAGCTCCTCGCGAGACTGAGCGACCTGCGCGAATTTGTTTTGGGAAAATCCGACCGTGAGGAACACTTCGCGCCCGTCGAAACTACCCAGGGTAGCAACAGGTACTTGCTGGAGATCGACAGGAAACGGAGAGCGGTAGAGGAGGTCGGAAGCGGTGAAATCACTAGCTGCTGCAGCGGACGGTGCGCGTGCCAGCCTGCTGTCTCCCTCGGGCAAACAGGCGCAGGACCTACTGACGTCCCATGCGGAGTTGCTAGAAAAAAACCGCGGAAGACCTGCAGAGGTATGCCATCAAGTTACGATGCGCTGCGCCGCCATCTGGCAAGCGAAGAAACGCGCCGTGTATCGCAATTGGCATTGCTACTGCTGGCGGGCAATCGCAATGTCAGTGCGCCATGGACAATCGACTATCTCCTGTAATGAGATGCAATATCTGGCACCGGCGCAGCTGACCTAAGTAATGCAGAGCAAAACAACTGGGCGTGCACCGTATCCCGTTTAACTTTATTCTCAGCTAACCATAAATCGCCATCCATGTAAGTTTACCGGGGCCTTCGGCCCGCGAAACTCCATGAAAATCGCTTAAAGCCGAGCCATAATCAAAATGGCTGGGAGTGGCGAGATCGAAATGACAATGGAGATGCTGAAGCCGAAGGTAAGTTTGATCCGGAGCGTGCGTGATCGAGTGAATAAGTGGTGCGTCGTCTCTCCTCCTGTCGGAGCGGCGATAGCCCGAGGCCCAGGTTAATGTAAGTTTGACGCGAGCGACGCTGGTACGGCAGCAATCTGAGCAGTTGCGAGTGCTGTCGGAATCGCTGATCGAGCAGCAGGTCGAGGAAGCGGTGATGGAATCAACCGTGCAATATTGGAAGCCCGTTTGGGGAGCGCTGGAGCGGTACTGGAGGCCGATGTGTGTGAGAGTCGGGAAGGTGCAGGCCGGATGTGCAGAAAACTTCATCTGGCGCAAGCCTTATCCAATCCCGGGCGTCGCGGGCGTAAGCGAGGCTTTCGAGACGCAGAACGTTTGATGAAACGGCTGGTATCGCAGGAGCTCATTCTGAGCTTCGTACCCGATGCCGAAGAGTGCCTGTGGCGAACCCTAACGCGCTCGAGGTATCAACGGACGTGTGACAAAGTACCTCTGCAGAAATCAATTGGAGGCACTGCTAGAAGAAGCCCATATCAAGTTGTCCAGTCTGGTTTCAGATCTCTTCTTGCGACCCTATCGCCTGCTGCGGAAATACGGTACGTCCGTGGTGTGGCGGATTCTGTTTCCTCCGCGAATATGACTTCTGGTCCCTTGCACACGCGGGTGCCAGTAAATAAAACTGGCACCCGCACGACTGGCAAGACGGCAGTCCGTCGGGCTAAGGCTTGCTGTGAATGGCGCTGGCCTTCGACACAAATATAAGAAGGGGAGCGGCTACAATCGCGTACTTACCGTAACGTTCGATCAGTTCACGACGACTCGGTGTCTCGGGCGAATTTGCAGTCTCGAGGGAAGACTGTGGTGCTTGATTCTTGCTTGCATCTTGCTTCACTTCGTTGCTGTCTATCATGATTCCGATGGAATCTCCTTTTCCTTTTTCTGTTATGGAGCAGTGACGTTAGGGGATGTACTCGATCCGTAATTGCTGGCGCCGTCCGGTGTATAGGTGGCATTGAGCATGTGTCCAGGGGTGAAGGATAGTCCGGTATACGGCACGGAAATCTGGGTTCCGCTGAGCAGCACTCCCGTATTGTTGCTGAAGCAATTGGAGACCACAATGTCCGGTGTGCCGTCCAAGTCGAGATCGCCAACCGCGGCGGAGTAAGGATTATTTCCTACTTTGAATGGGCCAAGCACTGAATAGCCTCCCGCCAGGTTCTCTAGCATCAGGTTGACACTGCCGCTGATGTAGTTGGACACAACGAGATCCGGAAGACCGTCGCCATTAAAGTCGGCGAAGTTCACATCGTCCGGCCCCATCCCGACGGGAATGATGGTTTGCGCGCCAAAGTTTCCATTGCCCTGACTTTGCATCACGCTGACGGTATTGTCCTTGTAGTTCGCGACGGCCAGCAACAGTGAGGCACCGGCGCCGTCAATAGCCAGCGCTTGCGGCCCCGAACCGGCGCCGCTCCCCACTCCGATCGTGTTTGCGGTGAACGTTCCGTTCTGATTGTTCAGAAGGGTGGTCACGGTCCCATCGCTGTAATTTGCTACAGCCAGGTCTGAGTAACCGTCGTCGTTGAAATCGCCCGCGCGAATGGCCTGGGGGATGCGACCTACGTTGATCGGTGAACCCAGCGGCGTAAGCGCGCCGGTCCCATCTCCGAGAAAAATGCTGACGGTATTGTTCCCGGTATTCGCGAGCGCCACATCCAGTTTGCCGTCATGATTGAAATCGCCAGTCGTGAGTGAGGTGGGCGTATTGGTTGCCGTACCGACGGTGTAGAACACCGGGGGCTGAAAAGTTCCATTGCCATTTCCAAGCAGTACGGCAATCTCATTCAGATTGAAGCTGCCGACGATCAAATCCAGCGTCCCGTTACCTCGCAGGCTCACCAGATGGCACTCCGCAGGACCGAAGCCCGCAATAATCAGGGTCGTCGTCGCCGGTTGGAAGGTACCATCGCCATTGCCCAGCTGCACGCTCACCGAATCGGTGTTGTAGAGCGAAGTGACGAGATCCTGCTTGCCATCGCCGTTGATGTCCCCCAGAGTTGTCCAGTCAGGAAGAGTGTTTGCGCCAGTGCTGGTTGTCACCTGGGGCAGCAGTGATGTTGCGGCCGTGGAGGTATCGAGCGTCACTGGAGCCGTGACTGGATTGCCCGTGGTCATGTCAGTGAAGGCAAGCTGACCGCTCGGCGCGCTGAATCCAAAGCCAAAGACATTGATCGTAGCCGTGGTTGAGGTTATCGCCGCAATCGTCGTCTGGGATCGCGCGTCGACGTTGAAAGACACGTTGATCGTAGCCGCGGAGTAGTTCGTATCTCCATTGTAGGTAAGCTTCACAATGTGGCCGCTGGTCGGGATAGTCGTGGGAATGGGTACGGCTGCCGCCCCGGCGACCAGCGAAACCGCGGTGCTGCTCCCGCCGTCAAACGCGTAACTCAGCGAACCTGTCGGCTGGGCTCCGGTGCCCACCTGGGTGACGGTCACGTTGATGGTTCCACCTTGTCCTTGCACAGGCTTTGGAGGCGTGATCGTATCGCCGATGGTCACGGATCCCTGCGAAACAGTCAGGTTAACGGATGTACTGGTGGCCGCGAAGCTCGCGGTGCCCGCGAAGCTGACTTTGAGCATATGGTTGACGCCCGGAGGTATCGAGTTAAACGGCCCCGTGAGCTGATAGTTATTATTCGATATTAATGTCAACCCGTACCCGACAGACGAGCCATCCACTGTCACCGTGAAGTCACTTGTCGTGATGCCCGTAGCGTTGCCGGGCGTGAGCTGAACGGTGAAGGACGAAGGCTGACCGTACACGAAAATCGTGCTGGGAGTCGACGTAATCGCCAGCGACGTCGAAACGGCTTGCACAGTGAAGGGCACGGAGTCCGTCTGGTTGTCGAACGTTGCAGAAACCGTGCCGGAGCCGGTACTCGTGGGCGTGAGGGTCGCGGCACCGATGCCTCCGGTGCTGAATGTGCCAACGGGTATCGAATCCGCAGTCACGCCTGAAACAGTGAACGAATAGGTATAGTTTGTATTCGATACCGCGGGAAATGCACCCGTAATCGACTGACTGTTGGAATTTGTGTTCAGGCTGAGGTTGAGGCCAATGCTGCTGCCGATCGGAATATTGGTTGGAGGAGTCGCGCTGAGGAGAAACTGTGCATACGGAGCGACAATCAGAGTTCCGGATGCAGTGCCGATGGGGTATTTCGCTGCCTGGTCGCAGCCATCGCCGCTGATCAATGGACCGGCGTTGCATCCCCACCAATTGTTGGTGGCGGTAACGGTTCCCCCGAACGCTCCGGTTGCGTTTTGCTGGCCAAGGGCCAGACCGCTTGCGCCGTTAGTTGATGTGTTTCCAAAGATTCGGCTCAGACTGATCTGCAGGCTGTTTCCGTTGGCGGTTGTTTCAGTTCCCTGTGCGATCGCGCCACCCGCCGAGTATGCGGAGTTATTCAGAAAATTCGTGCTGGTGATCGTCGGGGCAACCTCTGGAGATACGATATTGCTCCAGAAACCACCGCCCGTATACTCTTCTCCATTATCCGACTGCCCCGTCGAAGTGGCGTAGGTGGAGGAGTTGCTGCTTAGCACGGATGTGGTGAGCACTATACCCGTTCCCGTATTGATACCGCCGCCCGCACCGTTGGCGGTATTCGAACTGATCGTAAGGCCGCTCAGCGTGGTTTGCGGTGTGCCCGAACCTGACCGGGCCGTAAGAAAGATTCCGCCGCCTGCGTCGCTGCCATCTGCGCCTCCAGGATCACCAGGGTTGACGGTGACGGAGGCCTTATTGCCTGAGATCGTCGTGTTGGATACAGTGAGAGCGGAAGCAGGGAAAGCTATGTAGATTCCGCCGCCCGATTCCGAAGTCGAGTTGTTCGAAACACTGCCTCCACTTATGGTAAGGGTTCCGGTTCCACCGCCTGCCGAGTTTTCAGCCCAGATGCCACCACCGGCGCCCCAGGTGATCTCGTTATTCTGAACGGTGCAGTTAGTGAGGGTCAGATTCCCGGTGCCAAAGGCATCCCAGTTGATGCCCCCGCTAGCGTTGTTGAAAAGCCCGGTCGAGCTGTTGATGGGATTGTTTGCGTTCTTGCCGTTCTCAACCGTCAGATTTTCGAGCGTCGTATTGAAGGCGAGGGAGGCACCGGAGCCCCCAATGGTACTGTAATATCCGACTGAGCCTGGATTAATGGTGAAGACCGTGTCGTTGAGGTGACCGTCGATAATCGCTGCTGTGCCCCCGATGATGGTCACCGGACCCAGAATCTCCAGATGAGTCACAGCGTTCCCATTGGTATCAAGCGTTCCCGCCTGCCACGTCAGCGGATAGGTACCATTCGGCACCATAATGGTGTCAGATTTCCCCGCGTTGATATTGTCTGCCGCATCGTTATTCACATAGGTAATGGCGTCTCGGAGCGTGCAAGGGTTCGACACGGGTTGGCCCTGCGTGCAGCGTGTGGCGCTTGGCGCATCGGTCGAATTCCCTCCATTGTCTGCGAATACGTTCACGTAGAAGGTATTTCCCGCGCTAGGCACGCTGATTTCGGGCGACGGGTCGGTCGCGTACAGGGTCACGAGTCCCTGTCGCCCGTCCGCGTTCACTCGCATAGGAATCGCCGCGACAACTTCGCCGGACGACAGGTTGCTGACGGCGACATGGCTTGGAGAGAGTCCTTCGACTCCAGGCTGCATCATGCCGGATCGCACAAAACTTGACGACGTGGTGGACCGGAGTGAAGGAACAGTCGCGGGATGGCTGATCACCGCTCGTTGCTCGCCCGCAGGGTCCACTACAACCAGATCATCACCCCCGCTGCCGCTCTGCCGAGAGCGCAAAAGAATAGGCGCTACCGAGCCGTGCGGATGGAGGATCACCTCGGAGTGGCTTTCCACTTCGACCCACGGCTCATTTCCTGTATTGCCGGCCTGTTGCGCCAACGAAGGTGGGACCTTGCTGTGGCGTGCCGCTACGATCTGCTGAGGGGGGTATGGGGTTGGGTCGAAACCTTGATGCGCGAGAATAACGACCCTGCCACTGGAGGTGACCACGGAGAGCTGCATCTGCGCGTGTCGATCGAAAAGGAATTCGCCGGCTGTGACGGCTTCTGCGCCGTTGACTGGCAGTACTTCGAGTTGCCCGCCACCATTGATCACGTTCTTGCCATGAAGGACAAGAAGTTCGCCGCCCGCGACAATCGCGGTGTCAGGGATGAAATCGGTGTCGAGGTTCGCGACCGCTAACATGGTGGGCGCATTGGGGAGCGTGTACGACGCCTTCATCGTCAGTCCTGTTGCACCATAACTTACGATGCCGAGTCTGCCGCCTACCCCGGACGTGTAACCCACGATCACGGCTTCGCCAGCCAACGGCATGCCTGGCCGGTATGACGCCAGCGCAGTAATGCCTCCAGGGAGGTCGATCGAAACCGGCCGTTGCAAGAATGTCCCCTGGCCCGTTCCAAACAAGATATGCAGAGCTCTACTGCCGCGCGCCGCATAGACCAGGTCGAGGTGTCCATCGCCGTTGACATCGACAGAAAGCATTAGGTTGGGCGGCGTCTTAGTCGATATCGGCTTCGGTCGCTGGATGAAGGGATCGATATATTCATGCCTGCCGGCCGCGAGCCAGCTGGCCTCTGTTCGCGGTGCAATGGCATCGGGATTACCGCGAAGCAGCGCAATCAAGCCCCCCTTTTCCATGCCGTAACCGATCACAAGATCGGGCACGCCGTCTTCATCGAAGTCGCCCGATACCATCGCAAGCGCGCGCGGCTGTTCCGCGGAGAATCGCAGATTCAATCTGTGGCTCTGCTGTGGCTGCTCGGGCGAGAAGATGCGTTGTTGTCCGAGTACCGAATTTTGACAGAGCGTAATCGATGCCAGAAGGAAGGACAGCGATAGAAAGACGCGGGCAAACTGGCGGCGGTAAATCGCCTGTGATGAGCACATTTCTTGACCTCTGTCCTTTCGTTCGGAGCGAAATTACAGAGAGGGGAAAAACCATAGCAGCAACAAAAATACAGTCGAGGCAACAAGACGTTGTCTATGACTGGGAAAGAACATCAGTTCCCGACATGAGAATCTTCCCTTGCCGATGGGAAGGCGCCTGCAGCTTGTCGGGGAATTCGTGAAACAGAGCAAGTCTCCCTTAGCCGAGGGACATTGTCAACGCAAATCCTAGGCGCGACACCGTCCCAATTAAATCTCACTAAAAAAGCACAACTGGCAAACGAAACCTCCAAAATGGAATCAGCCTGGAGGATTTGTTCATGAATTCCACGCGACGGCTTCTTCTGCAAAAAAGCTGCGCTTTCTATCGTTGCGGTGAATTTTCCCCTCAGTGCGTTTTGCCAAAAACTCTTCAATAGCCAAACCAAAAGTTTTGATCCGGAAACTGTAGTCATCTTTAACGGGGTTTCCAGTCAGACCTTCGAACCAGTCCTCGACATTCCGCCCGCGACCAACGGCACAATCGTTGGCCCAATCGATGACTGCTGGCAGACCGCGATCGAAGACGTCGGCGGCTGGCATGGACAAAGGCAAAGGCGACGCCGGCCAAAGGCAGCGGACGGAAGCAAGGCGAACACGATGAAACATTGTGCCGTCATCGGAAGCCTGTCACGGGATATCGCTGGACCTGCACTATCGCTTGTTAGCGCGCAGCGCCGGGTGGTGTGAGCGGGAAAGGAGCATGCCACTCGCATTGTCGATATGCGTATCCGACCAGGTGGTCCCGATTTGCCCCATCCGCCCCTCTCCAGAACAAGTCGAGATGCGATCGTCTGCTCCATATGAGGTTTCCCTGCAGTCTAAATTGGCTGCGGGCTAGCGTTACGCGCTTCGGTTACGTTCGTCGGATTATCTGAAAACGATTTTCCTGGGGCATAAGCGAATTTCTCATGCTTGGATCCGACCTTGCGGATGGCATCATGCCAGCCGTCATCCCAGGTAATGCGCGCCTCCCCATCTACGTATACCCATGTGCCATGGGCGGCACCGATCGACTTGGTGGCCTCGCCATTCTCTTTTAGAGTGATGTAGAAGGAATCCCATTTCCCTCTCCTACCAACCATTTGCCCACAAAATGGCGCTTGCTCGACACGAGCGGGGCAGGAATCGCGATTGGCATTGCAACTCCCGAAGCCGATTTAAATTCCATTGACGCGATGGCTGAGACAGGAATGCTTTGCTGATGTCCATCCTTGAAGGTGATGACGACTGTGCCGCCGTCTTCTTTCGAAACGGGAGCTGCATTCGCGTGGTGACCTGCAACACTGAACAGCAACAGCCCAACCAGAGCAACAGAACAGATAGTCTTCCCCATAATCACTCTCCGCACATCTCCCGAGGGATCAGGTCTGGACCCGGGTGTACCCAGATTTGGAAGGTTCCCCTCTTTGGGAGGTACGAGAAAGGACTGCGGATTGTTCCACTAAGTCGTTTGGGCCTCCACATTGCCGAATCCAGGCCACGCCCTCGAACCGGTCTCGGAATCGAGACTGAGTTCGAAGCGAATTAAGCAAAAACTTGAACCGCTGGACGAGAACCCGGATCCGGTTTGGCATTCGGCCGGGCGATTCAATCCCGTGGCTTGCGGACCAACCGCTCTGAACCTAGCTGTCGCTCGTCACAGCACATTGCGCACAGGCGGAACTTTTGCCGCAGCGTCAACGGTTCAGTATTCAAGGAGATCTCCGCTTGCATCGAGTGATGTACGGCCCAGCTCTCTCTCTGGTGATGTGTGCAACTTCAGCCGTCGCGCAAACCGCAATCACTCGCCCGGACGGGGGCAAGCTTACGTCCAGATTTCTTGAGACAAGGGGCCGCGAAAGCCAAATGGTTTCGCTTCACGTCAAGAAGGGAGTGACAAAGCTCGGTGGTACTGCTCTCGCTCTTGCTGCAAAAATCGAACAATCTGCCTCCGTTAGTGGCCAGCAGTTGGAACTCCTGAACAATCTCGCCAACTAGCTGTATCTCAGCAGAAGCAAGATGGCCGATTTGTTTCGAAGTGTGACTTCCCGACAAGGCGAGAATTACCCTTTCAATCGCAGTATTATCCCGGCGAAGCCATACTTGCGCTCTGCGCAGCATCTCGCCTTACTAAAATGGGACGTTCCTGGAGTATGCTTCTCGAGGCGCACGTTACCTTGTAGCGCACCACACCATTGCACCTTCGACCCGAGTAGTGTTCACGGATCATTGGCTGATGATGTCGCTCGAAGCGCTTTATGCAATTGATCAGGATTTCATTTGGGTTGACCATCTCAGACACTTCGTCAGTCCGCTTCTGGAAGGCAGAGTTTGCGAGGGGTCCACAGAAACATCTTCTAGAGCGTGGCTAACTCGTCTTGAATTGCTGTTAGCCGCATTGGCCATTGAATTTAAACTGAGTGAGGAAACTCGAGCGGCAGTCCTGCCCGGGTAATTTGTGACGGTATTGACCTTTGCCGGCAGCGACAAGTAGGCATCATGACAACTTCTTGCCTGCATCCGCGAGCCCATGGAGGATTCGTTTAGTCAGCGTCAGCGCGGCCGGCCCCTCATCCGCATCGACTATGTGCAGCACGCGCTTGCGGCATACTTCGTAACTGTTAAACTTCTGGCAACCTATTTCCGTTCGTCGCAGTCAACGCGAGGGCCATTCCGGTACCGTCCTAACCATGTTTCTTCGTTTCACCGCGTCGTCGAGCAATAAACAGCACTCTGCACTACCCACCTGCTGCCCAGATTCTTGCGAGGTATATACTTGCCGAACTACACGAGAACGCGGAGGCCATCTCTCGCCTCTCTCCTGAAGAGTTCCAGGTCACGCAGCAGAACGGAACCGAAAGGCCTTTCGAGAATGCCTATTGGGATCACGACGAGCCTGGCATCTACGTGGACATTGTTTCAGGGGAACCCCTATTCTCGTCCCTGGACAAATTCGACAGCAACTGCGGTTGGCCGAGCTTTACGAAACCAGTCGAAACGGAAAACATGGACGAACGGCCCGATGGCAGTCACGGCATGAGTCGAACGGAAGTACGATCGACCCACGGCGACAGTCATTTGGGGCACGTTTTCGATGATGGCCCCAAGGACGCTGGCGGTCTTCGCTACTGCATCAACTCCGCCTCTTTGCGCTTCATCCCTCTCGATGAGCTTGAGAGCGAAGGCTACGGCGACTACCTTAAACTGTTTGAGACAAAGGGGCGAAAGGAACGACATGATCTCATCAAACGAGCGCGCAGTTCTTGCCGGTGGCTGTTTTTGGGGGATGCAGGATCTGTTGCGTCGCTACTCAGGCGTGATTTTCACGCGAGTCGGATATACAGGCGGCGATGTCGCAAATGCGACCTATCGCAATCATGAAGGTCATGCCGAAGCGATCGAGATTATCTTCGACCCTCAGAAGATCAGCTATCGGAAGATTTTGGAGTTCTTCTTTCAGATCCACGACCCGACAACCTCAAACCGTCAGGGAAACGATAGCGGGACAAGTTACCGTTCGGCGATCTTTTATACGACTGATGAACAGAGAAAGATCGCGGAAGAAACAATCGCCGACGTGAATGCTTCCGGGTTATGGCCCGGCAAGGTTGTTACCGAGGTGGTGCCGGCAGGCACCTTCTGGGAGGCAGAGCCTGAGCATCAGGATTACCTGGAACGAATTCCAAACGGATATAGCTGCCATTTCATTAGACCGAATTGGATACTTCCAAAACGGGCTCTCTCAACGTTGATCTAATTCTTGCCATGACAACGCAACGGATATCGAATTATTTCGCGCGTTTGGAAGGTGCCTCGTACTGGAAGACCTGCTCAAGTGGGACGTTGAAGACATGTGCAATACGGAAGGCGACTTCGAGCAGGGTCCAACGCATAGCCGACCAATCCGTCTGGACCGAAAAGGCAATCTACAATGGCTCGGTGCCGAAGTTCGCGAAGCTCACCCCGCGGGTTCGGTGCCGCTGACAATGCCGGGACGGGTTGAACTGCAGATTCATCCACCTGTCGGGAATTTCGCCGCGATCGGTTCGGCGACGGCGGATCGTTCCCGATACTCTGGCTGGATGGAGCCGACCAGAACCAGCAGGGCGCCCCCGAAGAACAGCGTGTCGGCAAAGTAGTTCATGCCGACGTCAATATACGCCGGGATGCGCGGCGAGAATGGGGAGGTAGACAAGAGCCACCGCGACGCACACCACGATACCCAGATTCGTGGTCGCCACCCGGGCCCGCCAGTTGGCGAGCATCGCCAATCCCGTAGCCACCAGCGCAGCGCCCACTCCATACGCCGACAGAAGTCCGGGCCTCTGTCGACGAGGCGATGGGAACTGCCGCAACATCTTCAGCTGAGGCACGGATTTAGAAGATGATCTTCCCTCCCAGCTGCACTGTGCGGTTCGAACCTTGATTAAACGCTGTGGAAAGGAAAGTGGGTGATTCCAGAAAAGCGCCGGGTGTTCCGAGGAACTGGCGGTTAAAAGTGTTAAAAACATTCAACTGCAGTTGCAAGTTTATACGTTCGGTGATCGGAGTCGTCTTGAAGATGCTCGAATCCAGATTATTCCAGGATTGTCCGCGTAGTGTATTACGGCCCACTCCAGGAAAGGGATTGTTGAGAGCGTTAGCCGACGCAATGTTATTGGCGATGTAAGACGATGGCGAATTCGGAGCGCTTGCGTTCGTCAGGATCGGTCGGCAGCTGCTCACCCCCAGAACGAATGTATTGAAATTGTCATCGCAGTAGGTTCCACCCGGTCCGTTGCCCTGAAGTCCCTGGTACGGCGTCAATGGCTGCCCGCTGTTGTACCCGTACACCAGATTGAGAGAGTAGCCGTTCGCCACCTTGGTCAGAAATCCATTTCCCTGGACAAATTTCGGAGTTTCATACACAAAGCCAAATGCCACGACGTTGGGATAAGAGATGCCGCTCACTCCTCGCTCCCCCAAATCGGTATTCAAGGGATTCTGCGCAAACTCCAGAGTGTTGCCTCCGGTGCCGGTGGGAAGTATTTCACTGGTATTGTCGATCGTCCGGCTGTAGGTGTACTGCAGCGTTCCGGTCAGCCCGTGGAAGGCGCGGGTGGTCACATTCGTCTGCAGGCTGTTGTAATTCGAGAAGGCGGTGTTGCCGACCGCGGCTTGAAACGCTCCCACGTTGCAATTTAGAGTCTGGAATCCAGGAGCAGTCGAGTCCTGGCATAATGCGCTCGGAGAAACATAGCTGGGAAACGCCGAGGCCAGCGGTTCGAGCGTTGGATTTCCGTTCAGCGCCTGAAAAAGGGCCACGGTGTGGTTGCCTACATAGCGCACTTCGACAACCGCCGCGTTGCCGATTCCATACTGAATGCCCAGGGAATAGGTCTGCGTGTAAGGATTGCGGAAGTTGGGCAAAAGAGGCGCTTCAACAAAAAAACGTGGGTCCTGGCCAGGTAGGATTGCCCCAAGGTTCTGTGCCCGCACCGTCGCGCCCGTGGTGCCGGTGGCCGGTAGGCATTCAAATCCTCCGCCGCAAGTGATGCCTCCGGCAATCGATACTGGCGCCTGAATGGCCGCGTTGCCGTAGATGTTGTAGAAAGCAGGGTCGAAATTGATGGCATATCCCCCGCGAACCACAAGCCGCCCGTGGTTTGGGTTGTAGGCAAAACCAATCCGCGGCTGGTAGTTCTTCCAGCGGTTAGGAACTTTCTGGAAAGTGGTCACGGAGAGCGGAAGGGAGGTATCCCAGAATGGATTGGGCCCGGTTTGGCGTTGCACCGTTAGATTATGGAGCACATTGGCCGCCTGGCCGAAGAACTCCCAGCGCAATCCCAGATTGAGCGTGAGGTCCGGACGGATCTTCCAGTCATCCTGAAAGTAGAGGGCGACATCGTTTTCCGTGAAGGGAATTGTTGGGGTGCCATTGGTTAAATTAAGAAAACCATTTCCCTGAAGAATGGAACTGAAGTCCGCAAAGGTAAAAGAGCCGTTGTAATTCGGCAGATAGGTGCTGGGAGAATTCTGATACTCGAACGCCCCCCCGAACGCAATGTTGTGATTGCCGTGGCTCCAGTTTGCATTGTCCTGGATTTGGGTTATCTTGATGAATTTTTCCTGCGGCAAATTGGTGGCGTAGCCGTAGCCGAAATCGGTGCCATCCGAAAAAGCAACGGCAGTCGGGCATGCGGTAAAGTCAGTTATGGTGCAAGCGGGAACGCCGCCCCCCTCGAAGCCGCTCACTGCCTGCTGAAAGCTGTATCGCAGCTGATTGATCCAGGCAGGCGAAAAAGTATGCGTCCAGTCGGCGCCGATGGAGTGGGTTCTGCCCGTTATATCAATGTATCCGCCAGCTGCGAGGGCAGCCGGACCGTTCGCCAGATCGCCGGTGGTCGTGTCGTTTTGATAATAATAGCGGACGAAGAAGCGATCTTTCGTCGTGGGCTCCCAGTCCACGCGTCCCAGCTGCTCTCCATCGTTGAACAGGGCCGGAACCGTTCTCGATACCTGGGCAAATTCTATTGGAACGAAGTTTACTCCATCCGCTGTAACCATTTGCGTGGCTATTGAACTCGATATCGGTGTTGGATTCCCAGTCTTGATCCCATACGGACCTTGGTTTACCACCGAAGCAACGGCCGGGTTGCCGGGAAACGCCGCCTGCAACTGCGCCAGACCGTTTGGCGTTGGCGTTACGGCGCCTTGTGAGGTGGCAAGTGAGCCGCCCTCGCGGGTTCGATCCCAGTAGGTGCTCCAGAAAAACCACAGCTTGTCCCTGAGGATAGGGCCGCCTAGTGTTCCACCGAATTTGTTATCGACATAGCGAGGAACAGTGATCGGGGTGCATCCGGTCGTCGCCGGATCTTCTCCGGCGGTGCAGAATCCGAACAGTGGACTCTTTTGCCCGTTTTGCAGGGAGCTGCCCCAGGAGCCGGTGTAGTATTCAAAGCCGCTGCCATGGAAGCTGTTCGTACCGGACTTTGTTATATAGTTCACCACGGAGCCCATGTTGCGGCCGTACTGCGCTCCGAAGTTGTTGGTGATGATCTGAATTTCGGATATTGCGTCTGCGCTGCCGAAGAAGACCTGCGGGCCGCCTACATTGTTGTCGTTATTATCCTGTCCATCGATCTCGAAGTTGTTGGAGCGGCCGCGCTGGCCATTGGCCGAGATACCGACTCCATTTGAATTGCTGAAGCTTGCGTCATGGGTCTGCACGACGCCGGGCGCGAGAAGAGCCAGGTTGTCGAAGTTCGTATTCAGTGGCAAGCTCTGAATCGCGGTGGAATCGAAAGTAGTCGTGACCTGCGCCTGAGTTACTTCCAGGATTGGCGCGGTTGACTCTACTGTGACCGTCGTTGTCGATGAGCCAACGGTCAACCTCTGGACCCCCAACTGGGTGGTGACGCCGGCAACCACCCGAACATTGTTGACAACGAACGGAGTAAAGTTTCCGCTTTCCACTCGCAATGTGTAAGTACCAATGGGCAGATCGTGGAAGATGAACGAGCCGTCGGCTCCGCTCACTGTCTTGAACGTGGCATGGCTGTCGGTTTCAACAGCAGTAATCGAGGCCTGCGATACCACGGCCTCTTGCTGGTCGGCAATCGAGCCTGCAATGGATCCGGTTGTGATGCCTTGGCCAACGGCATTGTGGCTCGCCAATATCGCGCCGGCTAAAACCGCGAGTAGCAGAACAGCGTTCCATGCGGTTCGAATCGATCCCATTTGCTTCCCTCCATGTGGTGTTCCCAGAATCTTGCGGGTAGGGGTCTGCGCAAATTGGAAACTGTGCGCAATCGTTAGCTCTCTGTTGCGCTTGTTGCGCTCTCAGGAGCGATCTCGAGGACCCGCTGGCTGGAGCTGCATGGCCGTGTTCCTCTTTGCGCTCGACGTAATGTCACCGGCCTCCTACCCTGAAAACGAGTTAGCAAGCAGGTAACCAAACCGGGAATTTTGGCTATCTATGTGACAAACAACGGATGAATGTCTCTTAGACAGAAACCGGCGGGGAGTTTCTCCCGAATTCTGAATAATCGAAGACCCTTAGATACGTGTTTCAGAAAGCGTGACAAGCTGTATGCTTTAAGTGACAAACGATGAAATATGCGTGATAAATGTAAGGTTGGTTACCTTTCGTGCGTTCTGTGACCTGTGAGTTTGGTATGAGGTAAAGATAGATTTCCAAATTTGTGATGAGGCAGATCATTCTCGGGACAAGAGAAGTGGACCTATCAGTGAGCTGCGTCCACTTGCCAGTAGCAGAGTTGTCGGATGCGACGCTCGGTTATCTCCTATGGCGGCTGTTCTCCTTACCCCACGTCTACCCGAACTTAAGGTGCTTAATGAGCCAGAGACAGGTCTGCACCCGGACCCGCTGCCTGCACTAGCGAGACTGATCCTCACAGCAGCGAAGCATAGGCAGGTCATCGTGCTTTTCGCACGTATTCAAATGTCAATTAGCCGGCCTTCCGTCCAGTTGAAGGAGCACGAGGCCACAGTTCTCGAACGGACAGCAAATAGTAAAGTGGCCGAATGGGACCCCTCGGAAGAGTCGGATCCGGTGGCTTGCAATATCAGTGTGTGGCGCTTCATGTCGGGATTTATCGTGCGTCCGTGCTGCGAAAAGCCACTTGGAACTATGTTCGATGAGATCTGACATGGCCTTGCTGCTCCGCAGGGCTATCGTCGAGATCCACGACATCGCCAGCCCCTAATCAGCCCTACGCTTGGCTCCTATTTCGC
>JBAVYX010000169.1:0-4877 GCA_049588475.1 Silvibacterium sp. | reverse complement strand
GTTGGTTAAACTTACGTTGCCCCGCTGTACCGGCAGGCTGTCTTTGATCCGTGCGTATTGTTCCTCGGTAATTTCCATCTACATCGACTTACACGAGTTAGATTGAAATAGTGTTAACACGCCCTAGAACCAGCTCCGCATTATGCTCGTTGGCAATGGACACAGCGTAAGGCAAAGCGATTGCTGCTCCCGCAGACAAATCTGTGGGATAGAGAACCGTACTCAGTGCGGTCTCTCTTGTGTCGCTGCAGCGGCAACGAGGTCCAACTGTCAACACAGGGATGGCGGAGGCGCGAAAGATTGCTTCGGCGGTTGATCCTAGAGCTGCTTTCGCTACTCCTGTTTCACCTGACGTTCCAACAACGATCAGATCCACATCTTGTAGGTCTTCGAGCAAATCCCGGGGGCCTCCCATGCGGACCAATGCGGTGCATTTGATGTCCCGGAGATAAACAGCCTCCGTCTCCTCGAGCAGACGATTCTCCAAATCTTCCCGGCGGGCGTCAAAGGCTTGATACACAAGAGCGGCCTCGGGAGCTGCATATGCACAAGTTGGCGGCAGGTACGCATGCGCCAAAACCAGAGTAGCTCCATGCACTCGCGCAAAAACTGCCGCATATTGAAGTGCAGTATCCGCATTCTGTGAAAAATCGGTAAGCACAGCGATGCTCTTTATCTTCAGATCGGTGCACCTGGCAGGTTGATGAACTGTGGCCATATTGAGCCTCCTGACTAGACCCTCAACATCGGTCGGATCATATTTGCTCATCATCGTCGTGAGGCGAAGTGATGTCCGTCACTCCTGAATCAGCCTCAAGAGGTGGCCGGAATATTGAGAAGGTATTTCTACGTCTCCGGCCGTGTTGCCAAGCGGTGAAGAATATCGGCTCCATGCTCTTGGCTGGAATATCAGGCCGATGGATCGGCCGAAGGTGAGGTTGTTGAGGGTGCCCTGGGCTGCCGTGTGCAGTGCGCTGAAATGGTCGAACTCTCGGGCGCCAGGCTGGGCTTCCGGAGTGACAGCGTGCTAAGCCTAGTTTTCCAGAACCGGCACCGATTTTCACCCTGGCAGATCAGCTCGGTCTCGAAAGGCGCGCCTACAAGTCAGTCGATTCCACGGGCACACGCAGGCAGGGGAGAATTGGCGGCCGCCGGGCGGCGGCCAATTGTGTGAGAGCCACCGCCCCTGCGTTTGCCAGATTCAGAAACTACCACACGAACATGCGGGCCCCGCCGCCGGCACAGCGCACTCTTCCGGCCTGTACAGAGTAGCCGTGAGGCGGAATTGCGCTTTCGTGCGCTACCCCGGGAAGGACCGGCTCCATGCCGGTAAGCTCTTCGACGTTGGTTGCTTCGTGGCGGTTCATGATCGAAGCAAAGTTTTCAACCTGCTCGATCGACCCGCTCGCGAATACCAGAACTCCTCCATTGCGCATGCCCCGGACGTAGACTTGAACCTCCGGTCCCGTTACTCCCATAGCTCTGAGATCCAGGTCCAGCTCCGCGCAAAAATCAATCTCCGGTGTGCTCAGGACCCCAGTGACATGCATGTACCGAGGCTCTGCGATAACGCGTAGGTCATCCGCGGCGACTCCGGCAGCCTTCAATTCGTTAATCGCCTGTTCTGCGTTCAATACGTTTGGAAACAGTCCGATTATCGTGTGTGTCATACGGCACCTCCATCTGATGCATCTGCCGGCGCTTCGGTGAAGGCCGTCGGCACTGAACAAACTGTAGCTCGCGCAAAGGGAATTGGCTGTGATACGCGTCACCCACCCAGCGCCATACAGGCAGGGGCTCCTTGCAACCACCCGTGGATCTCCGCTAGAGCTGCTGCGAGCAGATCATCGAGCGCCGCGGCGACGCTCGGGGAGAGCGACACACCCCAGTTGGTCGATTCCGGCTGCACTCCGAGCAGGACGACTTCGCATGGTGCTTGTCCGAGCAGGCGGAGCGCATTCAGCAGGTCGCTGAATCCGAGCAGGTGCACGCTCTTGCCGGCCGGTTCAGGAGTTCCTGACCCGCGCTTTCTCGGAGCGGGAAAAACCACACTCCTGAACCGGATCCTGACCGGGAATCACGGCCTGCGCGTAGGTGTGCTGCTATCGCCGCTCGCTTGAATCTCTCTGCTCCTGGCCCATTCTGATCACACGCTCCTCGAGATGCGGCTCTCCGAGTATTTCGGCGGTGAAACGCCCATTTGCCTGGATGATGCGCGCAATGCAGCCCGTCCACCCAGTTTGGTGGCTGGCACCGATGCCCGCGCCGTTGTCGCCGTGGAAATACTCGTAGAAAAGGATGTTGTCTCGCCAATGTGGGTCGGTTTGGAATTTCTCCGTGCCGCCAAACACCGGTCTGCGCCCTGAGCTATCACGGACAAACGTTCCGATGAGGCGTTCCGCCAGCATTTGCCCGACCTCGAACAAGGTCAGCTGTTTCCCCGAACCGGTCGGGCATTCCACCTTGAAGGAATCGCCGTAATAACCGCCCAGCCGCATGAGGGAGAGGTAAAGCAGGAAGTTAACCGGCATCCACACCGGCCCCCTCCAGTTGGAGTTCCCGCCGAACATCCCGCTGTCAGAGTCGCCCGGCAGATAGGCCACGCGATACTCCTGGCCGCTAAGGCCGAAAACGAAGGGGTGGTCTAAGTGGTAGCGTGACAGCGCACGGATTCCGTGCGGACCTAGGAACTCGTCCTCGTCGAGCATCTTCGCGAGAATGCGGCGCAGTTTCTCCTCATTCACGGTGGCAAGCATGCGTCTGCCCATCAGACCCGGCGTGCCCGGCATGTGGAGGTTCGCTCGGAGTTCGGGATGACGATCCATAAACTCCTGCATGCGTTTTCGGGCTGTCGGCAACTTGTCGGACAAGTCTTCCTCGAAGATCGCGACCGCGGCCAGGGGCAAAAGGCCGACCATGGATCGCACCTTCAAATGGAAAGCCTGCCCATTGGGCAGACGAAGCACGTCGTAGAAGAAACCGTCCTCTTCGTCCCACATCTTGTCGTGCTGCTCGCCCATGCGGTCCATCGCCCCCGCAATCCACATGGTGTGCTCGAAGAACTTGACGACGAACTCCTCAAATGCCGGGTAATGCTGCGCGAGTTCCACCGCGATGCGCAGCATCTGCTGGCTGAAGAACACCATCCACGCGGTCCCGTCCGCCTGCTCCAGGTATCCGCCGGTAGGCAGCGGCGAGCTGCGGTCGAACACGCCTATGTTATCCAGGCCCAGGAAGCCGCCCTCGAATACATTGTTTCCCGAACGGTCCTTGCGGTTGAGCCACCACGTGAAGTTGACCAGCAGTTTGGAGAACGCATAAAGGAGAAACTCGAGATCTCCCTGACCGTTGTTTCGCGCCTTGTCAGTCAGGTAAATCTGCATGGTGGCATACGCATGCACTGGCGGATTGACGTCGCTGAAGTTCCACTCATAGGCCGGCATCTGCCCGTTGGGGTGAAGATAGTCGTTGCGGAGTATCAGATCGAGTTGTGACTTCGCAAAATCCGAGTCCACCTGCTGGAACGCCAGCATATGAAACGCGAGGTCCCACGACGCATACCACGGATACTCCCACTTGTCCGGCATCGAGATGATGTCGTCATTGTCCATGTGGAACCACTCGCTGTTGCGCACCTTCTTGCGCGCCTCCGGCGTTGACCATGGTCCCACATTGTGTTCTTTCAGCCACCCGTTGAGGTCGTAGTAGAAATACTGCTTGCTCCAGAGCAAGCCGGCGAAGGCCTGTCGCATCACCATGGCGCGATCCGGATCGGCCATGACTGCCGGCGGCGTGACGCTTTTGTAGAATTCGTCCGCCTCTTTCAATCGATCTGCGAAGATTTCATCGAAATCCTTAAAGGGACTTTCCGGTGCACTCTCAATGGGCTGCGTCAGACGCAGGCGAACAACCTTCGTTTCGCCCGGGTCGACGTTCAAAATGTAATGAGGACACGCCTTGGTCCCTAGCTTGGCTGGGTTCACTGCTTGGGTATTGCCCTTCACGACGAAGTCGTTGATGCCATCCTTGACGTAAGCGGAAGGGTTCTGTTCGCCGAAAAGTCTCATCTTGTTGGTCTCGTTCTCGGTGAACAGCAGAGGCACATCTCCCTCGCAGTAGAGCTTGTAGTCGGGGAACAACTCATGGGAGACGGGTTCAGTATGACGAGCCGCAATTACGCTCGCGCCTCCCATCTGCTGGACTGATAATATGGGTTTGACGCCGCCACCCACCCACGACCATGTATTGCGGAACCAGAGTGTCGGCAACAGATGCAGCGTGGCCGCTTCCGGCCCCCGGTTGGCGACGCTGATTTTTATCCCCAGGTCATCCGGTCCGGCCTTGGCATATTCAACAAAAACATCGAAGTAACGGTCCTCGTTGAAGACGCCCGTGTCCAGCAACTCATACTCCAGCGCCTGTCGGCCGCGCTTGCGGTTTGTCTCGATGAGATCCGCATACGGGTAGGCCGCCTGCGGACACTTGTAGAGGTACTTCATGTAGGAGTGCGTGGGTGTGCTGTCCAGATAAAAGTAGTATTCCTTTACGTCCTCGCCGTGATTGCCTTCGATGTTCGTCAGCCCGAAGAGCCGCTCCTTCAGAATCGGGTCCTTCCCGTTCCAGAGAGCCAGCGCGAAACAGAGAACTTGGTGATCGTCGGAAATGCCAGCCAAACCGTCTTCACCCCAGCGATAGGCTCGCGATCGGGCCTGATCGTGAGTGAAGTAATTCCAGGCATTCCCGTCCTCGCTATAGTCTTCTCGCACGGTCCCCCATTGCCGTTCACTCAGATAGGGACCCCACTTCTTCCACGGTTTTTCCTTCGTTCGGGCTTCATCCAGTCTGCGCTGTTCCTTTGTCATCGATCTCTCCAGGGG
>JBAVYX010000168.1:0-3194 GCA_049588475.1 Silvibacterium sp. | reverse complement strand
CATAGATCCAGCAGCTCGTGTCGCGCGTGTACAGCGTGTTGGGCAGCGGCGGCAACAGATACTCGGTGACGCCCGCCCCGTCCTTGACCAGCTTGAGCATTTCCCCGCCGTGCGTTTCCGGAAAATCCTCTGTCGACAGACCGCCCAGCAGGGTTTCAGCAAGCTTGCGCGGATTCAGCCCTTCGAGGTAGCTGCGCACTTCATCTACCAGCCCCAGACCTACCTGGTCGGGAATCACCTGATTGTCCAGAATCCACTTCTTGCCTTCCGGTACCGCCACCGTTTCCGCCAGCAGGTTGTGCATCTCCACCACTTCCGCGCCCCGGTCGCGCAGCTTGTTGATGAAGTCGAAGTGGTCGCGCTTGGCATTATCCACCCACAGCACATCGTCAAAAAGCAGCGCATCGCAGTTGGACGGCGTCAGACGCGTATGGGCGATGCCCGGCGCGCACACCAGCACCTTATGCAGCTTGCCCACCTCCGAGTGCACCCCGAACTTCACTTCACTCGCATTCGCCATAACAAAGCTCCTCTCAAGCTCCTGTCTAGATTTGGATTAAGCCCGTCGCCAGCGCATAGACACCGGCAACCGCGCCCAGAATCACAACCGCGAAGATGGCCACGTCCGAGGGTTTGAATACCTTGGCGTTCTGCTCGCGCCGTGCCCAGATGTAGAGCGCCGTCCCAGGCGCGTAAAGAATCGCCGCGAGCAGGATAAACTTCAGCCCGCCGGCATAGATCATGAAAGCTGTATACACCGTCGCAATGGAAGCCATGATCAGATCGCGCCCACGCTCCTCCGGCCGCGTGTCGTAGGTCTCGCCCCGTTTCGAGACCATGAGCCCGTAAGCCGCCACGAATAGGTAGGGGAAAAGCGTCATCGCGCTGGTCAGATTCAGCATCAGCGAGAACGCGTCCCGGGAGAAATAAGTAGTGATGACGATCAGCTGCACGATGATATTGGTCAGCCACAGGGCCACCACAGGAACTTTGTTCGCGTTCTCGCTGGAGAAAACCTTGGGCATGTCTTTGTTCTTTGCCGCCGCGAAGAGCACTTCGGCACAGATCAGCGACCAGGCAAGATAGGCCCCCAGCACCGAGACGATGAGCCCCAGGCTGACGAAAACCGCCCCCCAGTGCCCCACTACCGCCTCGAGCACCGCCGCCATCGACGGCTGGCGCATGCCGGCGATACCCGCCCGGTCCAGCACCGCGTAAGGTAGCATGGTCACCAGCACCATCAGGCCGGTGACGCCGATGAAGCCGGCGATGGTGGCCAAACCCACATCGGAACGCTTCTTCGCGTAGCGCGAGTACACGCTCGCACCCTCAATCCCAATAAACACAAACACCGTGACCAGCATTGTGGCCTTGACCTGCTGGAACAGGTTGCCCGTCAGGTCCCCGCCATAGAAGTTGGCGCGGAAGATATGGGCCCTGAAGGCAAAGATCAGGATGAAGATGAAGACCAGGATGGGGATGACCTTGGCCACCGTCACGATGCTGTTGATGAACGCGGCCTGCTGCACGCCCCGCAATATCATGAAATGAAAAAGCCAGATCCCGATCGAAGCCACGGCGATCGCCACCACCGTGTTGCCCTCCCCAAAAACCGGGAAAAACGCTCCCAGCGTGGCCTTGATCAGCACCCAGTAGGAAACGTTGCCGATGCAGCTGCTGATCCAGTAACCGAAGGCGGACAGGAAGCCGGGGTAGTCCCCGAAGCCCGCCTTGGCATACGCAAACACGCCCGCATCCAGATCCGGCTTGCGCTCCGCGAGCGATTGAAACACCCGCGCCAGCATGTACATCCCCGTTCCCGCGATCAGCCACGCGATGACCGCCCCAAATGGCCCGGTGGCCCCGGCGAATGTCCGCGGCAGTGAGAAGATGCCCGCTCCCACCATCCCGCCTACCACCATCGCGGTCAACTGCAGCCGCGACATCTTTTCCTCGGACGAAGACATAACCGGCACCTCCTCCATTCACTGCCGAAACGCCTACATCGGATACTCGGCTAAGTCTCGTTCTTGAAGCTAGTGGCCTGTTGCAAGGACTGCGTTACCACCACTCGAGCCTTAGAATCGGGTCTGCCATCGAATCTGCCATTTGGAGTTGGGTGCCGAGCGTATTTGTCCCACTAACGGTTTCTCTGCGACAGGCTACTAGTCTGCATTTATTGCTCTTGAATGAATCTCGATAAGCGACCACTCTCCTGAGGATGGGCCCGTCCTGTGTGCGGGCGGGCCAGGAATCTCTCGCTTCTTTCTAGGCCATAAAGCGCGACTTGCGCAACATCATCAGACCGAACGACGCGCCCAGGAACAGCAGTCCGACTAACCCGATCAAGGGAACGTCCGACCCCGTCTTGGGCAGTTTCTCCGGCTCTGGTGCAGGTGCCGCTTCCGGTGCGGGTGCCGGTACCGGCCGGGAGACCACAATCAGAATCGGTGTGGCGGCGGGAGGTGGCGGTGGCGGTGGCGGCGCTGTGCCGGTTATCTGGGTATGCTGGTTGACCACCGTCATGGGCGTCTCCACCACTCGCGTGGCCGAAATCTTCATCCCCGGCCGCAAACCATTCGCATCCGTTTGCCGGCCGTCCACCGTAAACGTCGTGCCCCGGGGAATGGTGAACTGCTGGTTCGTCCCATCCTCCAGCGTGAGAATCACTCGGGTCGGCGGAGTCACGCGCCAAACAGTGCCCGTGACCGTTTCCGTCGTCGTAACCAACTTCGGAGTTGTGGTGACCGTGACCGTGCGCTCCAGCTTGGTGCCCGGCTTCAAGTCGTGAACGCTAAGCTCCTGTCCACCTACATGGAACTTCGTGCTATTCGGAACATTGGGGAAATGTACGATCTGACCCTGATCGTTCTTGATGATCAGGTCGTTGCCTTCGACCAGGACTACTTCGCCGCTCTCGACGCTGACTTCCTTGGTCGACGCTCCATGGGTCGTAGCGGTTTCCTTTTCCACCTGCGCGCTCAGGCTTACCGCAAAGACCAGGTTAATAGCCCCCACCGCAAGCATCGTCCCAACTCGTGACCAGCTAACTCTTGAATTCATTGTGTTTGCTCCTTTCGAACCTTCTGAACTGCGGAATCGGATCCAGATGTGGCGGCTTTGTCGCTATCCACCATCGATGCATGGACTATGTAACGCTGGGGTGCGTCCCCAACGAAGTAAAACGGATAACA
>JBAVYX010000167.1:0-5194 GCA_049588475.1 Silvibacterium sp. | reverse complement strand
CCAGCAGCGTCAGCTTCTCCTTTTCCTCAGCCGTGACATGCAGCGGTTTGGTGGGACGGCCCAGTGCCATATACCCAACTATGCCTGATCCCACCATATTCTTCAACGCATTTCTGACTCGGGACACTAGCGTCTTCGCGCGAAAGATTCGGATAATAGCGGAGGGAATTCCGGAGGAAATCGTTGATGGAGGCTACGGTCTCCACTCCCGCGAAACCGCCTCCCGCTACGGCGACGGAGAGCAACTGCCGTCTCTCTCCAACACAGCATTCGTTATCGCCGCCTCCAGAATGGCAATGAGGCGACTGCGCAGCCTGATCGCATCGGAAAGAGACTTCATCGTCAGCGCGTTGTCTTCCACTCCCGGCAGACTAAAAAACTGGGTCGTGGACCCGAGGGCAAAGACAACTTGCGTGAAGCCGATCTCGTGGCAATGACCGTCAAAGCCGTGCTCCACCACGACGCGGCGGTTCTGAAGATCGATCTGTTTCACGTGCCCCTCGAAGAAGCTCACATTCTTCAGCAGCTTCCGCACAGGATTGACGATGTTGGTTAGATCCAAATCCCCGGCTGCGACCTCATGCAGCATCGGCGTAAACAGGAAGAAGTTCTCGTGGTTGACCAGCGTGATCTCCATATTAGGCTTGCATGCGAAGCTTTCTCCAACTCCAGGGCGGCGTACACGCCGCCGAAGCCTCCGCCGAGAATGAGAATCTTGTGCTTTTCCAACATTGCGACCTTTCACGATGCCTCCGCGACGGGCGACCCCCGACGGCAGATGAACAGGACACCGATTCGCGGCACACGATTCACGCGTCACGGTCCAGCGAGCCACATAAGCCACATATATGAGAGTCGGGCCAGGCGTTTTTGTTACAGAGCAGGACGGTGAATGCCATGCCGCACGCAACAACTGAGCGTCGCTGCTGGGAGTCGAAGCTTTTCGTGGATGCGAAGGCGGTTACTCGGCGCAAGTAACCCGGCTGATCAGGGTTTCCCTGAGTTCGCATAGAATGATGGTACTAGGGGAATCAGCGCTGGATTCTCTTTGCAGAATAGGCTCTCCATGATGACCAGACCGGTTCATGCTGTCCCGTCGCACGACGCCATCTCCAAACCCATTCACACCCGCACAATGGAAGCTTCGGGATTGCTCGGCTGGTCCAGTTTCTTCTTCGCACTTCTTCAAAGTGTCTGCACGTTTTTCATCGCGGTAAGCGGTCTCCGTCTGTTGATTGGAATAACGTCCCTAACTGTGAGCGCAGGTCTCGCCGCGGTCTTGGATCGATTCCACGTGAACTGGATTCGAATTCCCATGATCGCGATCGCGCTCGCGGGCGCACTGCTGAATCTGGTCGTTCTTGCACAAATCCGAAATCTTCGCAGCCGTCCGGCTTCGCAATGGCGTATAAAGCCACCCAGTCTCCACACGCTGAGGATGGAACGCATACAGTTTGTTCTCTCCGTCGCCACTCTGATCCTTATAGGATTCGAAGAATATTTCCATTTCCTCCACGCTCACACGCTGTGACTGCTAAGAGCATTGCTCTGAGAGTGGCGCACTCGATTGAGGGTGCAGGACCCCATGCAGCGGCCCCGCACTCGAGCGAGCAGATTAAAAGGCAGCGAGTCCTTCGACGCCTGCGTTCTTCGGGAGCCCCGAAGTGCCTGCTTCCTCCTGCAAGGCGCCATTTGGTTGGATGGAGAAGACCCCCGATCGTGCCGGTGCCTGTTGAGCGAGTAGTGGAATTTGCTGTCGGTACTCATCGCGAGTTCCAGGTTGATACTTCCCGACGGATTCGTGGCCGCGATCACGTCACCGATCGGGGCCAAGACTCCGTTACTGGCCACCTTGAACCCTGAGATTGAGCTGGAAACCGGTTCTGCAAAGCGCCTGCCCCGGCAGCCTCTTTTCGGTTAACCCACGACTTATAGCGCGAGTTACCTAGATTCAGAGATTCAGAACGGTTGCAGCGTTGCTGTTCCGAAAACGGCGTGGAATCGCTCACAGTAAATAACCACTGTGCTGTAGCGTGCGAAGTCTGTGTTTGCCGGAAGCTTGTAATCCTGATCGCCTTCGTTACCCTTCAGCCCAGCGACCTCAACCGAGGCTAGAGCCTTACCTGGCGCTGCGTTCTGCAGGGCCGGATCGTCGGCTGTTGCAAGGACAACGTGCACATCGGGGCCATTCGACGTATGGAAATCATTCAGCCGCAGCGTCAGCGTTCCGTCAGATTGGCGATAGACCGTGGCGCGCCCGCTCGTCTCGTGCAGCTTTCCACTTAGCTTGCCAGTGTAGATCGGGTGGGCTTCGCCATTCGCAGCAAAGGGAGCCGCCTCACTCACACGCTGATTGATGAATAGCTTTTCGGGGCGGAAGAGATACCACAGCGCGCCTACAACAATGACCACAACTGCCGCGGAAAGCGCCTTATGTTTGCGAATGAATGAAATCATCGAATTCACCTGGGTTGAAATGCAGCTCGAACTTTGCGGCCGGCCATCACTGCATCGAATGACCGGCCACAACAGCTCGATCGGACTACTCCTCAGAACTTCTCCAGAGGAGCCGTGCCGAAGTTCGCGTTGAAGCGCTCGCAGTAGATCGCCACTGTATGGAACTTCGCGAGGTCTGTGCCCGCAGGGATCTCGTAATTCTGATCTCCCTCGTTGCCCTTGAGCTTGCCCAGCTCGACGCGGTCGATGTTGTTTTTGAGAAAGTTGTCGTTGTCCTGCGCATCGTTTGCAGCAATGAGCAGCACATGTACGTCAGGACCGTTGGATGTCTTGAAGTTGGTGAGGCGAAGGGTCAATTTACCGTCGGATCCCTTATAGAGCGAAGCGCGGCCGCTGGTGGAGTGCACCTGGCCGTGAAAAACGCCAGTCTCGACGGGCGTGGAGCTTTGAGCAAGTGCGGTGACCGCGGTCGCAGCAAGCGACAAAACAGCAATGCTGGCGAGTTTCTGTAAACGATTCATAGTGTGTGTTCTCCCTTTCTAGTTAGGGAAGCGTGTGCTTCGGGTTGATGCAGACGAGTTAGTGCTTCCGTGCGACTACGTCGTCATAAAAGCGATGGATGTGGCCCGAGATATATGCGAGGCAATCCTCCACCGCAAAATGCCCGGCTTCGAGCCGATGCATTTCAGCCTTCGGAAGATCAGCCAGGTATGCCTCTCCGCCCTCGCGAGTGAAAAAGATGTCGTCCTGTCCCCAGAAAATGATCGTCGGAGGCTGACGCTTCCTGAAAAGCTCTTGCCACTTCGGATACAGCGTGACGTTATTGCGGTAGTCATAGAAGAGATCAAGTTGGATCTGCCGTCCATTCGGCTTCTGCAGCGTGGTGTAGTAATCGGAGTTCCAGTTGTCTGGACTGATCAGCTCAGGCAGTTTTGTTCCGTGCAGATATACAGTCTTCACGGTGTCATATTCCAGCAAGCCTGCGACTCCCGCTTCGTTTTCAGGGGTGCGGTTGTGCCAGAGAGCGTTACGCAGACCGCCCCAGGCCTCGGTGAATCCGACCTCGTATGCATTGGTGTTCTGGACAATCAGCCAATCGAGCACCTCCGGCCTGCGCGTCACAATGCGAAAGCCAACTGGCCCTCCGTAGTCCTGTGCGTAGAGACCGAAGCGATCGAAGCCCTTCTGCTTGAGGAAGTGCTCGATGACTTCGGCCAGCTTGTCGAAGGTATAGGCGAACTTCGCAGGGTCGGGAGCATCGCTGCCGCCAAAGCCCGGATAGTCTGGAGAAATGACGTGAAAGCGATCGGCAAGCGTTGGAATGAGATTGCGGTACTGATGCGACGAGGAAGGAAAGCCGTGCAGCAGAACGAGCTTCGGGCTGCCGGCTCTCCCAGCCTCGCGATAGGCAACGTTGAAGCCGTCGACGGCCAGAGTCTTATACGTGACCGTAGTGGTTTCGATCGCGGGTGTGTAGTTATTCATAGCTTTCCCTTTGCTAAGGAGTGGTTGGTCTGAAGCGATGTGCTGATCGCTTCGCGTCGCGAACTGCTTTCCACGCCACGTTCGACGCGCTGTTCAGTAAGAAGTGACAACGTTTGTTCTGCTCGCTATTATCAGAAATAGTGATAGATTAGCGTTTATGGAACTGCGTCATTTGCGATATTTCTGTGCAGTTGCCGAGGAGCAGAGCTTTACCTCTGCAGCGCGGCGTCTGCATGTTTCTCAGTCGGGAGTGAGCGGACAGGTGAGAGACCTGGAAAGAGAACTGGGCGTAACTCTGCTCCGGCGAAATCAACGTGAAGTCATGCTGACCGCGGAGGGCGCGGTGTTTCTGCGCGAGGCGCAGGACATCCTGGCGCACGCGCTGCGGGCAGTGGAGATAGTCACGCGCGCTTCCCACGGCCAGTACGGGAAACTCACCATCGGCCTTTGTGGGCCAGCGACCTCACCATTTCTGCCCCGCCTCATCCGCGAATTCAGGAGGCGGCAACCGGGAGTGATGCTGTCTCTCAAAGACATCGAGCCCGCGCAGCAATCGTTCGCGCTCGCAAACGGGAAGATCGACATCGGGTTTACACGCAGCGTTCCCGCAGAGTTTCGTAAGACACTGCACAGCGAGATATATTTCAGCGAGCCCATCGTAGCAGTACTGCCACGCGGTCACACACTGGAAGATACCGAAGCGATTCAGCTGGCGCAACTATCCGCAGAAAGAATCATTCTTTATGCGCGCGAGGGCGCTCCCGAGCTATTCGACGCAATCATTGCTATGTGCAGGAGAGCAAAATTCTCGCCCAACATCGTCGATACCCCGCGCCTTTGGCAATCTGTCCTGACGATGGTCGAAGCGGCCGAAGGGATCGCGCTTGTGCCCGCGTGTGTACAGCACCTTTGCTCGAACGGCGTATCGTTTAGAGCTTTGCGTGACAAGAAATGCCAAGTGGATGTTGTCCTGGCGTGGCGTCAGAGCGACCCCGACGCGATCCGCGATGGCTTCGTGAACCTGCTGCGAAAGAGCCGGCCCGACATCGAGCGGGCTATGCAGGAATCCATCAGTGCTGGCGCAAAGACATGATACCGCCAGCCGCGACTACGTTAACCGCAACGTTGTCGGAAGCAAGTGAAAATGTCCGCTTTTGAGAACAAATGAAGTGTCCGGTTTCATAAGTTAGTAGCCGTAGAGGCGGTGGGAAAGTGCGAATCCCGCGCAGTGTGCGGGATTTGCAAGTTGAGA
>JBAVYX010000166.1:0-23363 GCA_049588475.1 Silvibacterium sp. | reverse complement strand
GGTATAAGCAAGAGAATAGATGCCCACTTCGCTTAAATCCCTGTAATGCGCGAGGATGAATCGGTCGGCGACAATCAGACCACTTGCCATAACAAGGTGAGGAACCAGAGGCAAGCTAAACGACAGCGATTCACGAATAAATCTCCATTGGAACCGAGCGGTCAGTAGAGCACGCATGCTCCAAATCGCAACCGGCAATGTAAGCACTGCCGCAACCAGCTTTGCCTTCATCATTCCAATGGCACCGCCGCGCTGGATCACGACTCCATAAATGCAGAAGGCGGCGGTTAGAAGAAAGAGGGCCAACGCCAGAAGCGCATAAGACCGCGGGCGGCGTGCAGCCTGATATAAAGCAAGACGATATTGGACACCTTGTGACGCTGTCGCCGTTGTGATTGCCATTGCGATGTAAGGGTAGAACGGCACAGCCATATGAGCGGAGAGATAGGAATGGAGACTTCTGCCGGCGACAAGGACTAACCCAAGGAACACCACCATCCAGAAGAGCCCGAAGCGAAGGGTAGTCCCGAGATAGCTGCGAAGCTCTTCCGCATCATGATCGTGCTGGAAATACAGTCGCTGGAGTGCGCTGTCTATCGATAAGCCCCCGAAAATAATCAGGAACGAAGCGATGATCTCCGCCATGTAAATGATTCCGTAGTCGTACGGGCGCAAATAATGGGCATAGACCACGATCAGAATGAAGTTAAGAGCGCGAATACCGAAGTTTGCAAACCCGTAGATGGCAAATGCGTGTGCCAGGCGTCCGGCAATGCCATGAATTGATTGAGTCGCTGCTTCCGCCTCAACTGGCGCTACGTTTTGGGATGAAAGATCAGACATTCACAGACTCTGGCGCAGCTTTATGACGCGTCCGTCGCAACCGGATGATCTTTCGGTGCTCACGTCCTAATGATGATGTTGTCACGCCAGCATATCAAGGCTCAATACGGTACCGGCTTCAATGTCATGGCGCACGTGCCTACCCAGCACCTGTGAACGCATGGCAGGCGGAAGACCTGTACCCGGTCGCAGAATATCGAGCAGATCCACTGTCAATACCGCGCCAGCGGGAATGAATCGCGCAGCCACCAGGGATCGGCGAGCGACCATGGCCGTATTCAGTTCCTCCGCTGCCGGCTGCTTGATCCCATCTCCCAGCGCAGACTCGACATTCCGAATGCCCCTAACCAGTTTCACCAGATCCAGAGGCTCGAGCGAGGCACCATGGTCTGGTCCTGGCAGTCCCCGGCTGAGCGTGAAATGTTTCTCAATGAGGCACGCACCAAGGGCCGCGGCAGCAAGCGCTATTTCTGTCCCGACAGTATGGTCTGAGAGGCCGACATCAACTCCGAACGCATCCTCCAGCGTGTGCATGGCGCGCAAATTCATACTGGAAGGATCAGCAGGATAATTGCTGACGCACTGCAGAAGAATGACCTGCCGGTTTCCGGTTGCACGAATCGTTTCGATGGCGATAGCCACTTCTTCGAGCGTGGCCATTCCTGTCGAAACGATCAAAGGGCGGCCCTTTCGGGCCAGGTGTTCCAAAAAAAAGAGATTCGTAATCTCGCCAGACGGAATTTTGAAGGCGGGCACAGGTAATTCGGCAAGAAAGTCGGCACTGTCATAGTCGAAGGGGGTAGACAGAAAGATGATGCCTTTGTAGACACAATAGCGATAGAGATCACGGAAGGCCTCAAAGGGCAATTCCAGCTTTTTGACCATCTCCAACTGAGACTCGTCCGCGGCGGTTGTATGAGTCTGGTAAGTGGCTTTGGGTGCGAAAGGCGAGCACACCTTTTCGGATTTGAATGTCTGAAACTTTACCGCATCACAGCCCGCATCGACGGCGACATCGATCAACTGACGCGCAAATTCGAAGCTTCCATTGTGGTTGACTCCAGCTTCGGCAATGATGAAGCATGGTTCTCCTTTGCCTACTCGGCGTTTCCCAATGGTAATCATTTCGTTCTCTGTATCGAGAGCCATCGATGGCACTCCTTCGAGATTCGAGGTGCACCGAACTGTCCACGGTTTCATCGGGTTTCAAGGCATTTGCACTCGCCCAAACGGCAACGCCACATAGTACACAATTCGAGACTGAGAGGTTAAACTGCGCTCATGCTCACCTGGTTCTCTCGAATCTGCTCAAAACGTTACCCCGGTCATCGAGGTGTAAAGGACGAGGAATGCCGATGAGCAAGGCTATTGAGGCAACATGGGATCCGATATGGGAGGAGATCTTCCGCAGCAAGGGTTGGGGTAAGTATCCACCAGAACATGTGGTTCGCTTTGTGGCGCGGGCATTCTCCGGAGTGAGGGACCGAAGCTCGATTCGATTACTTGAAATTGGTTGTGGGCCGGGAGCCAATATCTGGTTCATGGCTAGGGAAGGTTATTCGGTTTGCGGAATCGATGGATCAGCTACAGCAATTGCTCGGGCAAGGCAGCGATTGACGGACGAAGGCTTGATGGCCGATCTCCAAATTGGAGACTATGCGCAGCTCCCCTGGCCGGATTCGACCTTCGACGGAGCCATAGAGAATGTCAGTTTGTATTGCAATCCGTCAGCAGCGATTGAGCTGGCGCTCAATGAGGTTCATCGGGTTCTACGGCCAGGCGGACCCTTTCTTTCGTCTTTTTTTAGCGATCGAACATGGGGCTACGGCACAGGGAATATGATCGAACGCGACGGGTTTGTAAATCTACGCGAGGGACCGCTGGCAGGGGCTGGCTTTTGCCTCTTTCTGAATCGAGGGAGAGTATCTAAAGTGTTTCATGCTTTTACGGATCTGGCCGTGGAGCGAGTCTCCTGGACGTTGAATAACGAGGAGCATTTGGTAGAACAGATTGTTATCACCTGCCGCAAGGAGGTCTCCGACAACAGGACAACAACATGAGCATTCGACCAGTGCTCGCTGTGATTCCCGCTCGCGGTGGCTCGAAGGGTATGCCGGGGAAGAATATTCGCCTCCTTGCAGGACTGCCGTTAATCGGCCATTCCATTCGGCTCTCAAAGCTGTGCGTAGAAATTGCGAAATGCATCGTTTCAACAGATCACGAAGAGATTGCTGCGGTTGCTCGCGAGTGTGGCGCGGAAGGTCTTTTTTGCGGAGCACATCGCTCGCTAAGGACGATACACCGATGTGGCCCGTCCTCCAGCACGCGCTGACGGCAATGGAATCTCGGGGATCGCTGGCGCTATGGCAGCGTTCTATTGCTTTCTCCCACCAGTCCGGCACGTCTGCCCGAAGATGTTTCCATGGCGATACACCCACTTGAGCAGGAGAATCATGCAGTGGGCGTGGTTGCCGCATCCAAACCGCCGTTCAATCCTGGTCTGCATCGACCTTGCGAAGGACAGCTATATGCGTTCCTGAGGGAGAGCTATCGACATCGATAGGCCGCGCGATTTTCGTCTTGCTGAACTGATGCTGCGTGATGGGATGGTTCGCTTTCCGCGGCTTTGATCTGAGCAAAAGTGTTATCTCCGCCATGATTCGAATAACCTCCACCACACCAGCTTCTCCCATTCGTAGAGCCATGTCTTCGTCCACTCCCGATGCCGCCACCAGGGCTGACCAAATATGGCTGTATCGTTCACGGCTGCGACAGACCATCTGTATTGCGGGAGACGAGAGCGCAAGATCGAGAGGGCGCGCCGCGTGTGGAAGTCGCTCGTGACCAGTAATGCCGATTGCGGTGCAGGATTCATCTGCGCGAGGCAAGTGCGGATATCCGAAGCTTCTTGAACGGTTGAATCGTTCGTAATCGCGCAGATTCTGGTCCGCGATTTTTCGTCACCAGCCGATTGTGTCACAAAGTCTGCCGCGTGTTGCGCGTATGTACGCCCATAGATTCGATCAGCCGATGCATCCACCACCATCTGCTGACCGTAACCTTCACGCAGCAGCTCAAGTGCATGCCAGTATCTGAGATCGTTGTGATCTCCGGCCAGCACGACGATAACGTCTGACCGCTCCGGATGATTCACTGCGAGGTAGTTGCCCGAGCGCAGTATGGCAAACAGACCGAGAAAAATAACAATGGCAACAATAAAAGGCCTGACAGACATATGTCTCAACACGCTATACCCAACCTTGACGCGGCTGCCACCAGCCTTGGAGAAGTTGCTTCTAACATGATTGAAACACGAGTGCCACAATCGAACACGAAAGCGTGAGTGGATGCCATGAACGTATCGCATCCGGTGCTATGCAAATTTGTTTGCACATAAGCTTCACTGCCGCCTTGCTATTCCTTTTCTCCATTCAAGGCACCGCTCAAACGACAAAACAACCCACAGACACCATCGCCGAACGGTGTATCGACGTTTCCATCTCCGGCTTTTTCTGCGGCGGCTCCAAATCCGACAATATCCCCTGGACCTATGGCAGTTATGAGCGCCGGATCAAAAATAGACCACATCGCGCCGCACTTGCAGCGTGACGTGGCGGAGTAAAAGTAGACCGCCGCCGCATTCTGATTTCACGGAGAACGGAAGCTTCCCAGGGTAACGAACGAGGTTTGGGGCCGTTGAGAAAGCGTGTTTCCGTGGGACACCGGAGGCATGTACACAGTGGAACTGAATGCAAGGGTACGGCGGGCAGTTCATGTGGAGGAGCGTAGCCAGCGGGTAGTGGTGCGGGAGTTCGGGCTGGCACGCAAGACGGTGCGGAAGATGCTGGAGTATTCGGCGCCGCCCGATTAGCATGCATAAAGACCGGCGCTCGGATCTAAATGTTGCCCGCCGTAGGTTGCGCATGACCTGGACAAGCGGTGAAGACCCTGATGTGCAGTCGACCCTCAATCGATTCTTTGCACTGTATGAACAGGCAATGGAATCTCATCACGCTGATAGTTTCTATAGGTTTCCGGCTTCTTACTTCTCCCCTGTGGCCTCGCTGGGGGGTCGTCTCGGGATCGCTCTTGCATGGCTGGACGACCAGCTGGCTGGAGCGAGTATCTTCCTGGCAGGACGCGACTCTGCCCACTATCACCTCGCTTGTGGAAATGAAATCGGGATGAAACACAGGGCCGCTACACTGCTGGTTGTGGAGGGCGCCAAATGGGCAAGAAAAACAGGGATGCAAATTGCTGCATCTCGGTGGTGGTTTAAATCCGGGAGATACCTTGGAATTCTTTAAGTGCAGCCTCGGTGGACGATTATATCGTTATGCTTATCTGTAAGCATCGCCAATCCGGAGCGGTTCGAGCAGCTCTGTCAAGTACCGGATGCTCCCTGGCCATATCGGGCGAATAAAACGTAACTCTGTGTTGTCAGAAGCGCTCTTACTGCTGGAAAGACGGAATTGAGATCCATCGGAGTCGTCACTACATCTCGCGCAGATTATAGTGCCTATCGCCCGCTTCTGAAGGCATTCGAGGCCGATCCAGACTTATCGCTGAAGTTATATGTTTCCGGTATGCACCTCTCCCCCGAATTTGGACTCACTGTCCGGTTCATAGAAAACGATGGCATAGAAATCAGCGAACGCGTGGAGATGTTGCTTTCCTCTGATACCCCGGAAGCAATTGCGAAGTCGATTGGCCTGGGGTTGATCGGATTTGGGCAGGCCTTCGGTAAGTACAAGCCGGATATTCTTGTTGTGCTGGGCGACCGGTACGAGATGCTCGCTGCGGCGCTGGCCGCGCTGCCGTTCAATATTCCTGTTGCTCACCTCAGCGGGGGTGAGCTGACACAAGGCGCGATTGATGACGTGTTGCGCCACTGCATAACCAAACTAAGTCACCTGCACTTTACTGCTACGGAGGCTTATGCCCACCGCGTTATTCAATTAGGAGAGGACCCAAACCGTGTTTTTGTATCGGGTGAGCCGGTGCTCGATCACGTCTTGACCGCGCCGCAACTTACGCCCAAAGGATTGCACGACCGGTTTGGCATTGATGTTGAGCGGCCATTTCTCCTAGTAACATTTCACCCCGTTACCCTCGAATACGAGCAGGTTGAGTGGCAGATTGACGAGCTTCTGGCGGCGCTCGATCAGGTTCGATTTTTTGTGATCTTCACCATGCCGAATGCCGACACCGCGGGACGGATCATCAGAGCCAGAATCCGGCAATGGGTTGAATCGCACCTTGAAAGGGGCCAGATGGTCGATAACTTTGGCGCGGAGGCATACCATAGCGTCCTGCGTCGCGCGGTTGCTGTTGTGGGCAATTCTTCCAGCGGAATCATCGAAGCGCCCTCTTTTAAGGTCCCGGCAGTCAATATTGGAATCCGTCAGGCGGGCCGAATCCGTGCTGCAAATGTGATCGACGTTGGCCACCATCGGGCAGACATCTTGACCGCGATTCAAAGGGCGGCGTCCAGCAAGTTTCGTGAGTCTCTTGAATCGCTGACGAATCCCCACGCGAGCAAGACCAACTCAGCTGTATCGACTATCAAGAGTGCTCTAAAAAGCGTGGAGCTAGGTAAGGCACTTCTTCAGAAGAAATTTTATGACCTGCATTGAGCCGAACCAACGCCACCAGGCTCCAGACAACATCGCATTAAAATGAATCATGACTTAGCTGATAAAGGCGGCGACAATCCTGCGCTGTAAATGATAGGATCACAAGTTTTGACGAAACCGGCCGAATCGGAGTCCTTCTATGAGTGCGCCTTCAGCAGAGCAGAGTGCCGTTTCCACCTATCCCTTCACGCTGACCGAGGACCAGGAGCAGCTGCGCAGAGAGATTCGCGATTTCGCAGCGCGCGAGATCGCTCCCAACGTGATGCGCTGGGACGAGGCGAGTGAGTTTCCCGCGGACGTAGTGAAGCAACTGGGACAGATGGGCCTGTTGGGCGTAATTTTCCCAGTGGAGTACGGTGGGGCTGGGCTGGGCTATGTAGACTACATGCTGGCCATCGAGGAGTTGTCTGCTGTGGACGGCTCGGTAGGCATTATTGTCGCAGCTCACAATTCGCTGTGCACGAACCACATTTTTCTTGCCGGCAATGAGGAGCAGCGGCGGAAGTATGTTCCAAGACTGGCGAGGGGTGAGTGGCTGGGTGCGTGGGGATTGACGGAGCCCGGCTCAGGCTCAGACGCTGGCGCGGCGCGGACGACAGCCGTGCGCTCGCACGATGGCTGGGTGCTGAACGGCAGCAAAACCTTCATCACCAATGGCCATTACGCCGATGTGGCGGTTGTGATTGCGGTGACGGACCGGGAGCGGGGCACGCACGGGCTTTCGGCGTTTGTCGTCGAGAAGGGTACGCCGGGATTTCGGCCGGGCAAAAAAGAAAATAAGCTGGGGCTGCGGGCCAGCGATACCTCCGAGCTGATCTTTGAGGACTGCGAGATTCCCGAGGCGAACCTCCTCGGCAAACTGGGCGAGGGATTTATCGATTCGATGCAGGTACTCGATGGTGGGCGCATCTCGATCGCGGCCTTATCGCTTGGCATTGGACGTGGAGCGCTGGACGCGTCCGTGAAATATGTCAAGGAGCGCAGGCAGTTCGGTAAGGCAATTGCGGAGTTTCAGGGGATCCAGTGGAAACTGGCTGACATGGCGACGGAGCTGGATGCGGCTCGGCTGCTAACGCAGCGGGCTGCGGTGCTGAAAGATGCGGGGCAACGCGTGACACGCGAATCGAGCATGGCCAAGCTGTACGCGAGTGAAGTAGCTGTACGCATCTGCGATGAAGCGGTCCAGCTGCACGGAGGGTACGGATTCATCAAGGATTATCCAGCGGAGAAGTTTTATCGCGATGTGAAGCTGTGCACCATTGGCGAGGGCACGAGCGAGATTCAGCGGATGGTCATCGCGCGCGAGATTCTGAAGGTTCATCCATCACGCGGGTGAGGATCGTTCGTCACCGGCCCGGGCACATTCGTGGCAAAAGTTGCTTCCCGTCAGGTCGGAAGCAATGTCTAATTACATGTCCGCATTTCCCATCAAGATTTTCAGGAGACCGTTTCTATGCGTTTTGCAGCGCAAGGCGTGATGATTGCTATTTTGATGACCGGTTGTGCCGCAATCGCACAAACCGGAAGCCCGAACGACAAGAGCCCGAACGACAAGAGCTGGATCGCGCAGAGCAACCAGTACACGAGTCTGTTGATCGATATCAACAACAAGCATCAGCCTGAGGGAGCCTCCCGGCAGGGCCTGGCTCAATATGACGCGCTAATCGGTCAGCCGACAAAGCAGGACAACGACGAGCAGATTGCTGAGACCAAGGCTGTGTTGGCCAAGCTGCATGCCGCGCTGCTGACGGAGAAGAACAAGGACGTCGTCGAGGACCTGAAGATTCTGATTCATTCGAACGAGCTGGGACTGAAGCAATACGACTTCAGCGAGGCGCATGAGGTGTCCTATCTCAACGCCAGCGCGTATGTGTTTGGCGGTCTGCAGGGACTGCTTGACGATCAGGTGACTCCGGAGCGCAGGAAGGCTGCTGTGGTGCGACTGCGCAAATACGCAGGCCTGGAGCCGGGATACAAGCCAATTACGGAGATTCTCAGGCAGCGGACCGAAGAGCAGATGGCAAAGCCGGGGATCATCTATCCGGCAAAGGCCGAAGTGGAGACGGGGCTGGAGAGGAATGGGATGTATACCGAGGGGATTCCCGATCTCTTCAGGAAGTATGGGCTGATGGGATGGGAAGAGCCCTGGGCAAAGCTGAAGACGCAGTTGACGGAGTACGACGCTTGGGTGCGGGCGCAGATTTTACCGAAGACGCGAACGGATTTCCGGCTTCCTCCCGAGGAATATGCGCTCAACCTGGAAAGCTTTGGCATCGATATTCCTCCGGCGCAGCTTGCTGAGATGGCTCATAAGGCCTTCGGTGAATATCAGGCGGAAATGCAGACGATTGCCGCGCAAATTGCCAAGCAACGCGGGTGGCCTTCAAGCGATTATCGTGATGTGATTCATCGTCTGAAGCAAGATCAGTTGACGGGCGAGGCGATCCTGCCGTTCTACCAGAAGCGGCTGAAGGAGATTGAAGGCATTATCGTGACCGACAATCTGGTGACGCTACCGGATCGGTCCGCGCGGATTCGTCTCGGCACGCCGGCGGAGAGCGCACAGCAGCCGGCTCCGCACATGGTCCCTCCGCCGCTCTTGAATAACACCGGCCAGCAGGGCGAGTTCGTGCTGCCGCTCACCATGCCCGCGGCTGCGGGCTCGGCGAAGGCAGAAAAGGTTGATGACTACGCTTACGATGCGGCCTCATGGACCTTGACCGCACACGAGGCGCGTCCGGGGCATGAGCTGCAGTTCGATTCCATGGTCGAGCATGGAGTATCGCTGGCGCGAGCTCTCTATGCCTTCAACAGCACCAACGTTGAGGGATGGGGACTTTATTCCGAATACATCACCAAACCGTTCATGCCGCTCGAAGGGCAGTTGATCTCACTGCAGTTCCGGCTACTGCGCGCGGCAAGGGCGTTTCTCGATCCGGAGTTGCAGGCCGGGAAGATTCAGCCGGCCGACGCGATGAAAGTGTTGACGGAAGATGTCGCGTTTTCCGTGCCCTTTGCGAATCAGGAGGTGGAGCGCTACACCTTCCGCATGCCCGGACAGGCGAATTCTTACTTCTACGGCTATACAAAACTGTTGCAGCTACGGAAAGACACCGAAGCACAGCTAGGCGCGCAATTCGATGCGAAGAAGTTTCACAACTTCATCCTAGCGCAAGGTCTGCTGCCTCCGGATCTGATGCGAGAAGCCGTGATGGAAGACTTCATTCCGGCGCAGAAAGTCACAGGCGGACTGTAAAGCGGTTCACGCAAAGTTTGGGCCTCCGTTCCGAAGCGGGCGGAGGCCGCTTTGTTTATCATCGATTGCGATGACACCGGTGATGGACAGCGCCGTGAAGGACCTGGTGGAGAGAGTGTGCTCCGGCGACGTCCGCGCTCTGGCGCGAGCCATTTCTTTGGTGGAAAACGACGCTCCGGAAGCAGTCGATGTATTGTCCTGCTGCTTTCCTCATACAGGCCGCGCACTGCGCATCGGCGTGACCGGTTCACCAGGCGCAGGGAAGAGCACGCTTGTTGATAGATTGACGCGTGCCTATCTTGGGTCGGAGACGAGGATAGGCATTATCGCTGTCGACCCAAGCAGCCCGTTTACCGGAGGAGCAATACTCGGGGATCGCATTCGCATTCACGAGCGGATCGGCGATAACGGACTCTACGTACGGAGCATGGCGACGCGCGGTTCGCTCGGTGGTCTGGCGCGGACGACTGCGGATGTGGCGCAGGTGATCGAAGCGAGCGGTAAAGATGTGGTGCTGATCGAGACCGTGGGCGTAGGCCAGGATGAGATCGACATCGTGAGGCTGGCTGACGTGACAGTCGTGGTGCTGGTGCCGGGCATGGGCGATGATGTGCAGAGCATCAAAGCCGGCATTATGGAGATCGCCGACATTTTCGTGATCAATAAGGCTGATCGCGAGGGAGCAGATCGAGTAGAGAGAGAAATTCGCGCGATGCAGTCCCTTGTCGGAGGTCATGATTTATTGGCCACTCCGATTGTGAAGACCATTGCAACAACCGGGGAGGGAGTCGACGATCTGATGGGTACCATTCAGCAGATGAAGCAGTGGCTGGCAGCGGAGGGGCGATTGGAAGCTCGCCGTAAAACCTATTGGCGGGAACGAATCGAGGAGATGGTGCGGCTGGCGCTGCTCAAGGACGCGAGTGCGCACGGGTTGAGCGGCGAGCAGTTTGCGGAACACGCCGAGCGTGTCGCTGCAGGGCAGGAAGATCCGTATCGACTCGTACCGCAACTTGTAGCGCAGGTCTTCGGGGTGAAGTGATGACCAGAATTGATCATCTCGGGATTGCGGTTGAGAGCATTGCGAAGGCACGCGGCTTCTATGAAGCCCTGGGTCTGAGTGTTGCGCACGAGGAGACAGTGGAGCATGAGCAGGTGCATACTGCGATGATCCCTGTGAATAACAGCTGCATTGAGTTACTCCAACCCACCAGCGAGGACTCGCCGGTAGGGCGCTTTCTGAAAAAGCGCGGCGAGGGTTTACATCATGTGGCGCTGCATGTGGATGATATCGGCAATACACTTCAGGAACTAAAAGCCATAGGTGTGCGAGTGATTTCAGACGAAGTTCAGGTGGGCGCTGGAGGTCATCTTTATTTCTTTGTGCATCCCTCGAGCGCGGGCGGAGTGCTGCTCGAAATCTGCCAGGACCCTGTCAAGGACTTATAGATGCTGCTTGGAATCGACACTTGCGGTGCCTCGGGAACGATCGCGTTGGTGCGTTGGAGCGATGGTGCAGTCTCTCCTTTAGTGCAGGCTGAGCTGGCAGGCAAGACCTTTGCGGCACAACTGGTGCCGAAGATACAGGATCTTCTGGCGTCGCAGGGTTCCAACCTCGAGGATTTGAAGGCCATCGTTGTGGTCAATGGTCCCGGGAGTTTCACGGGCTTACGTATTGGCGTCAGTTCAGGCAAGGCCCTTGCGGAAGCGTTGAGCTTGCCCTTGCTGGCCGTCTCGCGGTTGGCAGTGCTCGCGCAAAAGGCGCAAGCGGATATGGCTGCGCTCGATGCAGGCCGGGGTGAATTTTATTTTCGAGAGCAAAAGCAAGAAGCGCTGTTCACGCCGGAAGAAATCCGCATGCGGCTGATCGGAACACTCGCTGTGTACGAAGAGAGCGCAGCACTTGCCTTTCCCGAAGCCGTGCTGGTCGACCCGCCCACCGCAGCCGATGCGCTTGTCTACGCTGAGCCGCGATTGGTGGCGAAAGAATTCGATGATATTGCAATGCTCGACGGGAATTACGTGCGGCGTTCCGATGCCGAGCTTTTCGTGAAGCCGGGCGCTCGAGCCGATCAGACCACAACCGTGAAGGCCTGAATGATCGTCATTCGAGCGATGACCGCCGACGATCTCGATCGCGTCCTGAGCATCGAAACCCCCACGCCAGAGGCTCCGCACTGGGATCGAGCTGCATACGAGAGCTTCCTCGTCGCCCCTAACACGGCAGACGTCCGCCACGCGGCCTGGGTCGCCGTCGATGCCCAAGGCGACGCCCAGCATCTGAAGGGGTTCGCTGCAGCCAGAATGGTTCTCGACATCTGCGAGTTAGAGTCGATCGTGGTTATCGAAAACGCCCGCCGGAAGGGCCTGGGCAAGGCCCTCCTGAACACCGTCTCAACCTGGGCCCTCGCCTACGGTGCTGGGCGGATAGAACTTGAAGTTCGCGCCGGCAACGAGAATGCGATTTGCTTTTATGAAAAGGCAGGACTGCTCAAGGAGGGATTACGCCGAGCGTACTATTGCGGGCCGGACGAGGATGCTGTTCTGATGGGAAAGAGCCTGGAGTGAACGACCTGGACGGTGGAAAACTTTCCTCAAAAAATCGATTGAAGGTCGTGTCATCCCGGTGCTAGGTTGGAAGCGTCTGAATGAAGAGGAGGTACCTTCGCATGGACATGGAAGCAAATGGGTCGCCGGATAGTGAAGAAATCCACCGTTTGGAAGCGCAACATCGTCACTATTCGGAACAACTAGAAATTCTTATCCAGAGGCCGTATCTGTCCGAGCAGGAACAACTCGAGGAAGTCCGGCTGAAAAAGCTCAAGCTCTATGTGAAAGACCAGTTGGTGGCCCGACGAAGTAGTCACTATCGAGCGTACGTCGCCTGACGCTTTGCGCTCGCTCATTCCATAGGATTTCCAATTTGCTGACCGTTTGCTTCGATGTTGGCATGCGCCGTTATTCGTGTGCATTGCCGGTAGAAAGGCGTTGAAGAACCTATAATGAGAGGAGCTTCGTTGCTGCTCCCACTTATGGTTCGTGACGGATATCTTTACGGAATCGCCCTGCTGGTCGTGGCCGCGCTGCTGCATGTCTTTTCTGGCGGCTGGGCGTGGTCCATTGTGCCAGTTCTGCTGGCGGCATTTTTTCTGTGGTTCTTCCGCGATCCGCATCGCACCATTCCGCAGGGCCAGGGCCTGGTGGTTTCTCCCGCTGACGGCAAGGTCACTGAAGTACTGCGCGTGACTACTCAGGAAGGCGAAACATTGCGTTTGAGCATCTTTCTAAACGTATTCAACGTCCATGTGAACCGGTCACCTATCAGCGGGCTGTTACGCGAGGTACGCTACCAGCAGGGCGAGTTCCTGAATGCCATGAACCCAGCCTCCGCGGAAAAAAACGAGCAGAATCTTGCCGTGATTGAAGCCGATGAGGGATACACGGTCGCATTCAAGCAGATCGCCGGTCTGCTGGCGCGTCGCATTGTATTCAACCCGACACCAGGCGCCCGGTTGGAACGTGGCCAGCGTATCGGCCTGATCAAATTTGGCTCACGTGTCGATGTCCTTCTGCCTGGCAATGCCAAGCTGCAAGTGAAAAAGGGCGACCATGTAAAGGGCGGCTCAAGCATACTGGCCAATATTCCGGATGCAGTGCCGATGCAGGCGCAGGACGAACTGCTGGTGGAGACCTTGGTTTGAAGAATCCGGATCAGGCACGTGCGAGCCGGCGCCACCGGGGCATGTATATCCTGCCATCGGTATTTACCGCGGGTAACATTGCCGCCGGCTACTACGCGATCACCCAAAGCCTGCAGGGCTCGATCCAGGAGCCACATCACTTCGACTTCGCGGCGCTGGCTATCGGTTTCGCCATCCCCTTTGATGCGATCGATGGCCGAATTGCACGCATGACGAACACGACAAGCGACTTTGGCAAAGAGCTGGATTCGCTGGCTGATGTAATTACGTTCGGAGTGGCGCCCAGCATCCTGGCCTTTAGCTGGGGCTTTCATATGCTGCCCGTGACCATGGATCCATGGGTGCGCGAGAGACTGGTTCAGTTGGGCGGCTTTGCCTGCTTTCTCTTTCTGATCTGCGGAGCTTGCCGCCTGGCGCGCTTCAATATCAGCAATGATCCGCTGCCGAAGAATCCCGGAAAGCCTGGGCGGAAGTACTTTGTCGGTATGCCCATCCCGGCGGCTGCCGGGGTGATTGCCGCGGTTGTGCATGGTTTTCAGGGGCACCCTTTTAATGCATGGACGGCAATACTCTGGCTGCTGCTTGTAGGCCTGGTCGCCTTTCTTATGGTGAGCACCTGGCGCTTCTGGAGCGGCAAAGAGATCAACCTGTCGAAGCGGCATCCAGTCCGCTGGATCGTGCTCATGGGGCTGGTAATTTACCTGCTGGTCTTCTTTTCACGCGTGGTGCTACTGCTGATGGCTCTCGGGTACATGTTCTCGGGTATTGTGGCGCGCGCGGCATATGCCCGGCAGCGTCATCGGAAAACTACGCAAGATGAGCCGCTAAGTTCTTCTACGAGCACAACGACTTCATGACAGCAAGATGCAAGATCGTGATTGTGGGCGCAGCATCATTGCGGGGCAAAGAATTGAACGAGACTTTGGCCGAATCCGTCTTTAGTACGGACGAGTTTGTCTTGATCGACGATGAGTCCCAGGTCGGCCAACTTGAAGCGGCGGGGGACGAAGCGACGTTTATCCAACGGATCGAGCAGGATTCGTTCGAGCAGGCGGATTTCGTTTTCTTCGCAGGCGCGCCGACGGTGACGCGGGAATACTGGAAGAAGGCGCTCAGCGCGGGAGCGAGCATTGTCGATCTCTCCTATGCACTTGAAGGCCATCCGGGAGTCTTGGTCCGGGCGCCCTGGCTACTGGATCGAACGACGGCCGGGCACAGCGAAGATCCGGATTTGAGCACGTCGGCTGTCATACCAGCTCATCCAGTCGCCCTGGCCTTGGTGCTGCTGCTGGCGCGGTTGCAGGAGTTGGGTGGCGTGCGTGACGCCTCGGCAACCGTGCTCGAACCAGCGTCGGAATACGGCCGCGCGGCGATGGACGAGTTGCATCAGCAGACGGTTGGACTCCTTGGCTTCCAGAGTCTGCCGAAGGATATTTACGATACGCAGGTGGCGTTCAACGCGGTTCTGTCGCTCGGCGAGTCGGCAAAAGTGAATCTCGGGGACAGCGAAGCTCGCGTACGAAGGCATTATTCGCTGCTCTCTGGCGGCCAGTTACCGGAACTGGGCATTCAGTTGCTACACGTGCCCGTGTTTCACGGTCAGGGTATTTCACTTGCCGTAGAGCTCAATCAACCGCTGCTGCTCGAACACGTGGAAGCGATGCTCAAAGGCGAGCACGTAGATGTAGTACCGGGCGATGCTGAGCCGCCAAACAATCTCAGTAGCGCTGGACAGGGCGAAGTGCTGGTGCGGGTGCGCACGCAGAGTGGGCTCGAGGAGGCGACGAATCGCTTCTGGATATGGGCTTCGCTCGATAACCTGAAGGTTGCGTCGCTCAACGCGCTCGCGTGCGCAATGGAATTACGTCGGCTACGCCCCCAGGGGAAGGTTCAATAGACGCGGGCAGGGTAAGCCTGCGCTGCTGGGTAAAAATCAACTGATCGATGGCGATTGGTTCTATCTAATACAGAGGCCGAAGAGGCGATGCGGAATTGCCATCGCCTCTTCGGCTGGACTGGATCTCGAAACAGGGATTTAGAAGATGATCTTCCCTCCCAGTTGAACGCTGCGGTTGGAGCCATTATTGAAGGCCCCGCTGAGGAAATTATTTGCGCCTAGTTGAACGCCAGGTGTGCCCAGGAATTGCCGGTTGAAGGTGTTGAAGACATTAAACTGCAGTTGCATGCTTACACGTTCGGTGAGCGGAGTCGTCTTGAAAATGCTCGAATCCAGATTGTTCCAGGATTGTCCGCGCAGAGTATTTCGGCTCACTCCAGGGTAGGGATTGCCGAGCGCATTGGCCGCGGTCACAGAGTTGAAGTCGTAGGACGTTGGTGAGTTCGGTGCTTTCGGGTTCGTAAGTATCGGGCGGCAACTGGTTACTCCCAAAACAGCCTGATTAAAATTGTCATCGCAGTATGTTCCGCCCACCACACTCGTTGGGTTGGTTGGGTTCAGCTGAAGCCCCTGGAACGGAGTGAAGGGTTGACCGCTGTTGTACCCATACACAGTATTCAATGAGTAGCCGTTCGCTATCTTGGCAAGAAAGCCATTTCCGTGGACGAAGCGCGGAGCCTCATATACAAAGCCAAACGCCACTACGTTGGGATAAGAGATACCGCTCACACCCCGTTCAGCCAGATCGGTATTCAGAGGGTTTTGGGCATACTGCAGAGTGTTTCCTCCGGTGCCGGTGGCATAAATTTCGCTAGTGTTGTCGATGGTACGGCTGTAGGTGTATTGCAACGTTCCGGTCAAGCCATGGAAGGCACGCGTGGTCACATTCGTCTGAAGGCTGTTGTAGTTCGAGAAGGCCGTATTGGCGGTTGCGGCCTGAAGCGCTCCCACATTGCAATTCAGAGTCTGGAATCCAGGGGCAGTCGGGTCCGAGCATAACGCACCCGGAGAAACATAGTTGGGAAACGCCGAGGCCAGAAAATTGAGACTTGGATTTCCGTTCAGCGATTGAAAGAGGGCCGCAGTGTGGTTGCCCACATAGCGCACTTCCACGACCGCCGTGCTCCCGATTCCATACTGAATGCCCAGCGAGTACGTCTGCGTGTAAGGATTGCGGAAGTTGGCCGAAAGAGGCCCTTCGACATCAAAACGGGGATCGCCGTTGAGCGGAAGTGCAGCAAGGTTTTGCGCGCGCACCGTCGCGCCCGTTGTACCACTCGCCGGCAGGCACTGATAGCCACCGCCGCAGTTGATCAAACCAGAATTAGCTACCGGGGCTGAAACGCCCGAGTTGAGGAAGATGTTGTAGAAAGCCGGATCGAAATTGATGGCATATCCCCCGCGAACCACAAGCCGTCCGTGATCCGGGTTCCACGCAAAACCAATACGTGGCTGGTAGTTCTTCCAGCGGTTAGGAACTTTCTGGAAAGTGGTTACGGAGAGAGGAAGCGAGGTATTCCATAATGGATCTGGCCCGGTTTGGCGCGCCACGGTTGAATCATGCAACACGTTCACTGCTTGGCCAAAGAACTCCCAGCGCAAGCCTAGATTGAGCGTGAGGTCCGGACGGATCTTCCAGTCATCCTGAAAGTAGAGAGCGACATCATTTTCCCTGAAGGGGATTACCGGGTTGCCATCGGCTAAACCAAGAGAGCCCCCTCCCTGAAGGAAGGAATTGAAGTCCTGGAAGTTCAAAAACCCGTTGAAATTTGGCAGAAAGGTGCCGGGAGAATTCTGATAAGCATATTCTCCGCCCAGCGCAATGTTGTGATTCCCGTGGCTCCAGTTTGCGTTGTCCTGGACCTGGGTTATTTTGATAAATTTTTGAGACGGCAAACTGTTGGCATAACCGTAGTTGAAATCTGTACCATCCTGGAAATTAACAGAGCTCGGGCATGCGGTGAAATTGACCCCAGTGCACTCCGGAACACCGCCTCCCTCGAAGCCGCTCACCGCCTGCTGGAAGCTGTATCGCAATTGATTGATCCAGGCAGGAGAAAAGGTATGTGTCCAGTCGGCACCAATCGAGTGAGTTCTGGCAGGTATTTCAATGTATCCGCCGGATGCGATGGCCGCAGCTGTATTTCCCGCCAGATTGCCGGTTTGCAGAGCGTTTTGATAATAGTAGCGGACGAAGAAGCGGTCTTTCGTCGTTGGCTCCCAGTCCAGGCGCCCCAGCTGCTCCCCATCGTTAAACAGGGCAGGAACCGTTCTGGCTACTCCGGCGAATTCTATCGGAGCGGAAGTGACTCCATCCGTCACCGTCTGGATGACCGCAGAGCCCGATACGGGAGTTGGATTGCCTGTCTTGATTCCGTATGGACCTTGGTTTACCAGCGAGGCTACGGCGGGATTGTTAGGAAACGCCGCTTGCAATTGAGTCAAGCCGGTTGGCGTGGGTGTAATCGCGCCCTGTGAGGTTGAAACAGAACCGCCCTCGCGCGTGCGGTCCCAATAGGTACTCCAGAAAAACCATAGCTTGTCCTTGAGGATAGGGCCACCGAATGTCCCCCCGAATTTGTTATCGACAGTGCGGGGGACCGTGATCGGCATGCACCCGTCCGACGGGCTTTCCCCGGGAGCGCAGAATCCGAACAGCGGACTCTTCTGCCCGTTTTGAAGGGAACTGCCCCAGGAGCCCGTATAGTATTCAAATCCGCTGCCATGAAAGCTATTTGTACCGGACTTTGTTACATAATTCACCACCGCGCCCATATTGCGTCCATATTGCGCCCCGAAGTTGTTGGTGATGATCTGAATTTCGGATATCGCATCCGCGCTGCCGAAGAAGACCTGCGGGCCGCCCACCGTGTTGTCGTTATTATCTTGTCCATCGATCTCGAAGTTATTCGATCGGCCGCGCTGTCCATTCGCCGAGATGCCGACTCCATTCGAATTGCTGAAGCTTGCGTCATGGGTCTGCACGACACCTGGCGCGAGAAGCGCCAGGTTGTCGAAGTTTGTATTCAGGGGCAAGCTCTGAATCGCGGCAGAATCGAAGGAAGTAGTAACCTGCGCCTGACTTGTTTCCAAGATTGGCGCGGCTGCTTCCACTGTGATCGAAGTCGATGTAGTACCAATGGCCAGTCTTTGGACGCCTAGCTGGGTTGTGACGCCGGCAGTCACGCGAACATTTTTAACAACGAACGGAGTAAAGTTTGCGCTTTCCACTCTCAATTCGTAGGTACCGATCGGTAGATCGTGGAAGATGAATGCACCGTCGGCTCCGCTCACTGTCTTGAACGTAGCATGGCTTGCAATTTCAACCGCAGTAATCGTCGCCTGCGGCACCACGGCGCCTTGTTGGTCAGCGATCGAGCCTGCAATCGATCCCGTTGTGATGCCTTGTCCAACGGCATTCTGGCCCGCCAATATCACGCCGGCCAAAACCGCGAGTAACAGAACAGCATTCCCTGCCGCTCGAATCGATCCCATTTGCTTCCTCCGTGTGGTGTTCTCAGAATCTTGCGGGTAGGGGTCTGCACAAACGGGGAAACGGGGCACAATCGTTAGCTCCCGATCGCGCTCTCAGGAGCGATCCGTTAGGGATCTGCTTGCTGGAGCTGCGTAACCGTGTTCCTCTCGCGCGCGACGTAGTGTCACTGGCCTCCTACCCTGCAGACGAGTAATGCAAACAGTCAGCCAAATCGACAGACTTTCCAAAACTATGTGACCAATAGACGCCGATGGAAGATCAGATGAAAAATTCAGAGTTGAATGGCACGGGCTCGTTTCGCGCACGATACCTTCTACAGAGAAATCGGCGAAATATCTCCCGAATTCTGAATATGAGAGGCCGCTCTAATACGGGTTTCAGAAAGTGTGACGGAATGGACGATTCGAGTGACAAAGATCTGGACAAACGGGCTAAGTGGAAGAATGGTCAGCAATGCGATCCCGCGCATTCCGATGGCGCCCGTGACTTTTGGTATAAGTCGAAATACAAATCTGCAAACTTTGTGATGAGGTCCGTATCTATCGGGACGAGAAGTGAAGACAAGTCAATAACCACTGCTCTTGTTGGGGCGAACCCCGGTTGATTCAGCCTTTCAGTGGATGACTATACCTCTAGATGACTGTCTATGACAGCACATCAAGGAGGCCGCGATGATTCAGAGATTGCACGCACGAAGCGCTCTTCTTCTGACGGGGCTCATTTTTTCATTCGCTGATTCTGCGATATGGTGCCAGGCTCTGTCTGGGTCGGCCGCTCGATTCACAAGCGATACGAGTCCGGATATTAACACTGAGGACGTTCACACAAGGGCTTCTGCGGGCCACCTGCCCGAAGAGCTCAAGCTTGCCAGTGACTATCTCGCAGGGCGCGGTGTTAGTCGCGACTTATCCCGGGCAGCTTATTGGTATCGAAAGGCTGCCGAGCAGGGCGATCCCGGCGCGCAGGTTGAGCTTGGGTATTTTTATCTTGCCGGAATCGGCGTGAAGCCAGATGCTGAGGAGGCAGTCAGATGGTTCCAGAGAGCTTCCGTCTCCGGCTCCAGCACGGGCAAACTCGATCTTGCGGTGTTATACCTAAAAGGTACCGGCGTGCCCAGGGATACACAACTGGGCCTCGATCTCTTGAATGAACTCGCAAGGCGCGACGACCCGCGCGGTGAAGCTTATCTCGGCCTTGTGTACATCCTTGGAATTGGTGTGGAACGGAATCCAGTCGCAGCGGAACATTGGTTCGACAAAGCGGCCAAGCATCATAGCCCCGAAGGACAGTATGCGATGGGTACGCTATATTCACTCGTTGAGGGGCACAAACATGACCTGAATCGGGCGGTGATCTATCTGCGACGATCTGCCGATGCCGGGTATATCCCCGCAAAACATTCCCTAGGGCTCCTGTTCGTGAACCATCCTGAACTGCCCCAGAACTCAGGAGAAGCTACTGCTCTGCTGAATGCCGCGGCTGCTGGAGGATCATGGCGTTCCTCGGTTGTACTTGGCATACTGTACCGCGACGGCAAAGGAGTGCCGAAGAATATCTCCACCGCATACAGCTGGTTCACAATCGCAGGAAAACAGGGCGGAGACGAGGCTCAAGCCAATCTCCGTGCGGATATTGCAGCGGCCAAATCTGCCCTTTCCATTGAGCAGCAGAAGCAGTCGGAAGAATCCGCGGTGCAGTGGATGGCGGCTAATCCTCACAAAGACGTTTTTGTTCTCAAAGGCGCTGGATCTGCGCTCTTCCCCATGGATGAGGTGTATGCTACGGAGCTAGCGCAGATCAATTCGCCAAAGGGAGCAAGTATTCACTGAGTACCGCAGATACAAAACCTAAACCGCAACGCCCTGCATTCATGCATCCCGTCATCTTTCTCTCGGGATGGTTAGTGTTAGCCGCTCTTTTTGCGCTTCAGGAATGGATGAGTGTGCGTACCCACTACAACGTTCCCTTTAGCAGGCTCTACCTTCTTTGGGCAATTCAGTTTCTGCTCTGGGGTTTCATCTGCTGGACTATCTGGTGGAAGCTGGGTGACTGGATTCAACGTGCCACGCTCAAGTCCATCTTTATCTACGTAGTTCCGCTGAGTATCATCGTCAGCGCTTTCGAAGAGGTCATCTGGGTCGCACTCACGTGGAATCTTCGTATTGGAAATCGCTCCTGGACCTTCCTGAATCGGCTGGTCTATTTTCTCGATTCCGAAATGGTCAGTAACCTCCTTACCTTTTGGGTCGTCTTTCTCCTGTTCCGTGGCATTGGTTACTACCAGAAACTCCGCGAGCGGGAAAACACGGCAATCCTGCTGGAATCTGAATTGACAAACGCGCAGCTGCGCGCCCTGCGTATGCAGCTGAATCCACACTTTCTTTTCAACACGATGAACAGCATTTCAAGCCTCATGCATTCGGACGTAGAGGCCGCGGACCGGATGCTGGAACAAATGTGCAGCATGCTGCGTATGACCCTGGACAGAGGCGACGCGAAACTCATTCCGCTGACCGACGAAATTGAGTTCGTTCAGATGTATATGTCCATCCAGCAAATGCGCTTCACTGGAAAAGTTCACAGTTACGTGGCTATTGAGCCTGAAGTTCTGGATGCGATGGTGCCAACGATGATTATGCAGCCGCTCATGGAAAACGCATACGTCCACGGCGTGGCGATGACTACCGGTGAAGCGTTTCTAGGGATAGAAGCCCAGAACCACGAAGGTCAGTTGAGGATATGTGTCAGGAACTCAGGCCGTGGTCTCGTTGTGACGGCCGCGTCTAAGCACGAAGGGCGTGGGGTGGGAATCGCGAACGTCAAGGCTCGACTCGAATTGCACTATGGCGATGATCAGCGATTCACCCTGAAGGAATTTCCAGACGGCGAGGTCCAGGCAATTTTATTGCTGCCCCTTGGCTTCTCGCCGCGTCTAACCGCCAGCACGCTGGTCTACTCCCATGAAAATCAAGACGGTCATAGCGGATGATGAGGTATTGGCGAGGCAGAAGCTTCGGCAGCTGCTTCAAGGGGACAGCAACATCGAGATTGTCGGAGAAGGTGCCAATGCACTGGAGACGATCGATCTGGTGCAGTTCACAGATCCTGACCTGCTTCTGCTCGATATTCAGATGCCAGACATGGATGGATTCGACATTGTTTCAGCGCTCGTGGCGAATGGGCATACCCATCTTCCGAAGATCATTTTCACTACGGCCTACGATAAGTACGCCATTCGGGCGTTCGAAATAAATGCCATTGACTACCTGTTAAAGCCGTTCACGCGCGAGCGGTTAAAGCAGGCTTTTCAGAGGGCCCAGGATCAGCTCTCCGTCGCGCATGAGAATGGGGCAGGGAAGAAACCGTATACAGAAGGAACTTCCTACGCAACGCGCCTCGTATTCAAATCCAAGGGACGGATCCTGTTTCTCCCCATGACGGATATTCGGTGGATAGGCGCCGAGGAGAACTACGTCCGCATTTGCGCCGATCGGGAGAATCATCTGCTACGCGAGACTATGGCTCATTTCGAAACCCGGCTCGACCCAAACTGTTTCATCCGGGTCCACCGCTCAGCGATCGTCAACCTACAGCACGTGAAGGAGATCAGAACGGATTCACAGGAGGGTGAGTCATTCGTGCTGATGCAGGATGGCCAAAAAGTGCCCATGAGCAGAGGCTATCGCACGCGAATCTCACAACTCTTGGCACATTAGCACGGATGACGGAGTTCACGGCTCGATGTCGCCGCCCTAATTACTCGGAGATCTTGCTCTTCTCCGGCCATGGCGTTTACTCTGACAATACGAAGCTCGCCATGCGGGAGTAGCTCAATGGTAGAGTAGCGGCTTCCCAAGCCGTTGGTTGCGGGTTCGATCCCCGTCTCCCGCTCCAGATTCGTCTCGAAAAAGAGCGGAATCCCCTGTCTTCTCTGTCCGCTCAAACCCAAGTGCATCAACAGCAAAATTATCAAGAGCCGCATTTCACTCTTACAAAGAGCCAGAGAATTCACGCTCATCCTTCCCCTCGTTGTGCTACCGTGGTTTGATTCAGTCCAGGCTATCCGTTTCCCAAGCTCAGCCTTGGGTGAAAGAGGGCTCTCATGGACGAACTGATTCCCGTTTTTATCGCCGCGGTATTCGGGGCCCTGATCTGGAGCAGCACCAGCGGTCGTATGCGGGTTCTGCTACTCACCGCGACCATGTTCGCCATCGGTGTAACGGCAACCATCCTCAGCGGCGAGTTCGCCGTCAGCTGGCTCTACCTGCTCCAGGACATCGCAGAAGCCGCAACCGGTCTCGCCTGTGGTGTCGTCATCCTTCGTTGGCTTACCGCGACGTCTCTGTCCGAACGCAGGAGGCTTTATGGTGCAAAGACAATCGACTGAAGGGGACGTTGGCAGACGCTGGCCCACTCTCGAAAAGCAGCTTGCCGCCGTGCACGCGCCCCCGGGCAGCACTCTCGCGAGAGTCATCGCCACGCCGGAGTTCGTCGAATTGATTGCTGCGTCTGCAGTGGTAGCGGAGTGTCTGAT
>JBAVYX010000165.1:0-39538 GCA_049588475.1 Silvibacterium sp. | reverse complement strand
TAGCTCAGCTGGATAGAGCGATTGCCTCCGGAGCAATAGGTCGGGAGTTCGAATCTCTCCGGGCGCACCATTCTTTATCGGACCGACTGCAGTTTTCCAGCTTTCTTCAAATTGTGATCACTCAACTGTCTCGTACATGCAGGGTGACGATTCGGAGACATAGCGTCTCCCGATCAATTTGCGAGTATGTTAGTCCCTGATACTTAGTTGCAACGAAGACCTGGCTGCTGCTCTGGAGCATGGCCTGGTGATGACGAGCCTGTTTCTCGTGCTTCGAGGGAGGCACGCTGACGTTCATGTTGGCTGACTGGCAGAGAATCTCGCTTAGGAAGTCTGGTTGCCGACCTTATCGAAGACCAGTTTGCCGGTTTGTGATGTGTTGTTGTCGGGTGAAGCCGGAGTCAGGACAGCGACGTGCTTGCCGCGCTCCTGAATCTCGATTACGCCTTCCTTGGCAGTCGTAATTTCGTAAGTTCCCGGTGGGAGCAGCTTGTCGCCCACGGTGAAGTCGAATGGCACGTCGACCAGAACGGCACGATTCTGCGCCAATGTGCTGCCGGCGGTGAAGAACCTGCGATGGTCAAGAGCGCGATGGCTGTGATCCGCTTCATGACAATGTCTCCTTGGTAAAGAGTCCTGCTTTCGACTGCCTTCACTCTCTAAAGCGGAGACGAGCGGCAATTTGTGCCAAAGAGGTTTGAGAATTATTCGAGCGGGAGTCTTGGGAGTAAGTAGATCTCAAGGGTACGAATCGCCAGTCCTCAGTGGGCGGGCGCTCAACTGAGGACCAGCTTGGGTTCAGGCCAACTCGTAGCCAGCGAAGAAGTAGCCGATTTCGAACTGAGCAGTCTCTTCTCCATCAGAGCCGTGGATGGCGTTCTCTTCGATCGATCCGGCGAACTTCTTGCGGATGGTGCCCTCTTCGGCGTTGGCCGGGTTGGTGGCGCCCATCAGTTTGCGGAGGTCGGCGATGGCGTTGTCCTTTTCGAGGACAAGCGGGAAGATAGGTCCCGACGACATGAAATCAGTGAGCGAGCCAAAGAAGGGCCGCTCTTTATGTACGTAGTAGAAGCCCTCGGCCTGCGTTTTTGAGATAGACAGCTTCTTAATGGCGATGACTTTGAAGCCGGCCTTCTCGATCTCGGCGAGGATGGCTCCGGTGTAGCCCTTGCGGACCGCGTCTGGCTTGACGATGCTGAAGGTGCGTTGTGACACTATTTCTCCTAACTTCTAGCTATAAGTCTCGGTCTCCGGGTAAGTCGGTTGTGACCGATGACTATGGGTTATGCCTTGCCAATCACGCGTGCGACCGTTTCGCCGATCGCCGCTGGGCTTTCGACGACCTGAATGCCCGCAGCGGTGAGGGCTTTCATCTTTTCGGCGGCGGTGCCTTGGCCTCCGGAGATGATAGCTCCGGCATGGCCCATGCGGCGGCCAGGAGGCGCGGTTTGTCCGGCGATGAAGCCGACGACCGGCTTTTTGATGTGCTGCTTGACGTACTCGGCAGCGGCTTCTTCTGCCGTTCCGCCGATTTCGCCGATGAGGATGATGGCTTCGGTCTCGGGATCTTCGTTGAGCAGCTTCAGCGCGTCGATATGTGTTGTCCCGATGATGGGGTCGCCGCCGATGCCGATGGCTGTCGACTGACCGATGCCGCGCTGCGTGAGCTGGTAGACGGCTTCGTAGGTGAGAGTGCCGGAACGCGAGACGATGCCGACGTTGCCTTCCTTGTGAATGCGGCCGGGCATGATGCCTACTTTGGCCCTGCCGGGGGAGATGACTCCGGGGCAGTTGGGACCGATGAGTCGCGAGCTGGAGTTCTTGAGCACGCTCCAGACCTTGACCATGTCGTTCACCGGAATACCTTCTGTAATGCAGATGATAAGCGGCAGGCCAGCATCGTTGGCTTCGAGGATGGCGTCGGCGGCGAACGGCGGCGGGACAAATATGACGGTGACGTTGGCTCCGGTCTTCGCGACCGCTTCTTCAACGGTGTCGAAGACGGGCCAGCCTTCGTGGACTGTGCCGCCTTTGCCGGGCGTGACTCCTCCGACCACTTTCGTTCCGTATTCTGCACAGCCCTTCGCATGGAAGGTGCCTTCTTTGCCGGTGATGCCCTGGACGATGAGGCGAGTTTCTTGATCTACAAGTACAGCCATTAGTTATTCGCTCCCTTCGCCGCTGCGACGACCTTCTGGGCGGCGTCCTGCATGGTATCGCCGATGATGAAGTTGAGGCCGGAATCCTTGAGGATCTTGCGGCCCTCCTCAACGTTGGTGCCTTCGAGGCGCAGAACCACCGGAACCTTCACATTTGTTTTCTTCGCGGCTTCGACGACGCCTTGAGCAAGAGTGTCGACGCGCAGGATGCCGCCGAAAATGTTGATGAAGACGGCCTGAACACCCTTGTCGGAGAGCAGGATTTCAAAGGCGTGCTCGATCTGCTGCTGGTTCGCGCCGCCGCCCACGTCGAGGAAGTTGGCAGGCGAGCCGCCTGCGTACTGGATGATGTCCATGGTTGCCATGGCCAGACCGGCTCCGTTGACCATGCAGGCAATGTTGCCTTCGAGCTTGATGTAGTTGAGGGCATACTTGGAGGCTTCTACCTCGAGCGGATCTTCTTCGGCTACGTCGCGGAGTTCCTTCAGCTCTTTGTGGCGGAAGATAGCGTTGTCGTCGAAGTTGATCTTGCAGTCGAGGGCGAAGAGCTTGTCGTCCTTGGTGGTAATGAAGGGATTGATCTCAAGCAACGAGGCGTCGGTCTCGACATAAGCCTTGTAGAGGCCCAGCATGAATTTGACGGCTTCATTGATCTGCGAGGGTTTGAGGCCGAGCGCAAAAGCGAGTTGCCGCGCTTGATAGGGCTGGAAGCCGACGGCCGGGTCGATGTAGGCCTTGTGGATGGCCGTTGGATCCTTGGCCGCAACTTCTTCGATCTCCATGCCGCCGGCCTGTGAGGCCATGAAGGCCAGTTTGGCCACGGCGCGGTCGAGCACGATGCCGAGATAGAGTTCGCGGTCGATGGCAGCGGTTTCTTCAATCAGAAGGCGCTGCACCTTTTGGCCTTGCGGGCCGGTCTGATGGGTACTGAGCTGCATGCCCAGGATCTGCTTGGCAAACTGTTCGGCCTGGTCGATGGTCCTGGCGACTTTCACGCCACCGCCTTTGCCGCGGCCTCCGGCGTGAATCTGCGCCTTGACTACGACACCTTTCGCGCCATTTGTGAAGAGCTTCTTGGCCACGTCCAACGCTTCGTCGAGCGTATTGGCCACTTCACCCCGCGGCACGGCAACGCCGTACTTCGCGAGGATGTCCTTTGCCTGATACTCGTGAATTTTCATAAGTGTATTTCGATAGTACTTAGAACAAGGTGATGGATCGAAGACTTACCGCAGGCTCGCTCGCGCGCAATGGACCGCGCTTGAATGATTGCAATGCAGCAGACCTTTCAGTGTAGCGGGTGCTGGCCGCACGAGCAATTGCGCTTCACGCCTCTTGCCCTGCACGGCAGCCCAGGTTTGTACCAGACCTGTAAACTGAAAACCTCATGGCAGGCTTCAGGAAGACGTTGAATCGGGTGGTGGAGCAAGGCGCAGTGCTCAGTCGAGATGAGGCCCGTTGTGTATTGAAGGATGTGCTGGTAAGCGAGCCGGGCGATGGCGACGTGGAAATAGCGGCGCTTTTGACGGCATTGGCCACGCGCGGAGAGACAGTTGACGAGTTGACCGGATTCGCCGAGGCCATGCGAGCCTTATCGCTTCCTCTTCCGCTGACAGACGAGGAACGAGCGAGCCTGGTGGACACGTGCGGCACCGGCGGGGATGGTCTGGGTACGTTCAACATCTCGACCGGAGCAGCTCTGGTCGCCGTTGCGGCCGGTGCGAAGGTAGCCAAGCACGGCAATCGCGCCGTAACTTCGTACTGCGGTTCAGCGGATGTGCTGGAGGCGATGGGCGTGCCGGTTGCGCTCTCGCCGGATCAGGCGGTTGCGTGTCTGCGGGCGACGGGATTCATGTTTTTGTATGCTCCGGCGTTGCATCCGGCGCTGAAGCGAGTGCAGCCAATTCGACGGGCGCTCGGCTTTCGGACAATCTTCAATCTGGCTGGACCGCTGACGAATCCGGCAGGTGCTCCGGCGCAGGTGATGGGTGTTTACTCCCGCGCCAAGGTCTCACTGGTGGCGGAGACAATGGCGCGGCTGGGTGTGAGCCATGCGTTCGTGGTACATGGCCTGGATGGGCTGGACGAGTTAACCCTGACGGACGAAAGCAGCGTGGCGGAAGTTACAGGCGGTGGGGAGCAAGGAACAGGGGGAAGCGTGCGACTTTTTCGATTGACACCTGAGGAGGCCGGATTGAAGAGGACTCTACTCACAGAGTTGGCAGGAGCTGAGACGGCTGCGGAGAACGCGGCGACTCTTGATCGAATTTTTGATGGTGAGCCCGGACCGAAGCGTGACATAGTCCTGCTCAATGCGGCAGCGGCCCTGCTTGCGGTGGGGCTGGCCGCGGATTTGCGCGAAGGCGTTACGCGGGGGGCAGAGGCGATCGATTCGGGCGCCGCGCGGGAGACGGTGAATAGGTTGCGTAAGTTCGGAAACAATAGCTTGCGGATTTCCTGAGCTGTAAGGTTTTCTCGTTACTACACCGTGTGGAGTCCAGATGAAAGGTTCAACGATTCGCCCGATAGCTTTGTTGGCTTTGTTGGCAGCATTTGCAAGCTGCTTGCAGTCCCAGACGATTCAGGTCAACCAAAACAACCGTACGATTGCGGTGACCGCGACTGATAAGGCGACGACGAACGCAGACCTTGCGGTCGTGCACGTCGGATTTCAGGTCTTCGGACCGGATGAGCCGTCTACCTATGCCGATGGATCAAGAATCTCGAATGCCATCATTGATGCTCTCAAGAAAGCCGGCGTTCCTGACAAGGCAATGGAGAGCGAGAACCAGAATCTGCAACGGAACCCTTATCACGATCCGCAGGAATCGCAGATGGATCGAGACAAGAGGCAGTTCGTGCTCAACCAGTCGTGGACAGTGAAGACGAACCCTGACGATGCTGCGAAAGTTCTGCACATCGCCGTTGAGGTGGGCGCAAACCAGAGCGGCCAGATCGATTGGCAGTACCGCGATATGAACGGATTGCAGGCAAAGGCGGCGGCAAACGCTTTGGCTAAGGCGCAGGCAATCGCCCAGCAAATGGCGCAGGGTCTGAACGTCAAGCTGGCGGGTTTGATTTTCGCCAGCAATCAGGCGCCGGAGAGCTCTCAACCCGTGGTTCGCCTGCAGCAATTCGCGAAGCTTCAAAATGAAGCAGCCTTCATGGGTCCCGCTCCGCTGGCCATCAACCCGCGGCAAATTGAGACATCCGCCACTGTCTATGCTGTCTTCGCGATTGAGTGACCTTGCGACTTTCGCCGTTGCCACGCATCAGACAGGGGTTACGGCGTAATCTGCTAGAGGCCGGAGAATTTCTTCGCAAGGATAAACATGCCCCGTTACCAATATCGCGACCTTGAGCCCACACGCCAAGCTGTAGAAGTCTACACGCGTTGGATCGACTACCTGGACGAGGAGTTCACCAAGCACAAAAAACCGCTACTGCGCGCTGAGTTGGTAAGAGACAATCTGCACCAGTTGTTGCTGGGACATCCCCATGGTGGGAGGCTCAATTTCACACTTACCACCGAGCTCCCATTCAATGTGCTGCAGTTATCGCTGGACTCGGCCAACGTCACGCTTGAACCCGAGTACTACGGTGACATCGATGCACAGCGGTATGCCTGTATCAAGCCGCTCATCTGGTTCTGGCACATGTTCGACCACTCGCCGGTGGCGCTGAACCACTGGCTCGGGTTCCGCTTTCGCGCCATGCTGGGTAAACATATCTTCAAAAAGATCGGCAAGAACGTAAAGATCTTTCACGGTGTCGAATTCAGCTATGGGTACAACCTTACGATTGAGGATGACTGCGTCATCCACAAGTATGTGATGCTGGACGATCGTGGCGAGCTGATCATCAGAAAAGGGACGTCGATATCGGACTATGCGGCCGTTTATTCCCATGCACACGATCCGATTGATTCCGGGATTGTTGAGAATCGCATAACCGAGATAGGCCCCCGCGCGCGGCTGACATATCACGCCTCGGTGATGGCCGGCGTGCGCGTGGGCGAAGATGCCATGCTGGGGGCAATGAGCCTGGCGACGAAGGAGATTGGCGATCACTCGATTGCCGGCGGCGTACCCGCAAAGCAACTGAAGACCAAAGATCAGGCTACGCAGTTCAAGGACAGGAGTGATGTGCCGGCTCCCAAACATGAACAGCCGGAATGTGACTAACCTGTATTGCATAGAGGCGGGCGCCGTGCGTGGTTGTGCTCGCCCTGTTACCATCACTGTTGTCCATGAGTCAGCAAGACATTGTTATTAAGATTTTTCAGTTTGCCATCCTTGTTTTCGCGCTCAGTCTTCACGAGGCTGCACATGCGTGGATGGCCTCGCGTTTAGGCGACCAGACGGCCAGGATGCTGGGCCGGGTAACGCTCAATCCCATCAAGCACATCGATCCGATCGGAACAGTATTGATTCCGCTGGCTATGCTATTTTTGCCGGGCTACGGTCGATTTCTGATTGGGTGGGCACGGCCGACACCGGTCAATACGCGGAATTTCAAGCGCATCACACGTGACGATATATTGACGACTCTGGCCGGCCCCGTGAGCAACCTTTCGGCGGCACTGGCCGCTACGATTGCGCTTATTGTCCTGGCCAAGTCGAGTGCGGTAGGTACGCAGGCTGTGCATGCCCTCGCCGGTGGGCCTGTAAATCAAGATCTAATGACCACAAGCCCGGTAATCTTCCCCATGGCCATCATTCTTTATCTCGGCCTTGAGGTGAACCTGCTGCTCGCGGTCTTCAACCTCTTGCCGATTCCGCCGCTCGATGGGTCGCATATCTTTCGCCATATGCTGCCTTACAACGCCTTGCGCATTTACGACTCGCTGGGCATGATCGGCCTGATCCTGATCCTGTTTGTCGGAGCCCCGGTGATCATGTTTTTTGTGGGTCCGGCGCTGGCTCTGATAAATGCTGTCCTGCTTTCCCTCTGATTCTTTCCGTACAATGGGACGAGTATTTTTCGAGTAAAGGACCAGGGTGTCGATTTCTTCTTCTGATTCCAGGAAGCGCGTGCTGAGTGGCATGCGCCCCACCGGCAAGCTCCATCTGGGCAACTACATGGGCGCACTCTACAACTGGTTGCGGCTGCAACGTGAGTATGAGTGCTACTTCTTTATCGCTGATTTGCATGCGCTAACCAGCGACTACGCGGACACCTCGCAATTAAGGCAGAACACGTTCGACGTGGCGCTGGACTTTCTGGCTGCGGGGCTCGACCCTGAGGCGTGCACCATCTTCGTGCAGAGCCATGTTAGGCCGCATTTCGAGTTGCCGCAGTTGCTCGCTATGATCACTCCACTGGGTTGGCTGGAGCGCGTGCCCACCTACAAGGAGCAGCAAGAGAACTTGTCCAACAAGGACCTTAGCACCTATGGCTTCCTCGGTTACCCATTGATGATGGCGTCGGATATTCTGCTCTACCAAGCTCATTTCGTGCCGGTGGGGCAGGATCAGGTGGCGCACGTGGAGTTCACGCGTGAGATCGCCAGAAGGTTTGATGGTTTCTACCGTGAGATCGTGGCTTCGCCTAGCGCCAGCCCCCACTTGGGTCCGATAGGCAAGGACATACTTGTTGAGCCGCAGGTATTGCTCACTCCTTCTCCGAAACTTCCTGGCACCGATGGCCGCAAAATGTCGAAGAGCTACGGCAACACGATTTTGCTGACCGATCCAGAGCCTGTGATCCGGCAGAAGTTGAAGCCGATGGTCACAGATCCGGCGCGGGTGCGGCGTACGGACCCTGGCAATCCCGAGGTGTGTCCGGTTTTCGATCTGCATAAGGTCTTTTCAAGCGCGGAGACTCAGGAGAAGGCGCGCGAAGGCTGTACTACCGCTGGCATCGGCTGCATCGAGTGCAAAAGCTGGGTTGCCGACGCGATTGTCGCCGAGCTTGCTCCCATTCAGCAACGGCGCAGCAAATATGAGAACGATTCGAGCCTGGTGCAAGACATCCTGGGAGATGGCCGCAAGCGGGCGACGGCGCGTGCCGAGCAGACGATGCATGAAGTTCGCGCCGCGATGGGCCTGAGCGAGCAACTGGTAGATGCATTGCGATGACTGAAAAGCAGAACCAGACCGGAGAACCTATTCCGTCGACAGATATGCCCGTGGCTAAGGTAGGATCTGCTCCGGCTGCTCAGCAAACTTCGCCAAACCCAACGCCGAAAAAGGACAAACAGGACGCCGATTCGGCGTTCCCCGTATCGGTTAGCGTAGGGACTGTCTATGACGGGCCGCTCGACCTGCTCCTGGACCTGATCCGCAAGCAGGATATCGACATCTACGACATCCCAATCGCAAAGATCACAGCGCAGTTTCTCGGCTACGTCGAGCACCTGAAGGAAACAGACGTGGACGTTGCCGGCGACTTTATATACACCGCTGCGCTGCTCATTCATATCAAGAGCAGGATGCTGCTGCCGCGCTCACCGGCCGAGACGCCGGATGGCGAAGAAGATGATCCCCGGCGCGAACTGGTGGAGCGGCTCTTGGAGCACGAACGCTTCAAGAATGCCGCACAGATGCTACACGCAAAGCGGCAGATTGAGGAAGCCACCTGGACCAATCCCGGCATCAGGGAGTTTCGCGATGCTGAAGGGACGGAGCCGGAGATCGCCGCGGACACCATGGACCTGGTGCGTGTCTTTCGCGAAATATTGGAACGCGCAAAGAATCGGCCGATCCTCGATGTTGAAGAGGACACAGTTACCGTTGGCCAGATGATCGACTACATGCGTCGCCGCCTGGTAATGGAGGACAAGCCGATTGCCCTCAGCAAGTTGCTCGCAAATACAAAAACACAGAGCTCAGTTATCGCTATGTTCCTGGCACTGCTTGAGCTGGTGCGTTTACAGGCGATTCTGCTTCGGCAGGATCGAAATTTTAGCGAAATTTTTGTGAAAAAGCATGAGCAGTTCGAAGAAGTGTTGAATGAGCACATGAGCCAGATTCGCGACGACTGGTCGTAATGCGCGATCTTAGCCATTCATCTCGCTTTCATCAAATATTCACAAAGCCTGATTGCATTTTCATCTGCAGGTGCGATTCCACCTGATAGCTTGCTAACGAACCCCCCAGAAGCCGATCTCAGGAGCAATTTTATGGACCAGGCAGCAAGCGTAGCTATTTCACCGGAACACGTCGGCGGTACATCGTCGGTACAGCATAAGCTGAATAAGTCTCCCGGCAAGATTGGCATGGCCATCTTCGGGTTAGTTCTGCTTGGTGGCGCGGGTTACATCATTTCGCAGGTCGCGAAGGATCTTTACGGAACGCCCCTGGAGTCGGTGTGGGAGTATCTTCTGCTCGGTGTCGCCCTGCTTACCGCCCTAGGCTTCGAGTTCGTCAACGGTTTTCATGACACGGCGAACGCCGTCGCCACCGTAATCTATACACATTCGCTTGAACCGCACGTCGCCGTGGTCTGGTCAGGTATGTGGAACCTGATCGGCGTGCTCACTTCTTCGGGCGCGGTGGCCTACACGATCGTGACGCTGCTGCCGGTGGAGTTGATTCTGCAGGTGGGCAAGGGCGCCGGGTTTGCCATGGTCTTTTCTTTACTGCTCGCCGCCATCATTTGGAACCTCAGCACCTGGTGGCTCGGATTGCCCGCTTCGAGTTCGCACACATTAATCGGCTCGATTATCGGAGTCGGTGTCGCGAATCAGCTCATGAGCGCCAGGACCGGAACGAGCGGCGTGGATTGGGCGCAGGTCAGTAATGTCTTCAAGGTGCTGCTGATTTCACCGGTTGTCGGTTTTGTCTGCGCGGCTCTTTTGCTGTTGCTTTTGAAAGCATTGGTTAAGAAGCCGGAGCTGTATAAGTCCCCGAAGGGCGATACTCCGCCACCGTTTTGGATTCGCGGCCTGCTGGTTCTCACCTGTACCGGTGTGAGCTTCGGCCACGGATCAAACGACGGGCAGAAGGGCATGGGCCTGATCATGCTCATCCTCATCGGAACCGTTCCGGCGGCCTGGGCGCTGAACCACGCAATGGGCTACACCCAGGTGCAGGATTTCTCCGCTGTCTCGCAGCAGGCTGCAAACGTGCTCTCCGGCTACGTTTCCCCGGACGCAGTCATGGGGGATGCGCGTAGCGATCTGACGGATTACATCCGCACCAAGCAGTTCACGCCCAACACCATGCTGGCCGGTCGGCAGCTGGCGCTCGAGATCCAGCATGAAGTGATGGAGTATAAGAGACTCGCCGATGTTCCGGCCGGCCAGCAAGGGAATGTTCGCAATGACATGTATGTCGAGAGCGAAGCGTTGCGCCTGATGGCCAAGTCCGGCAATCCCAAATTCACGTCGCCGGAGAATGGGGTGTTGGCGAATTACAAGAAGCACCTCGATCTTTCAACCAAATTTATTCCGCTCTGGGTGAAGGTTGCGGTCGCGTTGGCGCTTGGGATGGGCACAATGGTCGGCTGGAAGCGCATCGTCGTCACCGTCGGTGAAAAGATCGGCAAGGATCACCTGACCTATGCGCAGGGCGCCTCGGCTGAAATCGTCGCAGCTGTTACGATCATCGCGGCGGACCAGTTCCACATGCCTGTCTCTACGACTCACGTGCTCTCTTCGGGCGTTGCCGGGACCATGCTGGCAAACGGCAGCGGCCTGCAGTTCTCCACTCTTCGCAATATCGCTATGGCCTGGGTTTTCACCTTACCAGCAGCCGCGCTGCTTGCGGCCGGGCTCTTCTGGACGATGCGGCAGTTCATGTAGCGAATATTGAACCGAAAGGACATCGACCGGCCTGACCCTGACGAATGAACGGCGCTTCTGTAGTATCTGAGAAGCGCCGTTTTCATTTTTCCGGGCGTGTGATTTCTATCCGACCACATGAGTCTGAAAGCCAAGATCGAAGCCGTCATTTATGCAGCGGAAGAGCCTGTCACGCTGGCGCAGCTTGCCGCTCTCTTCCATGAAGAAGCACTCGAGGAACGGCGCATCCGGTTGGCCGAACAGGCCGCGGAAGCAGCCGCCGTCATATCTGCGGCAACTGCTCCGGAGCCCGCCCTGGGCTGGGAGTCGCCACTGCCGGTATTGAGCGAGATTGCTGCCGAGGACCCAGAGGCTTCCGCTGACGATGCCAAGCAAGCCGCGCGTCTGCGCGATCGCGAAGTGCGCGATGAGCTTCGCCGAGTGGTCAACGGCCTCATCGCCGAATACGAGACAGGCGACCGCGGCATGGAGATTCGTGAGATTGCCGGCGGCTATCGAGTGGCCACCAGGGCCGAGTATCACGACGCCGTGCGCGGTTTTGTGAAGAGCCTGAAACCGCCGATGAAGCTGTCGCTGCAGGCGCTGGAGACGTTGGCCGTGATTGCCTACAAACAGCCGGTAACCGCGCCGGAAGTGAGTGAGATTCGCGGAGTCGATTCCGGCGGCGTGCTCGGCTCTCTGATCAGCCGCAAACTCATTACCACGGCTGGGCGCAAACATGTGATTGGGCGGCCCATTCTCTACAAGACGACGAAGGAATTTCTGCTTCGCTTTGGGTTGAAAGACCTGAACGAGCTGCCATCGATCGAAGAGTTTGAGAAGATGGCAGGCGAACTGGCGGATGCGGAGAGTCTCGATGCTCCTGCGGAACTGCTGCCGTTCGTGCAAGGTGAAGCGGATGACGAAGACCCTGAGAATGTCGAGACGAAGCGCGATGAGGATGACTCTGAGGTCGAAGCGGCGGCAATAGCCGCCGTGGGGGTAAGCGAGGAAACTGGCCAGCGTGAATTCGCCGATCTTCCCGGCGTGGTGGTTGAGCCCGAAGTAAAGCCGACTCACATGGTGGACGCCGGCGAGGCCACAGCCTCAGTGGGCCAGCCGGGTGAAGGGGACTGATGGTTGAGGGCGGGGACCAGATCGGCGAGCGGCTGCAAAAGATCATTGCCGCTGCCGGAATCTGCTCGCGGCGCAAGGCTGAGGAACTGATTCTCACCGGTCGGGTGCAGGTTAACGGGAAAATTGTGACCGAGCTGGGCACAAAAGCGGATGCGTCGGGCGACCACATCCGCGTGGATGGCAAGCTGCTGCAAGGCCCGGAACGGCTCCGCTACTACGTGGTCAATAAGCCGAAGGGCTACGTTACGACCATGAGCGACCCGGAGAATCGTCCTACCGTGATGCAGCTGATTCGCGGCGGGGAGCGTGTTTTTCCCGTAGGACGGCTCGACTACGCGAGCGAAGGTCTGCTGCTGATGACCAATGACGGAGAGCTTGCGAACGCCCTCACGCGGGCGACCGCGAAAGTTGAGAAGACCTATCTCGTCAAAGTGAGCGGGAAACCGAAGGAATCAGATCTGGATCAGCTTCGCACGGGACTGATGATCGAGCGCGGCAAGCCGGGCACGCATGAGGGCCGCGTCCTGACTGCTCCGGCCAAGGTTCGACTGGTGCGCGAGGGCGAGAATCCCTGGTATGAATTGATCCTGATCGAGGGGCGCAATCGCGAAATCCGTAAAATGTTTGAGGAAATCGGCCACCACGTCGAGAAGATCCGCCGTATCAGCTACGGACCCTTGGTTCTGGATGTCGAGCCGGGCAAGGTGCGCGAGCTGACAGAACAGGAAGTGGAGAAGCTGAAGCGGGCATCGAGGGCCAAGCCGCCGGTCAGAACACAGCGCGAGCCCAAAAGAGAAAAAGCTCTTCCCTCTGCGGCGCGGCTCAAGAAGGCTCCCGCCCGACGTACCTCAGCGAAGCGGAGCGGCCAACGACCTGTTTCTCCGGCTGTCAGACGGTTACCGCGCTCGTAATAAAGCATCTGGGCGGTCTTCCGACGCATCTGTAGCTGGCGATATACTGTCCGCCGCCGCCCAACGGAAAGAGACAGTAATGGAGGTTTTGCAATGGCCAAAGCTACGTTTGGAGCAGGTTGTTTTTGGGGTGTTGAGGCGCGGTTTCAGCAGGTTCCCGGGGTGACAGCGACTGCCGTCGGATACGAAGGTGGCATGCTCCAAAGTCCGACTTACCAGGACGTTTGCACCGATGCGACAGGTCATGCCGAGGTCGTCGAGATCGATTATGACCCCGCCAAGGTGAGCTATGAACAATTGCTCGATCTGTTCTTCGAGTTGCATGACCCGACGCAGCTCAACCGCCAGGGCCCCGATTGGGGCAAGCAATACCGCAGTGTGGTCTTCTACCACTCTGCCGAGCAGGAAGCGGCCGCAAAGCAGACGATCGCGCGGCTAACGGGAGAGAAGCGCTTCTCGAAGCCGATTGTCACGCAGGTGGTCCCGGCCGAGACCTTCTGGCGCGCCGAAGAGTATCACCAGAAATATCTTGAGAAGCGCGGCGCAGTCAGCTGCCACATTTAGGCCAGGCAGTTTTGCTAGTTCCTGCTCTGGTCGGGAAGCTTCTTTTCGACCTGGCTGTTGGCTCCAACCGCTGTGCCACCTGATTCCATTGCTTGCATGGATTCGAAGTCGATCTTGAGCGCATCGAAGACAGGTTTGTCGAAGTCTTCCTGCTCAATAAAAGCGTGGCGAATGTTGGCAGATCTGGCAGCCGCGAAAATTGGTTTGTAGTCAACGACCCCATGTCCCAATTCCGTCGATATACGCTGGCCGGGCTCTTGGTTGGCCTGTAAGGGTTTCAAATCCTTAATGTGCAGCATAGAGAATCGCGTGGGATGCTTGGTAAGTATCTCTACGGGATCCTGTCCGGCAGCAATCACCCATCCGCAATCGAGCTCGAGGGTTACATAAGCGGGATCGGTGTACTTGAGCAGGGCCTCAAAGCCGGTCATCCCGTCGCCCAGATCACGAAATTCCATGGTGTGGTTGTGATAACCGAACTGAAGCCCCGTGGCTTTTAATTTCTTGCCCAGGCGGTTGAACTGATCTGTATTCCACTTCCAGTCATCGAGAGGCAGACCGTGCTGCATGCCCTGCCATGCTCCGCCCGGCGTGTGTGCGAAGCGGGATGGATCAGGCACTGAGGGTGCAGAGCAGATGATGTATTGAAGTCCCAGGGTCTTTGCATAATCGATCGTCGCATCTTCCGCCTTAAGGAGGTCGGCGAGGGAATAGTGCGCACTGACACAATTCAGGCCGGCATTCGCCATCAGTTGTTTTACTTCGGACGCGCTATGGCCGTAGAAGCCAGCAGCCTCGACCTCCCGGTAGCCGATGTTCGCGACCTGCTGCAAAGTCCCAGGGTAATCCTGTGCAAGCGCCTGGCGCACGCTGTAAAGCTGGAGCCCAATGGGCAGATTGGCTGAAGCGGCGAGAAGACGTCTGGATCGAAACAGTGCAAAGGCTGCGGCCATCGACCCGCCAACTATGAATGTCCTTCTTGAAATCATTGAACCGCTCCTGCGAATGCTTGGCTATGCTTAGTCTTCAGCATAAACATTTTTTCGCAAAGAGAGTGTCTTGTATGCCGATGCGATGGAATGTTTTTGCTTTGACTGGCTCGCAGGTATCGCGTAACGAGATCAATCAGATGCAATCGTTGGAGAATCAGGGATCGATCCGGTCAGCCCGAATGTCTGGAGTCCGGGCATAACGCCCAAAAAAGAGCCCGCGTAGGAGCGTTCCGACGCGGGCTTCGTGACGAGTGTTGCTTTACTGGCCGCTAACCGCAGCCACTGAGCTGCCCGCACCGTGGTGTTTTGCGGGAGCGTCCAGTACGGAGGTGATGCGCGTGCCGAGCTGGATCGAGTGCAGCTCGTGGGTGTAGCCTGCGTCATCAAATGTCATGTGAAGAACCGGCGATGTTGGATCGCAGTCCGCGGGCGAGACTGCCCAATTGATCGACTGGCCATTGTCGTTACGCAGGGTGAGCACATTGGCGTGTGGGTCGAGGCTGACTGCATAACTGCCGGCAGGGAATGCCTGGCCATGGGTCTCAAAATTGAAGGGGACGTTGACCACCGCTCTATCCGCCGCGAAGGCCGCAGTCGCGCAAAGGGCGGCGGAAGTAAGAACAAGAGTACGAAGCAAGAATCGCATTGGTGTTTTCTCCTTACAGGGAAGGACACTAGCGATTCATGCAGAGGTCTGTCGTTAAATCCGCGTCTAATAATTGTCAAATTCGCTAGGGCAGTTTTGACACTTGCGTTTCAGCATTTGAGTCGCGAATTTCTACCGTCACGGCTGCGGGAAATGCGTTAACTCTCAAACAGATGGAAAGCGCAGCACACGCAGGGGGTGAACATTTTTGGCTCAGCAAAGAAAGGCAAAGTGACATCGTGTGCTTTTTTTGCAGGGTGAATGTAATATTGGGTTCCACCCCTGTTCGGAATTTCGGAGGTGTTGATGCGAGAGACACGGCGACGTTTACTCGTAACCCTGGCTGGCGTAGCAGCCGGAGCAATAGCGGCTCCCTCCACCCTCACGTCCCAGGCGGGCCCGCCGCAGCCGATGCCCTCACCAAATGCGCCCCATAATCAGAACGTCCCGGCAGGCATGGATAGCCCGGACCTTATTAAGCAAAATCAGCCCGGTGTAAGCCCGCTGGCCTGGACGCAGATTAAATCAGATACACAGAAACTTTTTCAGATGACTTCGGATTTTCGAGATCACGTGCAGCAGACAAATCTGACATCCACTCTGCCCCTGCCTCTCATCAAAGAGGCGCACCAGATTGAAAAGCTCGCCAAGCAGATCCAGGAACACATGAAGGGTTAGAAACTAGCTGCTTACTGAGGTTGACTAGCGCCGGGCGTGCTGGTTCCTGGGCTGAGAATCGAGGGGTTCGCAGCGTCGTGCGAACCCTGGTAGGACTGATCTCCATGTTGCGCGCGTTGTTGTTCGGCGAGCGCATTGAGGCGTGCAAACGCCGCTCGTTCCTGGGTGGCCTTTTCCGGCTGATTCGCCTTGACATAGACCCGTGCCAAGGCGAAGTGGATTTCCGGGCTGTCAGGGTTGAGTTGACTCGCCACTTCTAATTCATGAATCGCTTTCGCTACATCGCTCAGCTCGACCCATGTCCGGCCAAGGACGTAATGGGCATCGGCTGAATCGGGTGCAAGCTGAACGGCCTTCTGTCCTGCTGGCAGGGCTTCTTCCGCAAGATGCTGGCGGAGGGCGATCGATGCGAGTCGAGTCCAGGGCAGTGCGCTCTGAGGTGAGATCTGTATTTCTGCCCGCATCTGGGCTTTGGCTTCATTGTACTGAGAAAGGGAATCGAGCGCGGTTCCGTTGGCGTAGTGGAGAAACGGCGTTGCGGGATACTGCTCAATCAGCTTCTGGAGCTTCGGAAAAGCCCGGTCGTATTTGCTGGCCAGCAAGAGTTCTGCAATCTCTCCTGACGTTTGGACCAGTGAATGCCGCGATGCGTCAACTTCATCGGGCAGAGATGGAATACGCAGCAGCGCCATGCCCAGAGCGAATTGGATTTCGTTGGAAAGTGGTTCCTGCCCAGCAACGGGCGCTAACAATTCAGTGGCATTCTCGAACTGGCCCTTGCGATTGAGCAGAATAGCCAGGCGATACGTCGCAAGCTGGATCGCCTGCGGACTCGCACCCACTCCGAGTTGCTGGCCGCGTTGCAAGTGGATCAGGGCGTTATCGTAGTCTTTCAACTCAAACTCAGACAGGCCCATCACGGCCCAGGCTGTGCCGTCTCCAGATTTGCGCTCAACCCAAGTTTTCAGAGCTGCGATCGTTTCAGGATAGTGCCCGGCGGAATAGTCGGCCATCGCTTGATTCCAGCTCGCCGCACTATCTGTAACTGATGCGGTGGCATTTGCGCCCCGACCCGAAGATGTTCCGTACAGACCTGCGAGCTTGGGGTCGACGTATGGTTTTTCCGGTGCGAGGTCTGCTGCGGCCCGTACTTGGTTGGCGGCCTCTTGTTTTTGGCCGGCGGTTTCGAGTGCCTTGCCCAGCGTCTGGTGTGCAGCGGAAGAATCAGGCGCGAGCACTACTGCCGTGCGGGCTGCGTCGAGCGCTTTCTGAGGTTGCTGAAGATTGAGTTCTAATGCGCTGATTTGAATGTGAGGAAGCGCGCTTTGTGGAGAGATCGCCACCTCCTGCTGTTGCGCTATAAGGGCCTCTTTAATTTGACGATTGGCAACCAGAGCTAATCCGTAGGCATAGTGCAAATAGGGAGTCTTTGGGTGCTCGTTCACGAGTGTGCGCAAGGCATCAAGAGATTGTGTTGGGCTCTGCGCCCCTATCGCCGCTGCTTCGCCCGCCGCTTGAATCAACGCGTCCTGAGAAGGATCGACCTCCTGCGGCAACAAGGGAACGCGCAACAGCGCCAGGCCAAGCGCAGACTTGATTTGCGGAGACAATTGGTTCTGGCCGGATGTGGAAAGGAGCAGAGCCGATGCCCGTTCAAATTCGCCGCTTCGATTGAGCAGAAGAGCCAGATGATACGCAGACACACGGCCGAGTTCCAGATCATCTTCGTTGCCAAGGGACTGAGCTTTCTGAAGGTGCGCGAGGGAATTGGCATAATCCTTCGTTTCGAACTCGGAGAGCCCGAGAAAGCTCCACGGAGCGCCGAGATCAGGTGAAAGTTGGACCAGCTTCCTAAGAGCGGGAATCGCTTCGGAATAGTGGTCGCGATCATATTGCATCGTTCCCAGATACCACCAGCCCTCGGCCCATTCTGGATGCAGGGTTACGGCACGCGTGTAATCACGGATCGCTTCATCCGTCTTGCCTGCTTCGCGCGCCGCAGTCGCCGATTCCGCGAGACCCTGGAAATTTTCCTGCACTGACGAGGCAGTAGTCTGTCCACATGTCCCTTGCGCTTCTCCACACGTGAGTAGAAGTGCCGCGCAGCAATACAGGATGGACCAGCGGAGCCGTTCAAGGAACATACTAAAAATGTCTCATTCGCGAGGCACTCAAGGCTAGAGCCGGGAGCGCTTGGGTGATCCAGGCGCGCAGTTTGGTATCGTTTTTAAGATGGCTCGGCAGTTTCCTCGCATAATTCCGCACCTCCCTCTCGTTTCCCGAAGAAGTTTTTTGCAGGGCATGCTGCCGGCGATGCTTCCCCTGAACGGATTTCCGTCTTTTGCTGCCGGTACACCGACTGCTTCGCCCGCGTTCGAAGAGATTTCGCCTGCCCGCAGCGGCATCACCTGGATTCACACTGCCGGCAAATCTGTGCAGAAGCATTTGCCGGAGACGAGCGGCGCGGGCTGCGCGTTCCTCGATTATGACAACGACGGCTGGATGGATATCTATCTCGTCAATAGTGGAAAGGCGGATTTTTATACCCCTACGCGGCCATTGCGCAATGCGCTCTACCGCAACAATCGGGACGGCACCTTTACTGATGTGACCGAAAATGCTGGTGTTGCTGGCCGCGGGTACGGAATGGGAGTGGCTGTCGGCGATTACAACGGCGACGGGCTTCCCGATCTCTACGTCACGCAGTTCGGGCGCAATATTCTGTATCGTAACAACGGCGACGGCACCTTCACCGATGTGACCGAGAAAGCGGGTGTGGCTGCGGCCGGATGGAGTTCGAGCGCGGTGTGGTTCGACTACGACAATGACGGACGGCTCGATCTCTTCGTCTGCCAGTTCGCTGAGTTCGACGCAGCGCTTGGCTGCGGAACTGATAAAGACGGTGTCCACCACTACTGCATTCCACGGATTTTCAAGCCCCGTCCCAGCTGGCTGTTTCACAACAACGGCGATGGCACCTTTACCGATGTCAGCAGGGAATCAGGTATCGCCGAGCACCTGGGTAAGGCCTGGGGTGTGGTAGCCACTGACCTCAACAACGACGGTAGGATGGATCTGCTCGTCGCCAACGATACCGTGGCGAACTTTCTCTTCATGAATCGCGGTGGAGGACGCTTCGAAGAGGATGGGTTTGCCGCGGGCGTGGCCTACAGCGCCGAGGGCAGAGCGCGTTCGGGAATGGGCGTAGACTCAGCGGATTTCAACAACGATGGCTGGATGGACCTCTTTGTCGCGAACATCGACGAGGAGATCTTTTCTCTCTATCAAAACAACCACGACGGAACCTTCGACGATGTGGCAATGCAACAAGGTATAGGCATGGCCACCCGCTGGATGAGTGGTTGGGGGCTAAAGTTTTTCGATTACGACAACGATGGCAACGTGGATTTGATCTTGTCAAACGGATTCCCGGATGATCTTGTAGATCAAATCTCCAACAAGGTCACCTATCGAGAGCCGCTTCTGCTCTTTCACAACGATGGGCGATCATTCAAGGACGTGAGCCAGCAGAGCGGTCCCGTCTTCTCAAAGACTTTTGCAGCGCGCGGCCTGGCGGTTGGAGACTTTAACAACGACGGCGCGGTCGATGTCCTCATCAGCGTCAACGACGGTGCGCCCGTTCTACTCAAGAACAATGCCGCCAAGCAGAATCACTGGCTGGGCTTACATCTTGTTGGCCGTAAGTCGAATCCCGATGCAATCGGGGCGCGCGTTACCTATCAGGCCGGAGATCTCAACCGCAGCCGCATGAAGGTTGGAGGCGGTAGCTTCTTGTCTTCGCACGATCCGCGCATGGTGCTGGGCCTCGGGCAACGCTCCAAAGTGGATTGGCTGGAGGTTTATTGGCCGCAGCCGAGCGGGGCCGTCGAACGATTTACGGATCTCCCCATCGACCGGTACATCACGATCGTCGAAGGAACCAGGAAGTGGAAGTAGTCTTGCGCGAGCCTTGAGACGCAACTATTCCGGGAAAGGTTCGCCCTCGCGCACGATGCGGATCCGATGGTCTGTGAACTTGTCGTGCATTTCCGGCACGTACACTTTCTGCATGTGGCACGAGGTGCAGTTCTTCGTAGCTGTCGGACAGGCGGCGCCGGGATGCTCCGCAGTTGGTTTCTGACCCGGCGAAGTGACGTGACACTGCAAGCAGGCGTGATCGTAGGCGGTTGACTCCGTTTGCAGTTGCTCGTGAGGATCATGGCAGGCGATACAGGTTAGCCGTGCGTCGCCCTTCCCCCAGCATTTGCTGGTCACCAGCCGGTACGGCGCCGATCGGGTGCTTGCGACTCCTTTTACGCCGGTCGTCTTCACATCCCACCAGGTTGCGTGGCAGGCACCGCAAAATTCCACCGAATCTACCGGGCGGAGATGGCCGGAATTGAAGATCTCTGTCTGACGGGCCTCGAGATTTCCCTTCATCAGGCTATTCATTGTGGCGACATGCTTGGCTCCCGGTCCGTGGCAGGCCTCGCAGGTGACGCCGGGGATCAGATTTTCTTCATCGAACTTGTCGCCGATGGTCGAGGCTGTACTATGGCAGGCGAAACAGCGGCCGATCTCCGCCATGCCGACGGGCCGATCCGTGGCTTCCTCAACGTCTTTGGGAGAGGCCAAGTCGCGCGTCGGCGTAAAGCCAAGATTTTTCAGGGTTTCAAAGTAAGTCACGCGCGCCTCATAGAAGTGGCCGTCCTCTTTCTTGAAAAGATACGACTGACCCACACGTGGCGTGCCAAAAGCCCAAAGCAGCGGCGACGACAGGGTTTGTGTGCCGTCGGTTACCGTGTAGAGGCTGTGCTCTCCGTCGCTCTTGATGAGATAGCGGTACACACCCACGGAAAACGAGAGTTCAGGATGTTTGTGCAGGGTTTCCGCATTGTCCGCATGAACCACCGTGCGCGCCATAGGTGTTTTTGTCTGGGAAGCAAACTTTGCGGCATGGCAGGGCGCGCAGGCTGCCGGACCGACATAGTCATTGCGAGAAACTCCGGCCTGAGTTGGCCAGAAGCCGGGTTCGGCCAGATGATCTTCAGTTGAGAGCTGTGCCCGCAGCCACGGCCCAGCTGAACTCAGGACAAGAAGAAGAAAAAAGCCCTGCCTGCAAAGGCGGATCCGGTTAGCAGCGACAGCCATACTTTAGTCTGAAAAATCCAACGCAGTCTTGTGAGGTTTATCAGGTCCTACCATAGCCTGTAGCCACTTATTCGAACAACTCTTCCGGCACGTCCAAGCAGGTCCGGCGCTCGAGTTCGCTCACCGCACTTTTTAGGTGGGAGGTAAGTCCTTTATTTTGAGTAAAACATGGCGGCATCCAGCTCGTTAGCAGCTGGCTCAATAAGAAGACTATACAGGTTTACAACTTTCGATATAGAATTCGCGCTGTATCAAAAATTTAGTGCTATTAAGTGCCTCGATTCAGCATGAGGCAGTGACAAGAAAGCGGGAAAACTGCAAGCATCAGGTGAGCCGTATCTTACTGGAGAAGCAGTCATTATTATCGCTCGCGGCGGCTGCCATTATTTTGTTGACAGTCGTATATTGCGAGGAGTAATCAAACGTTTCAGTTCAAGCTGTTAACGTTATCAGGGTTCGAATCACGAAATAGTTAAATTTCGACCTTCGAATCGCACGACCCATGAACCTTTCAAGGAGGCACTATGTGCAAACGATTTGCAGGAGGCGGGGGGGTGTGTCAGGAGCGGTCTACGCTTCGCATGCTCTCTTACGTACTTCTAGCTGCGCTGCTGGCGATTCCGTTTAGCCTGCACGCTCAACAAAACTCAGGAATCATCACTGGAACAGTGACAGACCCCTCTGGAGCTGCGATCCCAGGCGCAACGATCACGGTAACAAGTACCGCCACCGCAGCCCAAAATACAGCGAAATCCGACGGTCAGGGCAACTTTTCTATAGCCCAGTTGCCAGTGGGAACCTATGAATTGCGTGTGACTCAAGGCAACTTCAAGGAATATCTCGAGACCGGTGTCCAGGTCCACACCGCAAGCGTTACTCAAGTGAACCCGAAACTGCAGATGGGCCAGGTGACTGAAAAGGTAACGGTCTCGGCTACCGCAATACAGGTCCAGACCACTTCAGCAGTCGTGGGTGAGGTCGTGAGTGGCACCCAGGTTCGCGAGCTGCCCCTGAATGGCGAGAACTTCGTGGGACTGACGCAGTTGTCTCCCGGCGTAAGTGCGGCCCAGGGCGCTAACTTCGTGGGCAAGGGCCTGGATGGCGGCGTCAACTTCTCCGTAAACGGCAACCCTTACAACATGAACCTGTTCCTGGTTGACGGCGTCAACAACAACGACGTCGGCTCGAACCGCACGATTCTCGTTTATCCGTCTGTCGACACCATCGCCGAATTCAAGATGATCCGGAACTCGTATGGTCCTGAGTACGGTCAGGCCGCGGGCGCCATCATCAGTATCACGACGAGATCGGGTGCAAATCAGTTTCACGGTGGCGCCTTCTATGCCGGCCGCAGGGCCGCTCTGGATGCCAACGACTGGATCTCCAATAACGCGGGCGTGGGCAAAGCGGCAGAGAGTCGCAACGACTACGGCTACAACATTAGCGGTCCGGCCATAAAAGACAAACTGTTCTTCTGGTGGAACCAGGAGTGGAACAAGGAAACTCAGGGTTCAGCCTTCCAGTTCTGCATTCCGACGACAGCGCAGGCAGGCGGCGACTTTAGCCAATACGCTGGCCAGACGGCGGATCAGTGCGGCGGGGCCATACCTACGCTTCCTGTTTCCACCCAGGCGGCTGGCAATCCCTATAAGATCGCCAACCCGGATGCCGCCGGATTGCTGATTCTTAAGTATTATCCGGCTCCCACGCTCGCGACCCCCAACGCTAGCGGGAACAACTGGGCCACGTCGATCCCCAATAAGTTGAACTGGAGCGAGTGGAACGTCCGTGGGGACTATGACATTACCAAGTCCAACCGGGCCACCTTCCGCTGGACCAACGATTCCTGGGACAATCCGTCGCCTAACAACCCGATCCCCTTCTGGGGCGAGTCTGCGTTCCCAACTGTGGATTCCAGCTGGAGCCAGCCTTCGAGGAGTGTGCTGGCCAAATTGAGCACAACCTTTTCGAGCACGCTGGTGAACGACGTCGAGTTCGGCTTTGGGCAAAACCGTATTATCACCGCGCTTGCGGGCACCGAAGCGCAGATTGTCCCAGAGATCCAGGCGGCGTATCCGGCCGCGTGGCCGTCTTCGCTCAAGGAAAAGGATGCGTTCTTTGGCGCATGGGGAGGGTTTGGCCCCTACGGCGCCTCGGGCTATGCTTCCTTCTGGAATATTGCGCCTTACGGCAATCATGAAGACCTCTACACAATTCAGGACAACCTCTCCAAAGTGCATGGGAACCACCTCTTCAGGGCTGGAGTTTTGTTTGGCATCAACGAGAAGGTTGAAAACAATGGAAACGGAATCGATAGGCCTAGTCTGCCTAACGGGGCCATCTACACAGGCGCAGGATCGTTAGGGGCGCTGGATCCTCATGCACAAACCGGCAACCCGCTTGCTAACGTTCTGTTGCCCGGCACTGGTGCCAATCCGCAAATGTTTCAAGGCATCACGGAGAACAGCATTGATGGCATAGCCGATGTTCACTGGCGCGATAACGAGTTCTACGTGGGAGACACCTGGAAGGTGAAGCGGAACGTCACCCTCGAGTATGGCTTCCGCTGGTCGTTTCTCCGTGAGCCTTTCGGTGGGAGCAATGGCGGGAACACCAATCCGGCCTTCCAATCAGGTAGTAATTTCCCCCACCAGTGGGCCAACTGGAGCAGATCGGCCTACAGCCCATCCGAGGCTGCGACTGCGCCATCCGATGCCTGCAACGGAATTCTCACCGTACCGGGACAAACGCCCTGCCAGAACGCGGTTACGCTGCTTTCAGGCCTGGGTGTAAGCCTCCCTCTGTCTAATGGTACGCCGGGGCCAAATGGCGCCCTGGTGCAGCAGGACAACCATGCCATCGCTCCGCGCGTGGGCATTGCCTGGGACGTTTTCGGCGATGGCAAGACCGCGGTGCGCGCGGGCGGCGGCCAGTTCTACACCCGTGAGGAAGTGGGAATTGCCGAAAACCTGGCTCGCAACGCGCCTTTCGTGATCGGTTCAACTGTCAACCGGGCTCTCGATGTGGCTCCGCCGCTGTCCAGCCCTGCGGTTTCCCCGAGCGCCAACAAGACAACGGGGGGCAATATTCCCAGTTCGTGGCAATGGAACGCGTCCGTTGAGCAGGAAGTGGCTCGCAACACCACCCTGCAGATCGGGTACGTGGGGAATGTAGGAAACCACCTCACTTCGATGTGGGACTCGAATGCCTTGCCTGCATCGGCCTTCCTAGAGGGTGCATTCCTCGGTGGAAGCGCTCAAAACGCGCTGCGGTATGCCGGTAATTTTGGCACAATCGGCGGCTTTGCTCGCGGCGGTCACGCGAGCTACAACGCGCTGCAGGCACTCTTCCGGATGCAAACCGGGAATTTCTCAACCTTCCAGGCGGCTTACACATGGTCGCATTCGATCGCAAACGTCGAACTGAATAATTCATCAGGCAGCTTAAACCAGGAAGCAATCACCGACCAGTCCAACCCCGGTCTGGACAAAGGCAATACCAACATCAACCGTCCCAACATCTTTGTGGCGAACTGGGTAGCGTTCCTTCCCAAACTGGAAGGACACAACCAGTGGGTACGGCAAACTCTCGGCAGCTGGGAGGCCAACAGCATCGTTACGCTGGCTGAGGGTACTAACTTGACTATCTTGACAAACGGCGGCATCGCGGGCGCTCCGGTCATGGTCAACGGTGTAGAGGAGTCAAGCGGTCTGACCGCACTTGTGGGAACCGGCTACCAGGGAAACCAGCGGCCACTGCAGACACAATTAAGTTGCACCGCGGGACGAAATGGAGACACGTTCGTCAACCTGCAGCACTTCACTCTGAACGGGTACGCACTCGGAACCTTCCCGTCTAACCTGGCGCCCCGCGGGTCATGCCAGGGCGCTCCGAACACCAACATGGACGGGCAACTGGCAAAGAACTGGGTGATCAAGGAGAAGTACCGGATCAAGTTCAGCATGGACTTCTTCAACATCTTCAACCACCCCAACTTCAACAGCGCGAACCTGGAAGGCTCGGCCTACAATCCATCCGCTGCTCTCTACTGCGGAGGTGCGGACGCCACCCATGGCACGCCTTGCAGTCCAAGCAATAACATCGTCAGCGGGATGGTTGGTCCGAACGGGACCTCAGTGCCCGTTGGCGTGGGAAACGGATTCGGTCAGGCAAACGCAGTGAATCCGGGACGTACTTTGCAGTACACGTTTAGATTTACGTTCTAGGCGTGCCAACCAAAACGCTGTAACCCTGAGCGGCGGGCTTGATGATTCAAGTTCCGCCGCTTGCTCTTTTTTGAGAGCCGGGTGCTACCCTTAACTGTGAAACACCAGTCCGAACAATTGAAGGACCCTTTTTGTAGCATGCGGAATTCCTGTTTCTCCGCCAAAGCTGCTGTTGCTGCCTGCGTGCTTGCTTCGGCGATAGTGATCCTGCCCCCCGCGGATGCCCAATCCCCGCGGCAACACTCGCCCACATCACATCCGACCGCAAAATCGCAGGAAAATCCTGCTCAGGCTGAGCTCACAAAGCGAATCCTGGCAGCGGACGCTGCCCGGAATTCGGGGGATCCTGCGGCCACTGCTCAGGCGAACAAACTCCTGATCGCCTCCGCGCTTCGGGCGATGGGGCGCCTGCGGCTCCTCGAATCGGCATACGCTCAGTCCGCTGAACTCTATCGCACGTCGCTAGAATTGGAAGATGTTCCGGAGGCCCATATCGAACTCGCGGCGAGCAGTCTGCTCGCCAATCGGCTCGATGACGGCATCCTTCAAGCGCAACAGGCGTTGGCCGCAGACCCGAATAATGCGCAGGCTTATCTCATTCTTGGAAGGGCTTTCAGCGCCAAGCAGGAGTTCATGAAAGCGGCGGATGCCTTGTCACATGCGGCTCAGATTCAGCCGACAATAGAGACCCTCTACTCGCTAGCAATCGCCTGGTTATCAACCAACAACCCTCAGGGCAAGCAGCGGGCGATGGCTGTCTTCGACCAAATGAAAGAGATGGCTGGAGACAGTGGTTCGCTTCACGTTCTCTTTGGCCGTGCCTATCGCGATGCGGAAATGATGCCGGACGCCATCCGGGAACTCCAGCGCGCCATTCAGCTCGATCCTGCCACGCCTCATGCGCATTATTTTCTGGGCCTCGCGAATCTCGCGCTCAATGATTGGAAACCTACGCCCCTGGCCGAATCGGAATTTGAGCAGGAGATCCGGTATTACCCGAAAGACTTCCTGGCCAATTACATGCTCGGTTTTCTGGCATCGAGTCAACGGCAGTATGCTGTCGCGGACAAATACATGAAGATTGCGGCGGAGTTAGATCCCAAAGCGGTGGAGCCCTGGCTCTACATGGGGCTGAATGCCTATGCCCAGGGAGATGCGAAGACTGCCGAACCGCTGCTGCGCAAAGCCGTCGAGCTCACCGGCACGGATGAAGCCCGTACCAATTACCAGATCCGGAGAGCCTACGTCGATCTTGGACGCATCCTCGCGAACTCGGGACGTGAACAGGAGAGCGATGTCTTTTTTGCCAAGGCTCATGCACTCCAGAACAAGGTTATGGCGGACACCCAACAGAAGGTCACCTCTATGGTTCTTTCGGAGGGCGCGGGCTCCATGGCCGCCATGGTGCCGCTCGACAAGCGGCAGGAAAGCCAGGCGGCGCCCCTTGTTTCCGACGGCGGCGATCCGTTTGCTCAGGTTGACGCATCTGCCATGGCGCACGCGAATTTAACTGACAGCCAGCGTGCTGTCGCCAAGACTCAGGAAGACGCTCTACGGCTCATTCTGGGCCAGGGCTTCAGCGATCTGGCGACCTCCGAGGCGATGCAACGTAACTATGCCGTTGCGCTCACACACTACCAGGAAGCGGAACACTGGAATCCTACCATCTCGGATATTTCCAGAAACCTGGGACAATGCGCTTTCCGAGTAGGCAATTATCCTGAGGCGATCCGCGGCCTTTCTCGTGCAGTTGAAGAGCAGCCGGCTCAGATTCCTATCCGCGCCATGCTGGGCATGGCCTACTTCGCGTCCGATAAATACGCTGACGCCGCGAATACCTTTTCCCCATTGGGTGTCGCCGGAATGCGAGACAGTACCGTAGGCTATGCGTGGGCAGCATCCCTCGCCAAGCTGGGCAATGCGAAAGAGGCCGCCGAGGTTTTAGGCCAGTTTGAAAGCGGCAATCTGTCCAACGATACCCTGCTGCTGGTGGGGCAGCTGTGGACGGAAATCGCCGACTACGACCGTGCGGTAGCGACTCTGCATCGCGCCTTGCAGGCCGACCCTTCGTTGCCCAAGGCTCATTATTATGCTGCCTTGGCCTATATTCGCTGGGAGCATTGGTCCGATGCACGGGGCGAACTACAAGCCGAGCTTGCGATTCGTCCCGGCGATCTCGATGCCACTTATCATTTAGGTTTTGTCGATCTTCAGGAATCAAAGATTGACGATGCGGCAAAGCGCTTCGAGCAGGTCATTGCTGTGAATCCGGATTATGCGAACGCCCAATATGAGCTGGGTAAAATTCTGCTCGATCGTGGGAAATTGCAGGAGGCCGTGCCTCACCTCGAAGCGGCGGCCCGCCTCAGTCCCGAAAAAGATTATGTCCACTACCAGTTACAGGCCGCCTACCGGAAAGAATCCCGCACCGCCGATGCGGATCGTGAACTTGCCGTTTACCAGGAGCTGAAAACGAAATCACGTCCGCACATTTCTCAGCCGACACAAAATCCATAATGCGCATTGCCCATCCGCTCTCATTGAACAAATCAGCGAAGTCGCTTACGATCGTTTTTCTCTGCCTTAACCTGCTTCATGCGCAAGAGGGCCACCCTCCGCCCGTGCCGCCGCCACCGGGAGCCAAGTCCATGAAGTGCAGCGGCCGCCCTATACCGCAGCTCGAAGATGTGACGGCGAAAACCGGAATTACCTTTTCTCACACCGCCGATCCATCGAAGAAATACATCGTGGAGTCGATGAGCGGCGGTGTGATTCTCTTCGATTACGATCGCGATGGCTGGCAGGACATCTACTTCACCAATGCTCCCACCGTCGAGATGGCAGTCAAGGGAGAGGCCAGTCTCGGTGTTCTCTATCGCAACAATCACGACGGAACCTTCACCGATGTGACCGCCAAGTCCGGCCTGACCAAGCCCTGCTTCGCGATGGGCGGAGCCGTCGGGGACTACGACAACGATGGGTGGCCCGACCTGTATATCACTTGCCTCGGCGGAAACATCCTGTATCACAACAATGGCGACGGAACTTTCACCGATGTCACTGCCAAGGCGCAAGTAGCCGATGGCCGTTGGTCTACCGGAGCGTCGTTTGGCGATTATGACGGCGATGGTTTTGTCGATCTGATGGTCACCAACTATGTTGACTTTCGCCTGAACGATTTGCCCGGCTTCGGCAGCGCGCCTAACTGCAAGTACCGTGGCATCTCAGTGCAGTGTGGCCCGCGCGGCTTGCGCGGTGCCGGCGACTCTCTCTTCCACAACAATGGCGACGGGACCTTTACCGACGTATCGAAGGCCGCCGGGGTCAGCGATCCCGATGGCTACTACGGGATGGGAGTGATCTGGGCGGACTTCAACAATACCGGGCGTCCGGATATCTACGTCGCCAATGACTCGACGCCGAAATTTCTATATAAGAATCTGGGTAATGGCACATTCAAGGACATTGGCCTTCAATCCGGCACGGCGGTCAGCGAAGACGGTTCGGAGCAGGCCTCGATGGGGATTGCTGTCGGCGACTACAACCATACCGGTCGGCCATCCCTTTATATAACCAACTTCTCCGACGAGAACGACCTGCTCTATCGCAATGACGGAGACTGGAATTTCACCGAGGTTTCCTATGGTTCGGGTGTGGCGCTACCTTCGCTACCGTGGGTCAAGTGGGGCACGGCCTTTGTGGATCTGGATAACGATGGCTGGCTCGATCTGATTACCGTCAGCGGCCATGTCTATCCGCAGGTGGATTCGCTGCCCTCGGGTCCCGGCTACCGCGAGCCGAAGCTGCTGAGCATGAACCAGAAGGACGGGACCTTCTGCGATGCCAGCGATCAGGCTGGCCAGGCACTCAAGGAGAAGCGCGCCTCGCGCGGATTGGCTGTCGGCGATCTCTTCAACGACGGCAACATGGACGTTGTCGTTGGAGACATTGACGGCGCGCCAGCGATTCTTAAAAACCATGGCACCCCCGGACGGCACTGGGTGAGCTTCGAGCTGGCCGGAACGAAGAGCAATCGGCTGGCGCTCAACGCCCGCCTCAAGATCGTGGCCGGCGGCGTGACGCAGACCGACGAGATCCATAGCGGCGGCAGTTATCTCTCGCAGAACGACTTGCGCGTGCATTTCGGTCTCGGCGCTGCGACGAAGATTGACAGCCTGGAGATTCACTGGCCGTCGGGTAAGGTCGAGACGCTTACCAACCTAGCAGCCGATCAGTTCTACTCGGTGCTCGAAGGGCAGGGAATGGTTCCAGCGGAGCGGATTCGTCCGGCCAAGAAGAAGTGATCAGGGGCACCCCCCTCCCCCTATTTCTCCAGCGTCCAGAATCTGCTATAGAGGGAGCAGATCGGCGTGGTGAATGCCAGACTTCATCCGCTCTCAGGGTGCTCGAATAATACGGCATGACATAGAACACCACGCCTCCTCGCTTTTGCCGTGGTCGAGCACGCGAATGATATGTTTCGCGCGAGGTTGCAGACAGAAGTGAAATTCATTGCGGAAACGCTTCAGTTTGTCCTTAGATACGCGTGAGCCGTCCACAATTTTCAGGGCTAACCGCCGGCCTTGTGAGTCTTTGACCTCATACACAGTACCGGAGCCGCTGGAGCCGATTTGGCTCATCACGGTATAGGTGTCGAAACCACTATCAAAACCCTTTAGTTCATTTCGGGGCATAGGCACTATCACTTCGCAGATTGGATGATAACGAATCTTGGAGAGTCTACATCTTCACGCGCGGCGCGGCAGTGTGGACCATCGGGTCGGGGCCTGCTGTGTATCCCCTGTTTCGGTGTCGATCGGATGGGGTATTGGTGCGAGCAATTCCCTGCTGGATTCGGGAGCTACTCTAGTGCACCGCGGGTCGAGATCACTTTACCGATAGACTCGTCGAAGGGGACAATAGAGGCTGTCTCATCTCGTGGAGTGGTATCGTCGGTCTGAACATGAGTCCGGACACCGTGAGTCCGGAGGATTTTATTCGGAAAATCTGGGGGGCAATTTGAGTCCGGAAAGCGGTCCAGAGATAAACGGTTCCCCGGTGAGGAACACGGCGCATTCATCCTCTCTGAGCCAGCCGAGCACTTATCTTCGGATCTTTAAGTCGAATGTTTATGTTCGCGATCACGATCGCAGCCTGCAGTTCTATGTCGACCAACTGGGATTCAGGGTGCTCGCCGACGGCGTCTTCGAATTCGGCCGCTGGGTGGCGATCGCGCCGCCCGACGGCAGCGCGATTCTGGCGCTGGTTGCTCCCAAGCGCGGCTCGGAGAACTATAAGCTGATCGGGCGGCCCACCCAGGTGGGCTTCGTGGCCGAAGACATGGATGCCATGTATGAGCTTTGGCTCGGCCGGGGAGTGCGGTTCGAGCATCCTCCCCAGAAGACCCTGTGGGGCGGATCGTTTGCGAAATTCGTGGATGTGGATGGGAACTCGTTCGAGCTGATCGCGTCCGACGAGATGAGCCGGGAGATCGAAAGGCAGCGCCGCGCCGCTGAAGAGAAGCTGGAGGCCGAGCGGCGCGCCGCGCAGGAGATGGAGATCGCGAAACAGGTGCAGGCGCGGCTCTTCCCGCAGATTCTTCCCGCGATGAAGACACTCGACTATGCCGGGGTCTGCATTCAGGCTCGTCACGTGGGGGGCGACTACTATGATTTTCTAACGCTGGGACCGGAGCGCCTGGGGCTGCTGATCGGGGATATCTCAGGCAAAGGGATTGCAGCGGCGCTGCTGATGGCGAATCTCCAGGCGAATCTGCGCAGCCAGTTTAGCCTCGCCCGCGATGAACCGCAGGCTTTCCTGCAGTGCGTGAACCAGCTTTTTTACGAGAACACTGTGGACAGCGCCTATGCCACGGTCATCTTTGCCGAGTACGACGGCATGGCGCGGCGCCTGCGCTACGCAAATTGCGGACATTTGTCGGCGCTGCTTCTACACAGCGATGGTTCTTTGGAGCGGCTCGAGTCCACGGGCACGGTTTTGGGCCTGTTCAAAGACTGGGAGGGTCCGACGGTGGAGTGCCAGCTCTCGCCCGGCGACATCTTTGCGCTTTATACCGATGGCGTGACGGAGTCCTTTAATCCTGACGGAGAGGAGTTCGGAGAAGAGCGTCTTGTGGATGCGCTGAAGCGGCACCAAGAGCAGCCTGCGCGCTCGATCGTCTCTTCGATCGTCGCAGACGTTCAGCTTTTCGGCCCAGAGGAGCAGCACGACGACATTACACTGATCGTGGCCAAGTGCAGGGGTTGAGCGCACTGAGCGGACTACCACTGTCCATGGTGGCGGTTCAGCCCCATCTAGCAGACAGGGCTCACCGGCGTGAGTGGTGAAACACGTAGAATGCGCTGCGATCCGAGCTGGGTGCCAAGCGGATCGCCGGCAAAAAACGTCGTAGCTTCCGGTGTCGCGATGGCGGTGGCAGTGCCGGATGACGACTCTCCGCCTGAGGCGCTGGCCGCCTCCAGCTTTGGCGTGGGTCCTCCTGCGGGCTCGCGGATCACCTGAGATTCGAGGTTGAATAGCTCAACGGCGAGCACGCTGAGAGGCGTGTTGGTGGGCAGCAGCAGCTCAGTGAGGATGGTATCGACCTCAGCCACGGAGAATGTTGCCTGCACGGGGATGGATTGAATCTGTGGGATTCCAGCGGTGCTGGGAGTGTCGTGTGGCGTGATCTGGTTTCCTACAGGATTGTTGAAGCTGGGTCCGGTAGTGACCTGATTGGGTTGCTGGCCGAGCAGTTTAGCGAGCAAGAGATTGCGATAAGCCTGGCCATCGACGCGGCGGAGTTGGGCGTAGAGCAGGAACCAGATCTGGGTCTGCGGCGCGCTGGCCGAGGTGAGGGATTCACCATCAAGAACGGTCTGGGCGAGATCGGCTGAGGCGACGATGCAGGGCTGTGAGGCTCCTCCGTCGGATGGGAAAGTGGTGAGACGGTCGACGGTGGTGATGAGATGACGGCTGGGGTGCTGGACTCCAGCGACGCGGAAGGGACGGCCGTAGCGGCCCTGGGCCGTCGACCAGAGGAGGTGACCAACGCGAATTTCGTAGGTCCAGAAGCCAAAGAGATCGAGAGCCTCGGGCGAGATTCCGTCGGGAAGCGGGACGAGGAAGTGAACAGGCGACGATCCGGAGGGCTGGACCTGGGTCATAGCGGAGAGTCCGGCTGCGTCGTTGACGGAGTCGGGGGTGATGGTGCGGATGGGCTCGGGATCGAGCGCGATGGGGGAGTCGGGCGCGGGGGTGATGTCGACCGGATTGCTCATGAGCAGGGGATCGGGGCCGTAGTTCATCACGCGGACGAAGTATGCGTCGTTGGGGTCCTGCGGAGGCTGATCGAATTCGAGCCAGAGAGAACGCTGGCGAATCGACGTCGAGGAGTAGTCGGGCGAGGGCTCGTAGGCGCTCTCTGCAAGGCCGGCGGAAACGAGAAGGGGTGTCTGGCGCGGGTTGATGGTGATGGGGACCTCGATCTGTCCGGACCAGAGCGTGACCGGCGTCGCAGGGGCTCCAGTGAATGTGGCGAGGACCTGATAGTTGCCCTCGGTGGGTAATGGAAAGTCGTCCACATCGACGGTGGAGTCAATAGTTGAGAAGAAGATGATCTCAGTTGAGTCGCGCTGGTCAGGACTGCCGCTTTGCTGGGTCGAGAGGCTGGAGACGACGAAAGGCAGTTGAACAGCGCCAAGATCGCTGAACAGAGGGATCACATGGGAACCAGCGGGATAGATCTTGCCCTGGAAGGTGAAGGCGAGCTGGTTGGCTCCACCCTGGGCAAGTCCGCTCCAGGTCCAGTCGCGGTCGAGGGTCAGGCGCGTGACGACGATCCACTGGTTGATGAGATCTTTCTGCGTCGAAAAGGTGATAGAGGACAGGTCCTGCGGGACCGTGTGGCGCAGGGTGTTCTGAGCGCCGAAGAGGATGCGCTGTCCGGGAGGCGCGGCAAGGGTTTGGGCGGTGAGGGGAAGGTTGAGTGCTGAGGCGAGCAACTGCAGCGGAGTCTGCGCGGGCGTGTTGAGGGTGGTAAGGAGATTCTGGTAGGCCTGATCGGTCCATGTGCCTCCGCCCGCAGTGATGGCGCTGACAACGGCGCTGGAGACGATGCTCTGCTGACTAGAATTGTCGAGGTCGCGGAGGTAGTAAGCCTGCAGCTGCTGATCGGGACTTCCGGCGGCGAGAACGTTCTCTTCCGTGGCTGCTTCGTAACGGACGCGGATGTCGGCGGTGAGGCCGGTGCGGGCGACGGAGTTTCCGTAGTACAGGTTATCGGGATCGTCCTCGCCGAGGCCGCGCAGGCGGATGCGGATATTGCGTCCGGTGGGGATAGGGAGGAAGGTGGGCGTGGCGGCGCTGGGCAGCATAGGGCTGTCGATCTGCGACATAGGAGTGGGCTGGAGGGTGAGCTGGATGGGGGTCGAGGCTCCCACGGCGACAGGCGTCGCGAGAGCGGGGAAATCGACCTCCCAGTTGTAGACGACGCGGAATGTCCCGTCGAGTTGATCGGGGCTGGGCGGGGTGTCGGCATCAGCCATGGACGCGGGTGTGCCGGTGTCATAGGTGGGGGCCTCGGCCTCGACGATGATTTGCAGGGTGAGGACGTCGGAGTCGAGGACCGCGGCCTGAAATGGCGGGACCGCGGGCATGTTCGATCCGTCGGGCGGCGGGAAGGGGCGCACGGGTGGCTGCGGCGGAGTGAGCGCGTAGAGTGCCTCGAGAGTGGACTGGTCGGCGGCTCCGGTGAAGACCATTTCGGGGTAGTTGATGGAGGGACGATCGACTGTGAGCGACTGATTGCCGGAGGAATCGACGTTCCCGAGAGTGAGAACGACTTTCTTGGGTGGAACGTAGCGGCGGAAGGGGACGGTGGTGATTCCGGCGTCGGAAGGCGAATCATCGGCAGGAACTGGGCCGCCGCCGGTGAGGTCGGCCAGGCGAGTGCGAAACTCGTAGCTCTCGCCGTAGAGGAGATTGATGCCGGAGAGCGACTCGGTGAGGGTTCCGGTGAAGTCGGAATCGGTGACCGGGCCGGAGGCGGGCGGTTGTCCTCCGCTGAAGGCGTAGCCGTATTTGTCGTTGACGACCAGAGTGCGACCGCGCCACTGCGCGAAGTAGCGAGGCAGCCAGTACTGCTGACCTGCGCCCGCGTTCTGGACCGGCGTGGGCTCGACGCAGAGATCCTGAGCGGTGAAGGAAGTCGTGAAGACGCTGGCCGCATTCAAGGTTCCTGAGGCGGCGCAAAGCGAGGCCCAGGGATCGGTGGCAGCCTGGCGGACATCGACGCGGTAGCCAAGAATAGTGAAGGGCAGCTCCTGGGTGGGAGTACCGCCAGCGATGGCTTGCGCGATCTGGATCTGGCGATTGATCCAGGTGGTGACCTGGACGTCGTCCCATCCGATCTGGATGCCGGCGTCGGTGCCGGGAACGATGGTGTCGGTGTCTCCGGTCACGGAGTCGGAGGTGGTGGGTTGGCTGGCGTGAACAACCTTCGCAAAGCCGTCGAGGTACAGGTCGGCCTCGTATTGCGCGGCGTCCATGGTCGCGGCATCGTAAGAGCCGGGAACGGTGGGGAAGAGAATAGCGGCGAAGACATCCTGCGCGGTGGTGAGCGCGGGCAGGCGGGCGGCGTAGGTGGAGACAGAGGCGGGCTTCTCGGTAACGAGCTTTGCATACCAGTTGCCGAGATCCGAGGTATCGATTTCGAGCCATATCCAGCCGCCGACAGAGACCTGGGTGGGGTCGAGCGGAATTGAGACCTGTAAGTAGGCGAGGCCCATGGCCTGACAGATGAGGGGCTGGCGCAGGGCATAGGAGAGGATTTCTCCCCAAGCGATGGTGTAGGAAGGAGTCTGCGCGGTGTTAGGCGTCTGACTGCCGATGGCGCAGCCGAATCCATCGACCGAGGTGAAGTATTCGGGATTGGCGGCGGCGAAGCCGGTGGCTGCCATGAAGGACTCAGGGAGATCCTTGCGGATGATGCCCGCGGGCTGCGTGAGCGCTGGAACGGCAGGCGTATATTCGGCAGCGAGCGCGGCGAAGATGGGCTGCTCGGCAGCGCTGTAGGTCAGCGTGATGGGGACATAGGTCAGCATCGCCGGAGTGATGGATGGATCCCAGGCTGGTTTCGCAAGGCCGGGCAACAAAGCCGCGCGCAGGACGGGCTGCGCCTTCGAGAAAGGCAGCTCTTGTCCGGAAATGAGAGGAACAGGAGCGGTAGGGTCGCCATTGGGGAGCAGAAGCAGGTTGGCGATGAGGTTGGCGCCGTCCCATCTCTGGGGTAGAAGCATGAGGCTCAAATTTGTGCCGGGCATAGCTGACTCCGTTAATGTTGCGAGCTAAGTGAGCTGCTGAAGATTGATTTCTTTCTGGAAAGTCCACGAGCCGGACCAACTGATATTGATGACCCAGCAGATGCTGATGTGAATGCCCACGGACGCGGTCCCGATGAGGTTGGCGTCGAGCGGATCAGACGGGTTGAAGCTGAGGCCGAGACCGGCGGTGATGGTGAGAGCGGCGCTGGCCAGTCCGCCGAGGACATCCACCTCGGCCTGACCAGTAAGCAGGAAGAGGAGGGTGATGAGAGTAGGCGTTCCCGAAATCTGAATCTGAACGGCGATGGTGATGGATGCCGATCCGGAGGCGATGCCGAGATCGATGGCCAGTCCGATGCCGATACCGGCCTGGATGAGGATGTCGGGCGCGTTGTTCTGCACGCCGATTTCGAGGCAGAAGGTTCCGGAAAGCGGGTCGACGATCCAGTGAACGGGCGCGTCGGGGGTTCCGATGCTGAGCAGGAAGTCGATGCTGAGTCCGACGATGTCCATCGTCGCGCCGATGTCGAGCGAGATGTCGTTGATGGTGCCGGGGCCGAGGGGAATCGACGGCAGCGCGAAGTTGTCTGTGACGGCGAGCTTGCCGTTGGAGAAGTTCATGTTGAGACCGGGCGGCGGCGCGGTCGGGTCCTGAGAGCCGATCACGCCGGCAATGTCACTCAGAGCAGTAAGGAATTTCGTGACTGGTGCGAGGATGCCGTAAAAGACCAGTTCGAGCTTGGGGAAGGCCGGCAAGGTGTCGGCGTCAGCGTGGAAAGAGCCCTGAAGCGCGAGCAGAGGACCGCTGTCGAGCGAGGGGATGGTCAAGCCAACGGCGATATGGTTGATGTCCAGGGACCACGATGGACCGGTGGTCTGGCCAAGAGCGATCTGGACGGTCGGCTCAAGGCTGACGCTGGGGTCTTCTCCTTGCCAGTAGAAGTAGAGATCGGCGTGAGCGACGGAACAGGAGATGAGCCGGACGGGAGTTGCATGCACGGTCGGCGAGAGCGTGAGACCTTGCGTGATCGCGAAGGTGGCGTTGCCCGACTGGTTCTGAATAGGCGGGATGAGGTCGCTGCCCGGGAATTGCAGACACGAAATGATGGCCGGGAAGCTGCTGATGGCTCCGAGCAGGGCTCCGGCATGAGCGACATTGAGTGCGTCGCCAAGCGTGAGACTGTCAGTACCGTGGGTGAGGATGGGCCGCGAGAGGAAATTGCTCTGCGTGCCGGTGGCCTGGAGGAATCCGTAGAAGGTTGCGGGCGGCGTGGAGGAGCCGGCGGCCAGGCGGAAAATATCTGCCGGATCGGCGAAGTGCACATACTTGTCGGGTGTGCTGCCGCCTCCGGTGTTCGGCTGTACGAGGGGTACAGAGGTAATGGGATTGATGGGGACCGGGGCTGCTTGTGACTGAGTACGCGAGCCCATGCTCCAGTGACCATCGGATGAGAGCTTGGGGAGTCCGCGGACGGCGACAGCAAGGCCGAGGCCGCTGGTCGCAGTGTCGGAAATCGGTGTCGCGTCGAAGGATGTCGCGCGCAGCAGGCTCTTCGCTGAGGCGACGTTGAGAATGGCGTTGATGGGACCTCCCGCGCCATTGGCGAGTGCGGTGAAGTTGGCCATGTTCGACATGTCGAGGTGGTAGAAGGCGCGGAGTCCGATGAAACCGGTGATTCCAGTTGAGGCCACGCAGACGTGAGAATTGCCGCTGAGGTCCTTGAGGGTAGCGCCGCCCTGTATGACCTGATGCTGAGGCTGGATGGCCACGTCGGCATTGAAGGTGACGGGCTGGAGCTGCATCTGCTCCTGATGAGAGGTGCCGTCTTCGGTGCCGAGCGAGCTGACGGGAAAGCCGAGTTCCTGAATATTGCTGACGTTGATGAGACCAGTGAGGAGTCCGGCCTGGATCTGCGTGCTAGGGATGTCCGCTTCGGCGGGATAATCGAAAAGGCCGTCGCTTGCGGCCTGCCACCCGCTGTCATAGCGCAGGACCGAGCCCGATCCCTCGCGATCGATGGTGATGGTGCGGACTACCTTGATGGCCCATGGATAGATGATGCTCTGGACCTGGATGAGTTCGTGGCTGGTCCGCCCGATGAGGACATGGAAGTGCGCCTTGATGACATCGGTTGGGTGCGGGGTGGTGGTATTGGTCCACTCACTAAAGGTGCTTGCGCCATAGCCGGTGAGATCGTAGCGGCGCAGCGGGACGCCGGTGGTTCCCTGGCTGGGTATGTCATTGAAGCGGCTGGTGAAGATATCCGCGACGTCACGGCCAAGGACCTGTTCGCCATAGGAAAGGTCGCCCGTAGGAGGGTTGTCGAGGTAGTTGCGGAGATAGCTGCGTCCGGCGAAGACGGGGTTGGGCTGGGTGGGATCGGGCGCGGTGAAGCTGAGCTGCCATGCGCCCGTGTAGATGCTTCCGGCGGGCGTAGACGAGCCAGGGAAGCTGGGCTGGACCAGCGTGAGGTTGGGCAGGAGGGTGCCCTTGGAGGTGGCTGCGTCGAGCGCGCCGGTGATACCGAAGGGCAGAGTGAGCGCAGCGGTGAAGCCGCCCTGTCCGGCGTAGAGCAGCGTCTGGAGCGACTGGAGAGGCGAGATGGGGATGAGAGTAGCCGAAGTCGGACGGACTTCGGTGATGGGTCCGTCACCGGGCGGAAAGAGCAGCTTATCAGTGGGTGAACTGGGTGGGGGGGCAGGAGGGGGAGAAATGGGTTGGACAGGAGCGGTGTTGTACATCGGCTCCCAGGCGATGGCGGGAAGGGTGAAGAGTGGCAGCAGCGAGGCCGGTCCGCGGACCGAGATTCCGTCGATGGTATAACGCCGCTCGTTATTGTTTGTGACTTCGACACCAAGCAGGCTGGCACGCGTGGAGACGTCAAGGAGCAGGTAGGCATTCTCCGGCCTGGGATAAGCAGGCGGTTTGGGTGCGACTGCGAGCGGCTCGGCAGCTGACGGTGCGGCAGTTTTGTCCGAGACGAGAGCCTGTTCGGGTGAAGACTCGAAAGGGATGGGATGGATGGGGAATGGGAAGTTCAGGACCGGCGGCGGGACCGGGGTTGAACCGGCTTCGGTTGTCGGCGGCTTCGCGGGATGCTTGTGGGCCGTATCGATCAGGCGCATGGTGACCTGGCTGGGTTTGGACCAGCCGATCTCGGCGAGCAGATAGCCGTAGATGTCGAAGATGTCTTGTCCGGCGTTGTAGCCGCCGGTGTAGGGATCGGGCAGATAAAGCTCGATGAGCAGGTAGCCGAACAGGATGAGCACCAGTCCTTCGCCGGCATTGAACTGCGCGTCCGTTATGGCATTGATGAAGATCGAGGCTGGAACGCCCACATCGAGCAGAGCGTTGTCGAGCGCCATGGGAAAGGCCGCGGGTGGCGAGTTAGGCGGGACCTCGGGGTCGGGGGTTGAGGAAGTGACGATCAGATGATGCCCCGAGTTGTTGCGGACGAGTCCCACGTTTCCGGAAAGAAAGACGGCCGGAATACGCGCCCCTGTGGCCAGCACAGGCCGGTCGACCAGAGCGTCAAGGACGGCGACGTAGCTGACGATTTCGGTATGCGGCGCGAGCGCGTAGAGGAGCAACTGGCCGGCAACTCGTCCAGCAATAAGCTGGCATCGGCGCTTGTTGTTCGTCTCCTCATCGTCCCATAGATCGAATTTCTGCTCGATGACTACACCTGGAGGCGAGCCGGAAAGGACAGAGAAGTACAGGCTGTTGTTCTGCGCGATAAGCGATCCAATCAGAGCAGATTCGCTGCGGGCGATGCCCGTCCAGTGGCAGGAGATCCCGACGCCGAAGACAATCGCGAAGTACCCCGGGCCGGAGGCCGTGCCCAGCGTCGTAGGCGTGGATTCGCTGACGCTCAAGGCCCAACCCGCGCTCTCGATGGGGGCGGAGCCCGCGAATTCGAAGAGCTTTCCGGCAACTGGTATTGGCGTGAAGGTTGCGGTAGAGGATTTTCCCGGAATATAGAGGAACCCCAGCTCCGCGTTGTAGGCAGCGGGAAGGTGGGACTGC
>JBAVYX010000164.1:0-19810 GCA_049588475.1 Silvibacterium sp. | reverse complement strand
CTGCTGTTCCTGGGCGCGTCGTTCGGTCTGATGATGTTGCGCAAGTCGCGCTTTATGGCCTAGAAAGAAGCGAGAGATTCCTGGCCCGCCCGCACTCAGGGCGGGCCCTCTCTTGTTTCAAGCGAATTTCGGTCGCGATCTGTTGACCAGTTCCTTGGAGTCAGGAAGAACGTATCCTCACACCCCGAGGACATGTGACAAAGCTGGCTCAAGTATCGCGTAGCTCTAAATACTCTGATTTTCAACCATCCCTCCGCTACCTCACTCACACGCCTACTGCCTTCGCGATTCTTCCCCAATGCCATGCACACTGGCTTCAAATGGTGGACACTCCGTTTCGGTCAGTGGTTATTCAATTTGCGTTACTCGAAAGGCAGCGGATCGCTTTGGAAGCGAAACTCGTTCCTTCGATCTAAAAGAGGCAATGCCATGAAACTCAAGCTATCTTCAACGTTGCTGTTGGCTGCACTCTCACTCGGACTTTGCCAGCCCGGCCTGGGGCAAGATTATGATCTAGCACCACCGGGTGCGACCCCCCCCCAATATTCCCGTCAACACCGCGATAACACTTTTTCAGAATGTCCGCATCTTCGACGGCAAGAGTGCCACACTCTCGGCTCCCTCCAATGTATTGGTTAAGGGCAACACGATTGCGCGCATATCTCTGAGCCCGATTACCGTCGACACGAACGATAACGTTTCTGTCATCGCGGGTAACGGACGCGTGCTGATGCCAGGCCTCATCGACGCACACTGGCATGCGTTCATGGCAGCAACACCCCAGCCGGTCCTAATGACCGCTGACCCCTCTTATCTCCTGCTGTTGGCTGCGCGGCAGGCAGAGGCGACGCTGATGAGGGGTTTCACAACGGTGCGCGACCTTGGCGGTCCGGTGTTCGGGCTGAAGCGTGCCATCGACGAAGGTGTCACGCTCGGTCCGCGCATCTATCCTTCTGGCGCCATGATTTCGCAAACCTCAGGGCATGGAGATTTTCGGTTCTCCTTTGAGGTTCCACGGACGTTGGGCAGTCCCCTGAGCCATTCCGAGCTCGAGGGCATCGCGGCCATTGCCGACAGCCCCGACGAGGTCCGGCTGCGGGCGAGAGAGCAGCTAAGAAGTGGAGCGAGTCAGATCAAGCTGATGGCTGGCGGCGGTGTCGCCTCTCCCTACAATCCAATCGAATCGACCCAATTCACTGGACCCGAGATTCGCGCCGCGGTTGAGGCGGCCGAGAATTGGGGCACCTATGTGACCGTGCATGCGTATACGCCGCGCGCTATCCAGCAAGCGGTGGCTGCCGGCGTCAAGTGCATCGATCACGGTCAGTTGATCGACGAGCCCACTGCGAAGTTGCTGGCGGACAAAGGCATCTGGTGGAGCCTGCAGCCCTTTCTGGATGATGAAGACCAGGCTCCGCTAGTGAACCCGGTATCCCAGAAGAAGGCCCAGGCAGTCTTCGCCGGAACAGACAACGCCTACAAGCTGGCAATCAAGTACAAGATCAAGACAGCTTTTGGCAGCGACATTCTGTTTGATGCGAGGCTTACGACCCGGCAGGGAGCTATCCTTGCAAAGCTGGTCCGCTGGTACACTCCTGCCAAAGTACTCAAGATGGCCACCGGAGACAATGGCGAACTGATGGCGCTCTCCGGCTTTATCAATCCCTATCCCGGCAAGCTGGGTGTCGTCGAAGAGGGCGCGCTCGCAGATTTGCTGCTGGTCAATGGCGATCCATTGGAAAATATCAAGCTCATCGAGGATCCCGGCAAAAACTTTCTGGTCATCATGAAGGATGGCACGATCTACAAAAATACTCTGCCCAAGTAAGGCTAACCGCGAGGAGACCTAATGAGAGGCGGCCTGCGTCCTATCGTCGTAGTGGGCGGCATCAATATGGACCTGGTCTCAATTGTGCCCCGCATTCCTAACGCGGGTGAGACGATCTTCGCTCACGACTTTCAGATGCACCCCGGGGGGAAAGGCGCCAACCAGGCTGTAGGCGTGGCGCGGCTGAAGTATCCGGCCGTGATGATCGGCTTGGTGGGACGGGACGCCTTTGGCAAACAGCTACAGGAGCAACTGAAAAAGGAGGGCGTGGACACCTCCCATGTGGGTGAATGCGCGGCCGCGACAGGGAGCGCCAGCATTCTGGTAGACGCCGCCGGAGAGAACAGCATAGTGGTCGCGGCGGGTGCAAACTTGTACCTCACCCCCGAGGTACTGCGCGCGAAGGTAGATATCATCCGCGCGGCGGGTTTGGTGCTGACGCAGCTCGAGATCCCGCTGGAGACAGTGCAATGTCTGGCGGAGATGTGCGCGGAGCTACATTTGGCGTTGATTTTGGATCCTGCGCCGGCGCAGACTCTGCCGGATGGCATGCTGAGGCATGTGACCTGGCTTACACCGAACGAAACAGAAGCGCAGTTCTATGCCGGCGCGGCGTCACAGGACGACGAGATGCTGGCGAAACTCTTCGATGCTGGAGCGCAAAGCGTGATTCTGAAGCGCGGCGCACTCGGCTCTGTGCTGGCGGAGAAAGCGCACCGGCCGCACGTCATCCCCGCTCCAGTGGTAGCTGCGGTGGACACCACTGCGGCAGGAGATGCCTTCAATGCGGCGTTTGCCGTGGGACTAATGAGCGGATATGGAGCGATTGATAGCGCCAGATTTGCGACGGCGGCTGCCGCAATCTCCGTTACGCGCCCCGGCGCACAGCCATCCCTAGCGACCCGGAGCGAGGTTGTGTCGGCGCTCGGAGCAGGAATCACAACTTGAAGATTGCCTAGAAATTCGTGGTGAAGCGTAAGGAATAGCTACGCCCCGGAGCGATCGCGTTTCCTGAGAAGAGGCCGCCAAAGTCGATGATGTTGAGGCGGTCGGAGAGGTTATTTCCGTCGGCCTGGAGGCGCATGGTTAGCTTGTCGCTCTTGTAGACATCGACACCGGCACTGGCGCTTATGGCGAGGCTCGGATCAACGCGGCCGCGGTCGAAATTAATACGACTGACAACCTCGGGACCGTACTGTGCGAGGGCATCATCATAATCTCCTTCGAATTCAAAGGGCAGTCCCGAGCCGTACTGGACGCCCCCGGCCATCCAGAAGCGCGGCAAGAACTGATAGAAGAGTCGCGTGCGCAGGGTGTTGCGCTGATCTTGTGAGTTGGGGAAATGTCCGGTAAGCTGGCTCGCTGCATCGCTGGCGTCGTCGCCGAGAAAGAGTCCTCCAGTAACCGGGAGCCAGACATTGCCGACCATGTAGGAATAGCTGACATAACCGGAAAGCTTGCCCCAATGGACGAGATCGAGCTTTCCTTCGGCGCCGTAGATTATGGCCTTGTCGAATGCGATCGGGTAGCTGACGCCGGTGTTGAGCAGCTGATCATCATCGGCGAACTGACTGACATCGCGACGGTAGACATTAATGTCAAGACGCAGTTTGTCGGCGAAAGCTTTTGCGAGGCCTCCTTCGTAGTAGTTTCCGCGCGAAGGCTGCACAGGCAGCTTGAGGAAGCTATCGCTGAGGGCTGTGATCGCGTTGGAACTGGAAATGAGGATGTTTTCCAAGGAAGGCGTCTGGAAGATGCGGTCGTAGGCTGCGTGCAGCACCATGTTCGCCGAGGGAAAAAAGCGGCCGACGGAGATGCGTGGGCTGAAGGCGTTCTGGTGTAGAAGAAGCTGATAGTGGTCCCAACGCAGGCCTGCGCTGACCGTCCACTTACCCAGGCGAATGAGATCCTCGACGAACGCCGATTGCTCCAGATCCGGGCGGCTATCGGTGAACGACCCTCTGGGAGGGGTGTCATCTTCGAACTGCGTGGGGTCGGTGATTTGGTAGTTGAAGTTCTCATGGAGGAAGGTGTTGTCCGATTCGACGCCGGCCTTCCACTCCTGGTTCCCGCGATGAATGGAAACGGTTCCCCTGAAATAGCCTTCGCGAAAATAGTTGCTCTGGAAGGCGATGATGGGAGTGGACAGATCGTTCGAGTCGAGATTGTTTGCGTTGTCGCGCACCATCCCCGAGAACTTGCCCACTATGTCGGGCGAGAAAATGTGATCGTAGCTGATGACGCCCATGGTTTCGAAGTTGCTGCCGTACTGGCCCTGTCCCGCTTCCTGCTGCACCAGTTCATTGGGGATCTGAAACCGAGAAAGTGCGTGGCGCACGCTCATCCTGAGCCGGTCATTCTCTGTCAGGTCGCGTTCATAGCGGAGCGAAAAGTCGCCGATGGTGCCGTTGTTGGTGAAGTTTTCCGGGACGACTGGATTGAGATAGTGGCTGGTCATGCCGCCGCTCGCGCTCCCCCCGAGCAGGTTCTTGCCCCATAGCTCCTGTGCCTGGCCATAGCCGCTCGCCGTGCGATAACTGCCTCCGGAAAGGACAAGCTCTCCGTGTGGGCCGGGGTCTGTCTCTTTTTTGGCGTTGATCTCAACGATGCCGCCCATTTTTCGGCCGTACTCGGCGGGAAAGCCGGCGGTATAAATGCTCATCGAATCGACACCGTCGGCTTCGAGCTCGGGACCGAAGCTGGGGGAGCGATTATCGGTGAGCGGAATGCCATCGATGACAAATTGCGTCTGGTATTCAGAACCGCGCGGATGCAGGACGGCGTTGCCTTCATAGAGCCATCCGGGCTGGGTGTTTACCAGATCCTGCACTGACCGGCCTGGCAAAGAGCCGACCCGACTTTCAATCTGCTCGGAGCCGATTTCCATAATTGAGGAAGGACGGTGAGGGTCGATCAGGGTTTTGGCGGCGTTCACGTTTACAACCGTCGTGACGGGAGCAACTTCAAGCTTGATGGTGGAGTCGAACGGGATCGCCGACGCTATTTCCACCACCTTATTCACCGGTGCGAAGCCTTTCGCTTCCACTTTCACTAGATAAATGCCATAAGGTAAAGGTGTGAGGTCGGCGTAGCCTGAGTTGTCCGTGGTGAACGTGTTGTTGTACTGATTGCCATCGCTTACAACTTGCGCGGAGGTCTTAAGGCCTAGGCCAGTGGGGTCGGTCACCTTCAGGCGAAGCTCTCCTGTGTTCACCTGGCTCAGGGCGCGCAGGGCGCAGAGTAAAAAGAAAACTGTAGATAGGAATGACCGCATGCTTCCATATTCCGTTCTGCGTGATTCTGTTCAGTGTTTTTCGGGGGAGGGTCTAACTCAAAGCGCCCGATCGATAAAAAAGCCTGAACAAACAGGCGATCTGCGGAATTTAGTAGGTAGACAAGGCCCAAGAGAGCGATGACAATTTCAAATCAGGACTCGACAATCAGTCTGCCTTTGCCCGCGATGGCGAGTGCTGAGGCTCCTGCTCCCTCCGAGATAGAGAACGAGGTTATTGCCCTCTTCGACGAGTTTGAGAGCAGGCTCTCCGTCTATGTGCTCTCGTTTGGCTTGACTGTCCATGATGCGGAAGACATCGTCCAGGAGACTTTTCTTTCTCTCTTCCGGCATTTGCAGCTTGGCCGTTCGCGACGAAATCTTCGCGGCTGGGTTTTTCGCGTCGGCCACAATCTCGCTCTGAAGCGGCGAAGCGCGAACCAGTCACATGGAAGCAGTGTGGACTGTGCCAACATCGCAACTGTGTACTCCGATCCCCGTCCCGGCGTGGAGGAGCAGATTGCGTTTGGTCAGCGGCAGAAGCGTTTGCTCGCTGTTTTGGAGGCTCTTCCGGAACAGGATCAACACTGCCTGTCCTTGCGCGCCGAAGGGCTGAAGTACCGGGAGATTGCCGAGATCCTCGGCATCTCCCTGGGGGCTGTCTCGATGTCGCTAACGCGGTCGCTGGCCCGTTTGACGCGGTCCGAGGGGAGGTAAAGACTATGCGCGACAATAACGTTCATCTATCGGATCAGGAACTCCTGCTGTTTGCCGACGGCGAGCTTTCATCGCGCCGCGCTCATCGCGTACGTGAACATCTTGCAGCTTGTTGGACATGCCGGGCACGCACAACGGAACTTGAGGGCGCCATTGCCGATTTCGTCCATCTTCATCAGAGCAAGATCGATACGCGGATATCGCCCGCCGCCGGACTACGCTCCTCGCTCAAAGCTCAGCTGGCGGAAGCTGCGACGATAGAGCATAAATCGTGCTTTCATTTGTTTCCGGGTGTGCTTTCACGGCAAGTGGCTTACGGCTGCATTGCTCTGCTGATCGTGGTGGTTGGAGTTTGGGAGATACGTTTCGCCGCTATCCACTCATCTGGAGGTATTGTCCAGGTCCAGGCCCATGCTCTGCCCGACAGAGTGTTGACTCCCGGATTTACCCGCGCCGTCAAACTGGACGACTTGTGTGGCAGGCGACACGCCGACGCGCCACCCGCAGTCGATATTTCGACCGAAGAAATAGTGTTCCGCGAATACGGGCTGCCTGTTTCCACAAGCAAGTCTTATGAACTGGACTATCTAATCACGCCAGAACTAGGCGGAGCGGACGACGTTCGGAACCTTTGGCCGGAGCCGTATGCATCGACAGCCTGGAACGCCCATGTGAAGGATGAATTAGAGGATCGTCTTCACGAGATGGTCTGTGACCGCAAAATCGATCTTCAAACGGCGCAGAATGACATTGCCACGGATTGGATTGCCGCCTACAAGCGCTATTTCCACACCGAGAGTCCGCTGCCCGATCGAGAACATGTAACCCTCGCTGGCGTGGACCAAGACACGCAAATCTATCAGCGCAAAGAAATAGCACTCTTGGCAGGGCGGTTTTCGGTGTGGTTTCTGCCGGCGGCTCTTCGATAGCCCTTACTTGAGTGGGCCGGCGATCCGAGTCGTCGACTCTGACGCCGCTGCAAGAGACATGGTATGTACTTTCTGGTCGGCGGTCAGGACGAGAAGAGTTTTCGCGGCCGGCTGGAAGGCGGTGAAGCGGACGGGCGAGTCGCAGGTGTAGTGGTGCTCCTCCTTTGCGGTCGCCGCGTCGTAGACCGTCAATTCGTTCTCGCGGTTGCGGGCGCAGAAGAGGTGCAAATCGGCATTCTCAGCAACGGGTGAACCGAAGACCCTCGCCGATGCGTGTCTCGTCGCTGGCGCGATAGGTTACAGCGTTGTCTTGCCCTGTCCTTGAGCGCGATCCGGGGAGCGAGCGTCGACAGATGGCGATTTGCTCTGTGAAATCGCTTACCTCAGCGGGCTATCCCAGTCGCAGGCAAAAGAATCACGTAGGGAACCTCCGTAGGCGAGAACTGGCCACGTTCGAAGTCGTTGGCGAAAGGGGGCGCGTGGTCTCCAACGATCACGAAGATGGTGGGGCGACCCAGTGGCATGAGGGCCAGATCATGCACGGACTGGCTAACCACCGAGACGAGCTGATACCAAGAGCAGATCCCAGTGTTGCTGCGTGTGATCGGGCTCACAGCACAGGAAGCGGGCGCTTTGAGGGCGGGTGGGTTTCCTATAGGCAGGTGCGAGTTTAGCGTGACCCAGTGCACGAATAGAGGCGCGTTGCCGGGCTGCCGCAACTTTTCGCCGAGCCATGCGGCGACGGCGTCGTCGCATGTTCCCGGGAAGGGTCCTGGGCAGTTGGGCAGACCGGCAGCGTGTAGATCGTCGTGAAACCAAATGTCATCGAAGCCCAGTCTGGGGTACCAGTCTTTGCGGTCGAAGAAGTCGCCGCTGAAGCCGTGGACGGCAAGAGTGCGGTAGCCCGCACGATGCATCCGCCCAGGCACGCAATGGTCAAGCTGCGCTTGAGTGCCCTGGTCATAGTCCAAGCCCATGCGACTCTGGCATAGCTCGCGTTTTTCGCCCGAAGTTGTCGGTCCCGCAAACGGCATGGTGCCTTGGAGCACTTCGTACTTAGAGAGCAGGGCTGGGTCGGAGTAAGGCTCGACTAGCGCGCGGCGCAGGGCCAGATCACGCGCGAGTCCCCAGGACTCAACGAGCACGAGAACGAGATTCAGCTGTAGGTCCTGGCTGGCGGACAAGTCGTGCACTGGAAAATCGGGCAGGTGATTGAGTGCAAGAGATGTCGCGGATGGCATGGCATACATGCCGCCGACACGCAAGCCGCGCTGGTATCGATGGTAGATGATCTGGCTGTAGATCAGGCCGAGGGTGGGAGTGCGTGTAATGCGGGTTGAGACAGTTTCGCTATTGAGCAACCGCGTACGGCGGGCGGTCTGAAGGTCGGCCAATGCGAATAGCACAATTAGAACCAGCATGATTACAAATGCGATCCGCCGCGGCTGTCCCGACGCGCGCCGCGAGGTGCAGACTGCGGTCATCAGGCAAATCAGCAGTGTAAACACAGTCGCGGCGACGATTAGACCGATGCGCGTGGTCGAGAGCAGGCCGCCATACCGCACGACGTGGAAGAACTCGGCAGGCGCAAACAGATAGGTGATACAGACCGCATGGATGAAGTCGAGAAGGATAGCCGTCGCCAGCAGCACAAGGGTGACAATGCGTGGGACAAAGAGCGACAGCAGCCCAATAAGCAGGTAGTCGATGTTGACGTAGCCACGCACGAGCAGGCTGAGTGGATGCGCGGCCAGCAGCAGTGGCAAATTCGGAAGAACGAGAAAGGCAAAGAGAAACAGGTACCAGCGGAACTTAATGAGGTCACGAGTGTGATTCGTCAAATAGGCAATCCTCCGACGCAGGCCGCTCGGTCAGGCGGCTTCCTTGCGCCGGCCAATGAAGAGCCAAACCAGCGCGAGGAGGGTAATGAGGGCAATGATTCCCTGGGAGGCAACACAGTACAGGCACCATACTTCGAGCTTGTGGGCTTCGATATTGGTGAGATAAAAAGCGAAACCCAGGCCGATAAGGGAGGCGATGAACGTAAGGAAGCGGCGGCGCAGCAAAGCAAGCAGGCTGAGAACGAAATATCCGGCGATCCCGATGGCGGCAACGGGGACGTGATGGATCTCGGCGTAGCGGCTATGGTTGACGATGCCGCAGTCCCAGTGAGCATTGATGTCGCAGGGCTGCACATCGTTTGAGTAGTGCACACGCAAAGCCAGTGTGGAAACGACGATGCCCACGAGGGCAAGGAACGCAATCAGGAATCGCATGAACTGGGTCTTCTCTCCTCGGCTTGCGCCGCTTCTTCATTGTCTTCGTCTAAGTTTATTTAGACGTTCGGACTCGCAGACCACCGCACTGAAGCGATAAAATTGAGGTCAATTACTATGCTACGCAACGTTCTGCTTTCTCTTACTGGTATTTTTCTCGCGCTAGGCGCTCAAGTGAGCTATGCCCAGCATGACATGTCTACGCTGAAGCCTCCGGCAGGCTCGCACGTCGCGCTCATTGAGTTTGCGGACATGGAGTGTCCGATGTGCGCGCGGCAGAATCCGACGATTAAGGATGCCGCCGCCAAGTACCACGTTCCCTGGCTTCGACACGATTTTCCGCTGCAGATGCACGTCTGGAGCTTCCAGGCCGCAGTGAATGGACGGTGGTTCGACACGAAGAAGTTGGGCAACGAATACCGGGACTACATTTTCGCGAACCAGATCAGCATCGAGACTAAGGACGATCTGCGGTCGTTTACGGAGAAGTTCGCACAGCAGCATGGTATAGCGCTCCCCTTTGTGATTGATCCGCAGGGTAAGCTGGCCGAAGAGGTGAAGGACGACTATGCGCTGGGAGAGCGGCTGGGCGTGCATCAGACGCCTACCGTGTGGGTTGTGACTGACCGGTCGGGGGGAGCCGCTCCGTACACCGAAGTCACCGACTACTCCAAGCTGTACACGATGCTGGATGAGGCGACGGCGGCGACAGGGCACGCAAAGAAATAGGACTGTATCTGCTTTGATTTAGCCGGATTTTCTACCCTGAGACGCCAGCACGATGGCGATGCCGAAGCACATGCCAGTGGCGATGAGTTGAACTGAGTCCACGGCGCGGACATGCTGCAGGCGGTTTGAGGCAATCATGGTGGAGATGCCAATCAAGCCCATGATCAATGCAATCACCGCCGTCCTGATCCTCATAATGGAAGGCCCTCAGAGTTGATTTCTCCCGCGCGTGGCTGAGAACTTCGAGCTTATAACGTCGAGTGGGCGGAGCGAAAGCATTTTACCTGAGCATTGCGCGAGCTCAATGCTCTTCGGGTAAACTTGGGAGTTCCTACAGGAGCTTCGCATGCAGATCGAAGCGATTCAGGCAGCTCTCCGCGAACAGGCCCTCGATGCCTGGCTTTTCTACGACCATCACCATCGCGACCCCATCGCGTATTCGATTCTTGGGCTGCCGGGCGCGCATGTGACGCGGCGCTGGTATTACGCGATTCCCGCCGCGGGCGAGCCACGCAAGCTGGTTCACCGCATTGAATCCGGCCGCCTGGACACACTGCCCGGGTCGAAGGGCGTGTACTCGTCGTGGCAGGAGCTGGAGACCGGATTGGATGCGATGCTGGCTCCCTACGAGAGCATTGCGATGCAGTACTCACCGCGCAACGCGATCATGTATGTCTCAATGCTGGATGCGGGGACGATGGAAGTGTTGCGTGAGATGGGCAAGACGGTAGTGAGTTCGGCGGACCTGGTAAGCCGCTTTGAAGCGGTGCTGAGCGACAAGCAGATTGCCAGCCACTATGAGGCGCAGAAGGCTCTGGACGAAATTTTGGCGGAGGGCTTCCGCGAGATCGGACGCCGGGTGCGGCCAGCCAATGGCGCGGCGGCGCGGGTGACCGAATACGACATGGTGATGTGGTTTCAGGAAGCTATGCGGCGCGTGGATCTGGTGTGGGAGAACGGACCGAATGTGTCAGTGAACGAGAACAGTGCGGATTCGCACTACGAGCCGACGCAAGCGAGCGCGAAGGAGATCAGGGATGGCGCCTTTGTCCTGATCGACATCTGGGCACGCAAAAATCGGCCGGGAAGTTGCTATTACGACATCACCTGGACAGGCGTGGTGGGGCGCGAGCCATCGGAAAAGGAGCACAAAGTATTCGAGGTAGTGAAGGGTGCGCGCGATGCAGCGGTGAAGGTGGTGAAAGACGCCTTCTACCGCAAAGAGCCAATCGCGGGATGGCAGGCGGATGATGCGGCGCGGGCGGTGATCAATGAGGCCGGCTTTGGCAAGTTCTTCACGCACCGGACGGGACACAACATTAGCAACACATTGCACGGCAACGGTGCGCATCTCGACAATCTGGAGACGCATGACGAGCGCCTAATTCTGCCCAATACATGCTTCTCAGTCGAGCCGGGCGTTTATCTCAAGGCGTTTGGGATTCGTAGCGAACTGTACATGATTGCCACGCCTGAGCGCGCGGTGGCCACGGGACGGGTACAGCAGGAGCTGGTGAGGATTTAGGGATTAGCCATTAGTGATTAGGGATTAGCTTCGGCATGTAGTTGGGGGGGTGGATCATGGGGCTTGGGCGATGAGCTAATGACTGCTTCCTATCTCCAAGCTGTTATAGTCAAAAGAGAAATGGCTTCCAAAGTTCAAGTGCCCGCGAAGACGAAAACGACCTCGCAGGGCTTCCTCTACTCGGCATTGATTTTAGGTTGGCTGGTTCCGGGCGCAGGTCACGTGTTGACCGGGCGTTGGGTGCGCGGCCTGCTATTGTTCCTCTCCATCACATCGATGTTCTGGATGGGGTTGGCAATGCAGGGCAAGCTGTACGTGCTGAATACCGGCGACGTACTCGATATGCTGGGCTTCGCCGGCAATCTGGGCAACGGACTGCTCTACGGACTCGGACGTATCTTCGACCTGGGACATGGCGCGGTACAGGTGGCGACAGCTGACTATGGAACGAAGTTCGTGGTCGTAGCGGGCCTCCTCAATTTTATCTCCGCTGTGGACGCGCACAACCTGCGGATTGGGAGGAAGGCCTAATGTTTGCCCCCTCGCATTTCTCCGCCGTATTGCTCTTCGCGACTTTTGCCTCCGTGGTCTTCGGGATCACGCAACGGTCTACACCGAAAGCCATGGTTCGCTACGGGCTCTATTGCTGGAGCATGTTCGTCGGCGTGGTAATCGTGGCGAGCTGGGTGATGTGGCTGATCAGAAGATAGGCTGCTCTTTAGCGGCCGCTTCTCAGCTGCTCCCCTTCTCCCAGAGCATGGCATCGAAGGTGTGCGTGGTCTCAAAGCCGGCGCGCCGATAAAGGGCGACAGCACTCTGATTGGCCTCGGTCACGGTGAGGGTTAGTGCGCGGAATCCCCTGGCTTTCAGGTGTGCGGCGCATTCGTCGATAAGGATGCGGCCAAGTCCGTGACTCCGGCTGTCTTTCGCGACGCAGAGCTGCGTAACGTGGCCCACGTCTTCGCGCACACGCGAACAGAGCAGTGCTCCAACGATATCGTTGCTGTCGTTATGGACGAGGACGCGGGAAGCCGATGCGTCGAATAGTCCGCAGCCGGGAAAACGCACGATGTTGTGGAGAAAGCGGAGCGACCCGGCGACGGAGCGGTACTGATCATTGATGTGGCTATCCAGGTGACCTTGGTATGCGCTGGAGATGAGGTGGGCCGCAGCGTTGAAGCCGTCCTCATGCCAGGGGCGCATGACGAGATCCCGGGGCAAAGAGGGCGGAGCGGCTGGGGCTGAAATCCTGGACAGATCAAGCCGCATAAAGAGACGGCTGTAGACCTGGAATCCCGCGGCACGGAAGGCGCTGGCGTGCAAGCCATGCGGGTGCAGGAGAAGCTGCGATTCAATGCGTTCGACCCCCGGAGAATTCTTGAGGAGCTCGATCAGGCTCTCAAGCAATCGCAACTCGATGTCAGCCGGCGAAATTTCAGAGTTTGAAGGCTGGACGGCAAAAACATCCCCGATCACGGCTTTGCGGTCTTCGTAGACGCAGAAGAGGTAGCCGGCTATGCGTCCATTCTCAACGGCGACGTAGCCGGGCAGCACGCGCGAATCGAGGTATTGCAGCAGCAGGTCGGCGGAGGCGCGGTAGTCCCATTCAAGGCGTTCGCTCCACAGGCGAGCTTCGGCTTCCAGTAGCGGGCGCAGGCTGGCTGCCGAGAAGTGCCGGAGGTCGAGTATCTCGAGTTGAAGCGCCGGTGTCATGCTGGTTCCTTGCATAGGTAAACATTTTCGCGCAGGAATCAACGACAGCCGGCGCAGCGGGGAATCTAAAAATCTGATGTTTCTCACCTGCCGTGAGGTCTTCCGCCCTCGTTCAGGTGTGGAACTATCCTTCTGCGCAAACCCGATTTTCAATGTCGGCTGCTTTTATCCTGCTTAAGGGAATGCAGTCAGGCGCGAATCGAAATTACTGGCGCGCAGAAACAGCGTACACGACCAGGTTCTGAGCAGGATACGTGAAAAGTGGCTCGTATGTCCTATCTTTTAGCAATGGACGCAATTCGTCGATGTAGGATTCACGAACTACGAGGATGTGCTGCTGGGGGGGGACGCCATCCTGCTCATAATTGAGGACACGTCTATCGCGATAGAAGGAAAGGCCGTATTCGAGATCGCGGCGCACCTTGTAGACAGCTACCGTTCCATCGGCGGGAGTAATCTGCGCCAGGATCTTTGCCAAGGGACGGGCCGAGTAGGTGAGATCGATCAGCGTAATATTCCGCTTAGTGTTGGCCAGGGCATGGATGCCAAAGAAGGGGCCTATCCCAAAGAGAAAGAAGAGCATGATGACCATGGGAACCATGGTGGCGATGCGCAGGCGCTTGAGGCCGAAGCGATAGACGGTAATAAGAATGAAAATTACGGTGGCGAACCCGGTCATGCCTCCTGCGAGGATGGCGTTGAGCGGTGGAAGAGCCTCAGGGTGCTGGAGATGCAGCGGCAGGAGGATGACGAACGCGGTGAGCACCCCGGTAAGCAGGGCGTGCGTGATCAGCAGCCATGGCTTCAGGCCGCGCTCCCGCATGCGGTTGAGGTAGTCGCCGGTGAGGATCGTGAGCGGCGGAATGGAAGGAAGGATGTAGCCGGGAAGTTTGGACTGCGAGAATGAGAAAAAGATGATGGGAATGAGCGCCCAAAGGACCAGAAACTCGGGAAAGGCGTCGCCTGCGCGAAAGTTGCCCATGTAGTGGTCTTTCGCGCGACGTGCCTTCCATTCGGCTATGGATTGACGCACGGCGTCGGCGAAGGCGGCGATAGCCAGTACTGCCCACGGCGTGAGCGCCAGAAGGACAATCGGGAGATAGTACCAGAAGGGCTGCTCGTGCTGGAACCGACTGGTGGCAAATCGCTCGAGATTGTGCTCCAGGAAGAAGATCTTCAGGAAATTGGGATTACGGTTCTGGACAGCAATGAACCAGGGCAGCACCATGGCGAGATAGAGGACGGCTCCCGGCCACCAGAAGCTGCGGCGCAGGATGGTCCACTCTCGTCTCAGGGCGGCGAAGGCCACGATGATGACAATCGCTAGAAAAGGCGCTACCGGGCCTTTGGCCAGGGTTGCAGCTCCAACGAAGAAATAGAGATCGAAGAGCCAGAATTTGCTGTCGGTCTCATACCAGGCGTACCAGCCAAGCATGCCGATGCAGAAAGGCGCGGCAAGCTGCATGTCGGTAGAGGCTCCACGCGCGAAGGCGATAATGCCGGCGCCGGATGCGGTGATAAGCGCGGCGTCCAGCTGGCCTCCGCGCCGAAAACGGCGGATGTGTAGGTAGATGAGAATGACGAGGATGAAGGCGAAGCTGGCCGAAGGCAGGCGCGCGGACCAGTCGTGGACGCCGAACTCGCGGAAGGAGAACATGGCGCGCCAATAGTAGAGCGCTGGTTTTTCAAGCCAGGGCTGGCCCCACAGGATGGGCGTGACGAAATCACGGCGTGCGAGCATTTCGCGCGCGACCTGCGAGTAGCGAGGCTCGTCGGCGCCCAACAGGCCGAGACCCGGTCCCCCGAAAATAGGGATGAGACCGTAGAAGAGGAAAAACGAAGTAAGGATAAACAGGGTTGCCACTTCGAGCACTGTTCCCAAGGCCGGGAAGCGCGCGAGCAGATTGGTGGGACTATAGGACAGCGCTTTAATTCTGGAAGGAATGCCCACAGTTTATCAGGTAGTTCCGGGTAAAGGCTAACAGATGGAGCGCCCAAATAGCGCAAACCATCCCGGTGCATACCCTGAATCAGGACATTGGAAAGCGGAGCAGGGGCGCAGGAAAAGCATCAGGCGAATTCGTGTACGGAGGTTTGCAGGCATTCACGAAGATGGTCGAGGATGTGGTCAGCCGCGGCCGGCAGCGGTCCATCAATGGTGCAGCCGCTCGCATGCTGATGTCCACCGCCGCCGAATCGCTCTGCAATGCGCGCTACGTTGAGTTCTCCCTTGCTTCGGATGGAGAGACGGACGCGATGGTTGGGAAGTTCGCGCAGAAATACGGCGACTTCGACACCAGCGATGCCGATGGCGTAGTTCACCAGGCCTTCGCAGTCTTCCTCCGCGGCAGAGGTGCGGTACATGTCGTCTTGCGTGATCCACATCCAGGCGAGGCGGCCTTCGCGCTTCAGGTTGGAAAGCGCCGCGCCGAGCAGAAGCATCTTGGAGGTAGGGTTCGAGAAATAGGTGTGCTGCGCGATAAGCGAGGGCTTGGCGCCGTGACGCACCAGGTCGCCGGCCAGCTCAAATGTGTGGGCATCGGTGCCCGAGTAACAAAACGAGCCAGTGTCGGTCAGCACGGCCGTGTATAGGCACGTGGCCATGTCAGACGTGATATCCACATCGGCCAGCGTCGCAAGGTTGTAGACCATCTCGGCGACGGCACAGGCGCTGGTGTCAATCCAGTTGACGCTGCCAAAGGTGCGGCCGCTGGCGTGGTGGTCGATGTTGATGAGGAAGCGGCCGTCCAAACCCTTGAGACGCGAGCGTTCGATGCTGTCGCATTCAAGCAGTATGACGGCGTCGTAGCCGTCCTCCACGTGCGTGACCTGGCGAATGGTCTTTGAGCAGGGAAGTCCCTGATAGATGAGCGGAACGCGGTCGCAGGAGACCAAATCCACCTGCTTGCCGAGCTGGTCGAGGATCATGCCGCAGGCGAGGATGGAGCCGACGGCGTCGCCATCGGGACGGGCGTGCCCGGAAACCAGAAAGCGCTCGCCACGCTCGACAGCGTGAAGAACTGCGTGGATGTCGTCGAGTCGCTGCATAGTTGTTTGCCGGAGTCGGTTCACTGGCCCTGGCTGCTGGGAGCGTCCTTCTGCCGATTGCGCTTTCGGCCAAGCAGTTCGTCGATGCGCGCCTTCATCTTGTCGGAGCGATCGAGGTGAAAGGTTAGATCGGGGACGCGACGCGTGCCCAGGCGCTCAAGCAGCGTGTGGCGGATGTGCCCCCGCGCGGCCATGAGACCTTCGAGGGTCTGCGCCTCTTCTTCCGGGCCCCCGTCAACGGCGACATAGATAAGCCCGGATTTGCCGCCCGGATTCAGGACGACCTGAGTGACGTAGGCGAAACTAATGCGTGGATCGGAAAGTTCGCCCTCGATCATCGCGCCGATTTCTTCACGCAGGGTTTCGGCCACCCGGTCCCGATGGTATCGACGTGCCCTTGGCTCCGGCATCTTGTGTCCTTTGGTTAAACGTTTGAGAATATCAGAAAGCGGCTGAAAAGAGAGCAGCTAAAAGCCGATAGCTAAACTTCAGGCAGCTAAGCTCCTTGTTTTTAGCTGTCCAAAAATTCCCACCAGATATCGACTGCCTGTGCGCCCAGATCGTTAGCGATGCGATTGGCGGCGTCTTCGACCTGGCGCATAAGCCCCGCAAGGTAGTCGCGTGAACCGGAGATGGCTGCGACCCCGAGCGTGGCAGACTGCCAGGTGACAGCCTCATCCATTTCAGCAACCGAGATATTGAAAGCATGGCCGAGCTTTTCCTTGAGACTGCGGACGACTTGGCGGCGGTCCTTTAGCGACTGCGCGTGCTCGATGCGCAGGTCGATGGTCATGCAGGCTACGGGCATGGTGCTTCCATCGTAATGCTTACCGGTGCACCCGAATGCCAGGGCCGAGGATGAGGATGAAAACCAGGGCGAGCGCGGTGGCGGCAGCGATCCAAGCATAGCTGCGCCGAATGGACCGGTTGTTGGGGCCGGGTATAGTTGCTTTCGAGATGTAGTACTGCATGAAGAGGAGCCCGCAGTTGGCGCCGGCGGTGGCGGCGAGTGCGGATTCAAAAATAAGGCGGATGCCAACCGGATTCCGTATGGCCGCAACAGCCTCAAGTACGAGCGCCGCGACGTAGGGCAGCACGGTGAGTTTGCGGAAGCGCGCACGGTCGCTGATGGGGACGCCAAGATATCGCACCAGGCTTGTGCCAACTAGCAGCATTGCGCCGTAATAGGTGGCCATCCCCACGACCACCAGGAGGACGCGCCACAGCCAGTGTGGATGTATTCCATCGATCACCGCTGCCCAGTCGCCAAAATTTGTGACTCCTGAAAAGAAAAAATAACCCGTACCGGTGAAGAGATTGAACGCGCAGGTGATAAACAGGAAGAAACGCGTCCGGGCGGACGTATTGGCTGCGGCCCGGAGCGCCAGCCAGAAAAGAAGTCCAGCAGCAAGGTTAACGAGTGTGCCTCCAGCGGCGACCAGGCGGGAGTCGTAATCGCTGGACCATGCGACGGTGGACAGCGTTCCCCACGTCGCTCCCATAAGTAGTGCCAGCGCGCCATGACCCAGCCCCTCATGCAGCATGGTCGAGAGCATCAATGCGATAACGCTGATACTGCAAATAGTGAGTGTGTCGTCTTTGGACGCGACGGGCGTTTCGATTCCGGTTCCAGCCATAGGTCCCCGACCATATCTATGGTCGGGGACCTTTCTACGCGGCACAAGTGAGGATTGTCATTCCCAATAAAGATCGGTCAGGGACGAACGAGCAGCGCGTACGCTGACCGTTTCATCGCTGACCGATCTTTTTAGCCAACCGATCTTCGCCAGCCGCTTCTCAGCTTGCTGTAAGTTCCGCTGCGATCTTCTCGGTTACGAAAGCCTCAATGGTATCGCCTATCTGGACGTCGTTGAAGTTCGACAAGCCCACACCGCACTCCATGCCGCTGGTGACCTCACGGGCATCGTCCTTGAAACGCTTGAGCGAGGAGAGCTTGCCTTTGTAAACCTGCTCGCCGTCGCGCATGAGGCGCACTTCGGCGTCGCGTTTGAGCACGCCGTCGGTTACACGGCAGCCGGCGATGGTACCCACCTTCGGAATTCTGAAGACGTTGAGAACCTCCGCTCGTCCAAGATAGTTTTCCTTGAAGACGGGATCAAGAAGCCCGAGCATGGCCTTGCGAATCTCGTCCTGCAGCTCGTAGATAATGGAGTGCAGGCGAATCTCGACGCCTTCCTGCTCGGCAAGCTCCGCCGTTTTGCGCTCGGGCCGGACATTGAAGCCGATGATGATGGCGTTCGATGCCGAGGCCAGAAGTACGTCGCTCTCGGTGATGGCGCCGGCGCCGGAGTGAATGACCTTGATGCGCACCTTTTCGGTGGACATTTTCTGGAGCGAATCGGCGAGGACCTGGACCGAACCCTGCACGTCGCCCTTGAGGATGATGGGCAGATCCTTGACGCCGGCCTGCTTGATCTGCTCGGCGAGGCCTTCGAGTGAGACGCGGGAGGACTTGGCGAGCTGCGCTTCGCGCTCCTTCATCTTGCGGTAGCTCGCGATGTTCTTCGCCTTGTCGCGGTCGGCCACGACGAGGAAGGTATCTCCCGCATCGGGAATGCTTTCCAACCCGAGTATTTCGACCGGGGTCGATGGTCCGGCTTCCTGGATGGCACGCCCGCGGTCGTCGAACATGGCGCGGATCTTGCCGAAGGTGTTCCCCATGATGAAGCTGTCCTGGTTGTGCAACGTTCCGTTCTGGACAAGCACGGAGGCAACCGCACCGCGCCCGCGATCCAGCTTGGCTTCGATGACGGTGCCGACGGCGGAGCGTCCGGGCGTGGCCTTGAGGTCTCCAAGGTCGGCGACCAGGCAGATCATCTCCAGCAGCAGATCAAGATTCTGCTTCTTCTTGGCCGAGACATCGACGAAAACCGTAGACCCGCCCCATGCTTCAGGAACCAAGCCGCGATCACCCAGCTGCTGCTTCACGCGGTCCGGCTGCGCATCGGGCTTGTCGATCTTGTTCACGGCCACGATGATCGGCACGTTGGCCGCCTTGGCGTGGTCGATGGCTTCGAGGGTCTGGGGCATTACGCCATCGTCGGCAGCGACTACGACAACGACAATGTCGGTCACCTTGGCTCCGCGTGCACGCATGCGGGTGAAGGCCTCGTGACCTGGTGTATCGAGGAAGACGATCTCGCGGCCAAAGGCGGGCGAATCGGGCTTGCTGATACGGACCTTGTACGCGCCTATGTGCTGAGTGATGCCTCCGGCTTCGCCGCCCGCCACGTCCGTTTCGCGAATGGCGTCGAGAAGCGACGTCTTGCCGTGATCGACGTGGCCCATGACGGTGACCACCGGCGGACGCGGGACCTCGTGCTCGTCGGGGTTTTCCTGGGAGAGGATGTTTTCGATGGCTTCGTTGGCCATCTGGTCCTCAAACGTGATGACCTCGGTGTCGGCACCGAACTGGTGGGCGACATCCTTGACGAGTTCGCCGTCGAGGGACTGGTTCACGGTCACGAAGACGCCGCGCATGAGCAGTACCGCGATGAGATCTTTGCCGCGGACACCCAGCTTTTCTGCGAGATCCTTGACACTGATGCCTTCCGTTACCGTAATGGTGCGAGTGATGGGTAATGGCTCCGCGGGAACCTGGGCTCCGCCGAAACGCGATGGCGGGGCAAAGCCCTTCATCGGGCCTTCTTTGGACTTGGGATACTGCTGACGGCCGCGGCGCGCATGGCCACCACCAGCGGGACGCTGCGGCCGCGGCGCTTCACCGGGAGCCGGCATAAGAGCGCCGGGGGC
>JBAVYX010000163.1:0-40568 GCA_049588475.1 Silvibacterium sp. | reverse complement strand
CAATAAAGCCACCTGCACGGGCCAAAATACCTCGACCGCCAATGACGCCACCTGAATACCGCAGCCATCGGCTCCATCACGACAAATTACCCCGCGACTTCAGTGCTGGTGAGAAACCCGGGCTAGGGCTCGGGCAATATCTCGCTGTGGTCTGCAATCCGAGAGCGGCGGTCACTCCCGCGTTTTCCTCGGTAGCCGTTACTTCGCATACCAACTGTACCTGAGCGTCTGAACGGTAGCGATGTAGATGGGGCTCGCGCGCGTCCTCCCCGAGCAAGCGCCGCATTGGAGTCTGTGATGTAATCGTAACACAAGCAAAATGAATGACGTATCAGATAAAGTTAAGGCATTGCTCCAAGTAGAGTCAATTTTTGTCTTGTAACCCTTTAGAATCAGAGAGAGTTAAATAAACGCAATGTTTTCAAATACTTGTCAACGCTAATGTTTGCAATTAGCACGGGATCATACACTTGCCAAAAACAAGGGGGAGGGGGGTACTCTCACCTGAACAAAATCTGACCCTTGAACCCGGCGCTCTGACCCCCCGTTTCCTGATCCGCTTGCACCGCTTCTGCTGGGTCCGATACAGTTGACCCGCCGTGCTGAATCTCAAAACGCTCAACGACATCCTCTTTACGATCGCCGCTGCCAATCGCGACCGCGCCATTCTGGCTCAGGATTCGGCTGGCGCCTGGCGTCCCATCTCCGGTGCACAGTTCTACCAGCGAGTTCGCGCTGTTGCCGAGGCCTTCGCCGCCTGGGGCATCACCAAAGGGGATCGCATTGCAATTCTTGGTGAAAATCGCTGGGAGTGGGCCGTAGCCGACTTCGCTGCCCTCGCCCTCGGAGCCGTGGATGTCCCCATCTACCCAACGCTGACCGCCGACCAGACAGCGATTCTACTGGCCGACTCCGGCGCGCGCATCGCCGTCGTCTCCACTCGCGCCCAGTACGAAAAAGTTGCGCAATCCCGTGCGCAAACCGCGATCGAACGCATTGTCCTCATGGATGAAGAGGGAACCGCAGACGCCGTGCTCTTCTCCTCGCTGGTCCGCGACGTCGATAAGAAAACGGATCGCGATGCCACCTTTGACCGCTGCGCCTACGAGGTCCTTCCTAAAGACCTTGCCACCCTCATCTACACTTCCGGCACCACAGGCGAACCCAAGGGAGTCATGCTCACCCACGGCAACATCGCCTCCAACATCAATTACTCGACCGCAGAATTCGGCTTCCTCGCGTCTGACTCCTGCATTTCCTTCCTACCGCTCTCGCACATTACCGCACGCCACCTCGACTACGCGCTCTTCGCACAGAACGTCACCGTCGCCTATTGTCCGGCCTTCGACAAACTCCCCGCAGCCATGACTTCGCTTCGCCCGACCATCTTCGTTGCCGTGCCCCGTGTCTATGAAAAGATCCGGCAGGAGGTCGAACGCCGCGCCTCGCTCTCGACGGTAAAGGGCCGCCTGCTCAAGTGGGCCATCTCCACCGGCGACAAACACAAGGAACAAGTCGCCCAGGGCCAGCAGCCCGGGTCGCTGGCATGGAAATCCGCCAACACTCTCGTCTACAAGAAAGTTCGCGGAGCCTTCGGCGGGCGCGCTCGTTACTACATCGCCGGAGGCGCCCCTCTCGGCCTCGACACGGCACGCTGGTTCGCGAGCGTCGGCATCCGCATTCTCGAAGGCTACGGCCTCACGGAAACTTCGCCCGTCCTGGCCATCAATACACCCCGGCACAACCGTATGGGATCGGTAGGCCAGCCACTGCCTAATATTCATTGCCGCATCGCCGAAGATGGCGAGTTGCTGGTGAAGGGACCGAACATTTTTCACGGATACTGGAAGCAGCCCCCGCGCGCCCCCGAAAATATCGACGCAGAAGGGTTCTTTCGCACCGGTGACATCGCCCACCTGGACGCCGACGGCTTCCTTTACGTCACCGACCGCAAGAAGGAGCTGCTCAAAACCTCGGGAGGCAAGCTCATTGCCCCGCAGCCCATCGAAAACAAGCTCAAGGCCAACCTCCTCGTCGCGCAGGCCGCGCTGGTTGGCGACCGCCACAAGTTTGCCTCAGCTCTTATCTCACCCAACTTCGCAGCCCTTGAGGCCTGGTCGAACCAGCAGGGAATCGTCGCCCCAACCCGCCGCGATCTGGTGACGGATCCACGCGCGATCGCGCAATACCAAGCCATCATCGACGGCGTTAACGCAACCCTCGCCAACTACGAGACCATCAAGCGCTTTCGCATTGTTCCGGAGGAGTGGTCACTCGATACCGGGGAACTTACCCCAAGCCTCAAACTCAAGCGCCGTGTCATCATCGAAAAGTACGCGCCTGAAATAGCTGCCCTCTACGCAGACGAATCCATCGTTCACCGCTGAAGGGATTCCTGTTAAGTCCATGTTGACAGGAAATTGTTGTTCGGTCCGTTGCTCCGTATTCCGCGCAGGGGTATACTTAAGTAACGCTCGTACCCGAGTGGGTCTAACATCGCACGTAATGCTCCAAAGCACTGCCTGCCGCTACACCTTCCTCGATATCTTCAAGCGAATTAACACACTAAAGGAACACCAATCATGGAACAGGGTATTGTCAAGTGGTTCAACGACGCCAAGGGCTTTGGATTCATCACTCGCGATAGCAACAACGAAGACATCTTCGTTCACTTCTCGGCGATCAACGCCAACGGCTTCCGCAGCCTTCAGGAAGCACAACGCGTGCAGTTCAACGTCGTGCGCGGCCCCAAGGGTCTCCAGGCAGAGAACGTTCAGCCTGTCTAAATTTGGACGCTGAATCAAAAACAAGGTAAGCAATCGGGAGACCTCTGTGGTCTCCCGATTGCTTTTGCTCGCCTCCAACCGTCTCCCATCGGACAACACTATCCGATTCCGGACACTTCATCTCCGAGCCGCTCGCTCGAAAATCACTCGTTATCCCCATATCGCCAGGTAGTTACCGCGCACCGCTTGATGGCCCACAACGTGCACTCTCTCGCTTACAGAGCTGCCATGCACAACATCTTGCAAGACCTTCGTTTCTCAATACGCCAGCTGCGGAAAAACCCCGGCTTCGCCCTCACCACGATTCTCACGCTGGCTTTAGGAATTGGCGCCACCACCGGCATCTTCAGCCTGGTCAACGCTGTCCTGCTGCGTCCGCTGCCCTTTCCGGAGCCCGACCGGCTCACGAATCTCCAGCACGAGAGCCGCAAGACAGGAACCATCGCCCCACAGGGCCTCAGCTATCCTGACTTCTTCGACTGGCGTAATCAGAATCACTCGTTCAGCACCATCGCTGCCTATCACGACAGCACCAACACCCTTACCACCGCCAGCGCCGCGCAGATACTCGAAGGCGAGATCGTCTCCTCCGAATTCTTTCGCGTGCTCGGAGTTCACCCCGAGCTAGGCCGCGACTTTCTCCCGGCCGACGAAAACCCCGGTCAGAAAGCTGTCATGCTGAGCCACGAGCTCTGGCAGTCTACCTTCGGCTCGCGTCCTGACATCGCCGGACAGACCATTACCCTCGACGGGTCCGCCTACACTGTTGCCGGAGTAATGCCTGAAGGCTTCAGCTTTCCCCTTCAGAACCCCGCGCCGCAGATCTGGACCAGCCTCGCCGCTGATGCCTTCGATCCCGATGGCGGCAAGCCTGCAACCCAGGAGCGCGGCGAACACATGCTCGATGTCATCGGGCGTCTTAAGCCCGCTGTTACCATCGACCAGGGCCGTGCCGATCTCAGCCACATTAACGGCAATATGGCTGCGCAATACCCTGAGACCAACAAGTTTTACACTTCCGCCTTGGTCAAGCCTGAGCTCGAAGCCCTCATCGGAGACTCCCGCCCAATCCTGCGCATCCTCTTCGCCGCCGTCTCCTTGGTACTGCTGATCGCCTGCGCCAACGTCGCCGGTCTGCTGCTCGCTCGCGCCTCACGCCGCCGCGCCGAGATTGCCCTCCGCGCCGCACTAGGCGCCAGCCGCGCCGAAATCATCCGTCAGATGCTTGTCGAGTCACTTCTGCTCTCGTTCTTTGGAGGCGCGCTCGGCCTCGGCCTGTCCACCCTCTTCCTTCAGGGCATGGTGCGCTTCATCCCGAAGAATCTTCCCCGGCTCGACAACATCTCCGTGGATTCCACCGTTCTGGCCTTTACCATTCTCGCTTCCGTTCTTACCGGTCTGCTCTTCGGAGTCTTCCCCGCGCTCCGGATGTCGCGCCTCGATCCGTCGCTTGCTCTTCGGGATGGCACCCGCAGCGTCACCGCCGGACGCGGCCAGCAGCGCCTGCACAGTACGCTGGTCGTCGGGGAAACAGCACTCGGCCTCATGCTCCTCATCGCCTCGGGGCTATTCATCCGCAGCTTCGCCCGCGTAGTCTCCGTCAATCCCGGGTTCGACCGCCGTAACGTGCTTACTGCCGATCTCAGCTATCCCGCCGGTAAGGGCTACGCCACCAAAGTTGCCCAGTTCTACGACCAGCTCCTACCTCAGGTCGCAGCTCTCCCGGGAGTAAAATCCGCCGCCGCCGGCTGGCCGCTGCCCTTCTCCGGCTCCAACATCGGCGTGGGCTTTGACATCGAAGGCCGCCCCACGGCTGTCGGAGAGATGCCGGGCGCGAGCGTACGCATCATCACGCCGAACTTCTTCAACACGCTTCGTATCCCTCTATTGAATGGGCGCGACTTTGCCGCAACCGACACCGGCACGTCCCCCCCCGTCGTCATCGTGGACCAGAGTTTCGCGAGCAAGTTCTTTCCGGGCGAAAACCCCATCGGCAAACACATCAAGCCCGGCATCAGCGACGGAGTCCATGCTGAAGCCATGCGCGAAATTATTGCCGTCGTGGGTGACGTCAAGCAGAGTAGCCTCACCAAAGATGCGCGCCCCACCTACTACCTCCCGCTCACTCAATGTGGAGTCAACGCGCCAACGCTCGTCCTGCGCACCAGCGGCGATTCCACCATCCTCACCACGCCGCTGCGCACGCTGGTCGGTTCCCTGAATCGCGAGGTCCCGCTCTACCACGTCCACACGCTTGAAGACCTGCTCTCCGCGGCCGCGTCGACACCCCGCTTCACCACGCTGCTGCTCACGTCCTTCGCCGTCATGGCTCTTCTGCTCTCCGCCGTCGGACTCTATGCTGTTTTGTCATACATGGTTGCCCAGCGTACCAATGAAATGGGCCTTCGCATAGCTCTCGGCGCGCAGCGCGGCGACGTCCTCGCCCTCATCCTCAAACGAGGTCTCACTCTCGCCGGTATTGGTCTCGCCATCGGCCTGGCCGCCTCCGCAGTGCTCACGCGCTTTATATCGAGTCAGATCTATAGCGTCCATGCCTTCGACCCTGTCACCTATGTCGTCGTCACGGGATTGCTCGTAGCCATCTCACTCCTGGCCAGCGCCGCACCTGCCTGGCGAGCCGCGCGTGTCGATCCCATGAAGACTCTGCGCGATCAATAAAAGTCGGGATGTTGATCTGAATCACGGTGCCGCACAGCCTGCCAAGAGCATGGTCGAAGGACTCCAGACTTTTCGGATGTGGGTTTCAATCAGCGGCGAATACCGGGTGGGGTTTACTTGACACGAAAGGCTTTCACCACAATCCCGTTCGGTCTCTTGCCCGCAGGTAACATGGTGAAGAGCGATCCCATGCGCACCGCGCCATTCGACGCGTAGCTCTGTGTCCGCACCGCGGAGACGTCGCCCGACCGCGCATTCGCGGCAAGCAACAGAAAACCATTCGCTGAAAACGTCAGCGCGTCCGGGCCACCACCTACTCGGACGGAGTTGGGGAGAAGCTTGCCGTCATCAATCGAAAACACTCCGATCGAATCCGCATTGAAGTTGCTGATCCACAGGTAGGCATTGTCCGCGCTCACAATACCGTACGAAGGATGCGCGCCGACCAGATAAGCTCCACCCACTTCATTCGTTCCTGTGGCGATTTCAGAGATCGAATCGCTGTCGAAGTTCAAGACAAAAATCTCGCCTCCATCGGGCTTCAACGCCAGAAAGACCGGCGTCTTACCCACGTCGAGAAAGCTCAACAGGCGGTCTATGTGCTCGCTGTCTATCGGACTCGAAGGCCGAGCAAGCCCGATCGCCATCACTTGGTGGCCGCCCGAGCAGGCAATAAAAGCCTTCGATGAATCGGGCAGAATCACCGCGTGCGTCGCCTGGGGACAGTCCGAGAAAACCGCTCGTACTTTGAAGGTCGCGGGATCGATTACCGAAACGCTACCGCTCATGCGATTGGTGACAACCAGACTTCCGCCGTCAGGTGAGATCCTCACCAGACCCGGAGCTTCGCCCACTCCAATCGCGACGATCTCGCGCCGTTCGTCGAGATCGATCACTGAAACATTGTTCGAGCCGGAATTGGCCACATAAGCGCGGCGCCCTGTGGTATCCACATCGATGAAATACGGCTTGCGGTGAACAGGAATCGTTGCCACGACACGATTCTTTTCCGCGTCGATGACGCTTACGCTGCCACTGCCTGAGTTAACGACGTAAACCTCATTCCGTGTGGGATTCACTGCGACGCCAGTCGGCTCCGTGCCCACTGCCAGCACTCGATCCTGTCGGAGATTCACCAGGTCCAGAACCGTAACCGTATTGCTCCCGCCATTCGTGACGTAGGCGAACTCGCGATAGTCGGCGGGATATTGTGGAAAATGCTGACGGCTGCAACCGGCCAGAAGCAGCGGCAGCAAGACGCACACAACTGTCTTCAGAGTCAGACCGTTGTTCATAGTCCGACTAGCGCGTGGCAGATGTTGCTCCGGCGGACTCTGTGATCTCAATTCCTCGAGGAACATTGCGGCGCAGCACGTTCGCGATCTGACTGGCCTCGTCCATTAGTTGCACGAATTGTTCGGGATAGATCGACTGCGCGCCATCGGAAAGAGCCTTATCAGGTTGGTGATGCACCTCGACGAGGATCCCATCAGCCCCCACCGCGACCGCCGCTCGTGCCAACGGAATGACCTTGTTCCGTTTGCCCGTTCCATGGCTCGGATCAACCAGAATGGGCAGATGGCTCAATCGCTGTACGGCGGGCACGATGCTCAGATCGAGCGTGTTGCGTGTGTGATCGGCAAAGGTCCGCACCCCACGTTCGCACAGGATTACCTGGTAATTGCCCTCGCTCATCACGTACTCGGCAGCCATCAGGAACTCTTCAAGTGTCGCTGACATGCCGCGCTTCAACAGCACCGGCTTGCGCTTGCGACCCGCCGCCCGCAGCAGGGAATAGTTCTGCATATTACGCGCGCCAATCTGGATCACATCGGCGTAGTCGTTCACCAACTCCAGCGCCTCGTTGTCAATCGCTTCCGTCACGATACGCAACCCAAAACGGTCACGAATCTCAACCATTATCTTCAGAGCTTCTTCACCTAACCCTTGAAATGCGTAAGGGGAAGTTCTTGGCTTATAAGCGCCTCCGCGGAAGAACTGAGCTCCGGCAGCGGCAACTTGCTCGGCGACGGCGAACGCCTGCTCGCGCGTCTCAATCGAACAGGGCCCCGCAATCATCGCCAGGTCGCGCCCGCCGATTGTGGCGTTGGTGCCGGGAAAGCGGATAATCGTGTCTTCTTCTTTGACATCGCGGCTGACCAACTTGTAGGGCTTGGAAACCGGGATGACTTCCGCAACGCCCGACAGCTCCTCCAGCGTGCCCGACTCAACCTGCCCCTGATTACCCGTAATCCCAATCGCCGTGCGCTGCGCGCCGGGCATCGGATGTGCCCGGAATCCCAACTGTTCAATGTGTTCGCAGACTGTCTGAATCTCTTCCTGCGTCGCCTGCGCCTTCATGACTACGAGCATGATGTTCCCTGACCTTTCTTTCCCACCGATAACCGTAACCCTTAGTCTATCGATTGGTTGGAAAAAGAGGCAATGAGGGTGGCGTGGAAGAGCTTCCTCAAGTACCTGGTTAGGCAAAAAGAAGAGCATGCTCAATTATCTGTACAGACGAAGAAGGAGTAGGCCAGATTGTCATTCTGTGTAATTCTCTGCGACGAATTCATCGCCTTCACCGGCTCGAAAACACAAACTGATTCCCGTCGGGATCCTTGAAAATCCCCATGGTTCCCCACGATTCCTTTCTTGGCTCGGCCGTCAGTCCTACGCCCTTCGATTGCATTCCTTTCGCCGTAGCGAAGACGTCATCGCACCAGAATGTCACCGGCTGAAATCCACCGATGCGATTCTCATGCCCTTGTGGCGTAAACAGTGCAATGTTCGTATCCGATCCCGGAATAAGCAGCTCAATCCACCGTTGGCCCTCGCCGAACGGTTGATCCGTCGCAACTTTGAATCCCATCTTTTCCGTGTAGAACTTCAGCGAAACATCCTGGTTGCTGACCGGGATGCTGACAATCTTTACGCCGCGAATCAAGGTGAACCTCCATTTCTGACTCCACTGAACATAGCCTGCAAGTCCAGGAGATGCAATCAGGTAGTAGTTGCTATACTTCTGAAAGGTATAGCCGTGTTCAGGTTCCGATGCTGACTTTTGACGAATACGTCATTGACGTTCTCATGCGCGATCTCGTCGGCCACGACCGCCGGCCCGTCGCCTTCCTTGTCTATCTGTGGATTGCTGCCGAGCAGCCGCGCCGCGGCCTCGCCGTTCAGATCAGCTATCAGGACCTTGCCGAGTCCATCGGTGTCTCCAAAAGCTCCGCGCAGGCATCTGTGGGATGGCTCGTGCAGCGCAAATTGCTGGCCGTCACCAGAACCTCAGTCACTGCCACGCCCAGCTACACCGTCCAAACTCCCTGGAATCCCGGTCGCAAATCTGAACGTAAGCCTGCAGGCTAGCCGTCCAAGCCTCATTTGCCGCCGCTCTGCTGCCGTTTAAGCTCAGTCTCAAACGCCTGCTCCCGGTCGGCCACATAAGCCTTGTATCCTGCCGGATCGACAAACGGATTCTCGGCACCGTCCTTGATCCGCGCATACTTCGCTAGCATGTCATAGTAGCCGCCATGCGCTCCTAGAAACACATCGCAGGGGAGTGCCTTCAGCACGCGAAACGTTTGCTCATAATCCTGCGCAATCTGCGGATACGCCTTGTTGTCCACCAGCTTGTATCCCGGATTCACATTCGGGCTGCCGACAATCACCACATCGTAGTTCTTGCCCTTGTCCACAACCTTCAGCGTCCACGTCGTGCAGCCCTTTGTGTGGCCCGGGGTCTTGTGCGCCACAAGAACCACGCTTCCCAGCCGAACCTCGTCGTCATCGTGCAGTACGCGGTCCACCTTCGTCGGCGAAAACTGCATGTCTGCGGACTTCTCATATTGAAAATCGCTTTTCCCGCCGTCCTCGACGACCGGGACGTCTGCGTCCATCACCATGTATTTCGCATGCGTCAATTGCTTGATGCGTGCGCTCCCCGCGCAGTGATCGTAATGCGCATGACTGATCAGCAGAATCTTCACATCGCTGAACTTGAACCCAAGCTGCTCCACGCTCTTTTGAATAAGCGCCGGAGAACTCGCCAGGCTGCTGTTGATCAGGATGTACCCCTTTGGTGTCGTGATCAGATACGACGCGAGGTCCTTGCTGCCCACGTAGTACACGTTCCCGATTACGCGATGAGGCGGAAATGGCTGCGTCCAACCAGGCGGTGTCTGCGCGCACGCGCTACCGGTCAGCGCGAAGAGAAAAATCAGTATGCGGGAAACCATAGTCAGGAGTATCTACCGGGGCAGTCAACGCTCGATGTCTTTTCATGTGGAAAACCGTTGCCGATCGAGATACCGGGTACTACCGCCCGCCGCCCGCCACCGTCCCCGGCTGCTGAGGGCTCTCCTCAAACGCGCTGGCCTTTATTGGATGAAGCAATGCCTGGTGCGCTGTGTTCAGCAATTCGGCGTCCGTCGTATCATCGCTCAGTTCCCAGATCATCACCCCGCCCAGCCGCTTATTGGCTGCATAGCTGACCTTGTAGCGGACCGAAACAGCATCCTCGTAGGTCCAGAAGGTCTCGCCATCAAAGAGCCATGGAGCCTGCGAGCGCGGATCGCGATACACCGAGGAGGCCGCGGCGAGGGTGCGGATATATCGATAAGGCTGGTCTCCGTGCACAGCGTGTCCTGTCTGGAACAGCCCATGATTCGTGTGCTCCACAGCGGTCCAGCTATAGCCGTAGAAGGGCACACCCATAAGCAGCTTCTCAGCGGGCACACCTGCGGCCTGATACTCGGCAATGTTCTTCTCAATACTGTTCGAGTGACGAAGATCAGCCGGGCTCGTGAAAAGAGGAGCGAGGAATCCGGTGGTCTGGCTCCAGGGTCCCGTGTAGTCGTAATTCATTACGCCAACCTGATCGACGAGCGGCGCGATTGCCGCAAAATCTGTGCCCGGCAGCATCTGTGGCGAGCGCCCTACGGCGATCGACAAGCGCAGCCCCGGCCGCACCGCAGGCATCTGACTCCGAAACTCCTCGAGCAGTGCGCGAAAATTTGCCGCGCCCTCCGCGTGCGGATACTCCCAATCGATATCGAACCCATCAAAGATTCCCGATTCATCCATGCCGGGGGCAAAATTTCCGCGCAGAAATACATCCACGCATGAGGCAACAAATGCTTTGCGATTCTCCGGCCGCGCGTCCTCGGCGAAGCCTGCGCCCTCGAGCGAAATCAGAATCTTCAGACGCGGATAACGCTTCTTCAATTCCTTGAGCTGATGGAAATAGCCACGAAAGGACGACGCCGGATCGTCAGGTTTTCCGCTCACACTGTTCTCCGCGGTGTAGGTGGTGTTGAGATCCGCATGCGGATCGGCTACCGAACACTTGCCGTCAGAGACAAAGCCTTGCGCGTAGTTAATCTGGTCGAGTAGCGCAGCGCTGCCATTGTCCACCAGTTGCTTCACGGAGTACGGCGGGTCGTAATACAGTCCCCACTGCGGAAAATAGCCGATCAGCAACGCATGTCCGGTTCGCGCGTGCTTATGCAGAGGCCAGGAGTGCGCGGCAGTCGGGAATAAAAAGGGAAGATACACTGCCAGCGCGGCCACCACGAGCCACTGCCGCCAAGACAGATCAAAATGTTTTCGCATTCACTATGAAAGACGCTTGGATCGGACGATCCGCTGAAAAAAATTTCGCGGACAACCCAGTCTTCGTGAATCTTTGCCCGCGCTTTACGCCTTTTCCCCAACCGCCAACAGCGTTTGAAAATGTGGAGCCTCAGCCTCTTTGTGCACGACCGAAATCTGGATCCCGCTGAATCCCACCTTTTCCATCGCAGCGTCCAATTCCACTTCGCTGAAGCCCAGCCACTCATCGGCATACAGTTCGCGTGCCTCTTCAAAGCGATGCTTCGCCAGATCGAGGATCGCAATCCGCCCGCCCGGCTTCAGAATCCGCCACGCTTCGGCTACCGCGCGCTCCGGATGCAGCGCATGATGCAGCGACTGCGAGAAGAACACCAGGTCTACCGACCCATCCTCGATCGGAACCTCCTCCATATCGCCCAGACGGTAATCGACATTCTTTACGCTTTGCCGCTTCGCCTGCTGACGCCCGAACTCCACCATCTTCGCCGAAGTATCCACAGCGATCACCCGCTTCGCTCGCTGCGCCAGCAGCAGGGAAAACGCGCCCTCCCCCGCCCCCAGATCGGCAATCACCATCGGGGACATCAGCTTCAGCAGCGCTTCCGCCACGCTCTTCCACGACTTGCCCGGAACATAGCTACGCCCAAACCGCCCCGCCACATCATCGAAAAACGCCCGAGTCTTGTCCTGCCGCTTCTTCAGCACTCGCTTCACCGCGGCCTGATCACGTTTTGCCTCGGCGATCTCTGCCCGTGCCTGTGCGAGCAGTTCACCCAGCACGCCAGCGCCGTTCTCGCGCTTCAGCCGGTAGAGACTGTTCTTGCCTGTCCGACGATCCTCAACCAGTCCCGCCAGCTTTAGTTGCGACAGATGCGTCGAAATCGTGCTCTGGCCCATCGCCAGAATCTCCTGCAGCTCAGCGACAGACAACTCCTCGCCTTCCAGTAACAGCAGAATGCGTAGCCGGGTCGAATCGGCAACCACGCGCAGTATTTTCACAATTGACGCCATAGCGTTCTGAGTTAATATATCAACATATCCTGATTTAACGATATGAGGTTTAAAGCATGGCAACTGCAACCCTCGAAAACATCGCTACCGAATACAAGGTAGCCGACCTGTCCCTCGCCGACTGGGGACGCAAAGAGATCTCCATCGCCGAACATGAGATGCCCGGCCTCATGTCCATCCGCCGCAAGTACGCTGCCGAGAAGCTTCTCGCCGGCGTGCGTGTCACCGGCTCGCTGCACATGACCATCCAGACCGCGGTGCTCATCGAGACCCTCGTCGATCTCGGCGCCGAGGTTCGCTGGGCAAGCTGCAACATCTTTTCCACGCAGGACCACGCCGCCGCAGCCATCGCCGCTGCTGGCGTTCCCGTCTTTGCCTGGAAGGGCGAATCCCTCGAGGAATACTGGGACTGCACCTACCGCGCCCTCACCCACGCCGGCAACAAGGGCCCCGAGCTGGTCGTTGATGATGGCGGAGACGTCACCCTCCTCATCCACAAGGGCTACGAGCTGGAAGACGGCGATGACTGGGTCAACACGCCTTCCGGCAATCATGAGGAGCAGGTCATCAAGGATCTCCTCAAGCGCGTCTATGCCGAAGATCCAAAGCACTGGCACAATGTCGCCAAGGCATGGCGCGGTGTGTCGGAAGAGACAACGACCGGCGTACACCGCCTCTACAAGATGAAGGAGCAGGGCAAGCTGCTCGTTCCGGCCATTAATGTCAACGACTCGGTGACCAAGTCAAAGTTTGACAACCTCTACGGCTGTCGCGAGTCCCTCGCCGATGGCATTAAGCGTGCCACTGATGTCATGGTCGCAGGCAAAGTGGCCGTCATCTGCGGCTATGGAGATGTGGGCAAGGGCTCGTCCCATTCGCTGCGCGGCATGGGCGCTCGTGTCATCGTCACCGAGATCGATCCCATCAACGCTCTCCAGGCAGCTATGGAAGGCTTTGAAGTCACAACCATCGAAGACACTCTCGGCCGCGGCGATATCTACGTCACTTGCACCGGCAACCTGGACATCATCACCCTTGAGCACATGAAGAAGATGAAGGACCAGGCTATCGTCTGCAACATCGGCCACTTCGACAATGAAATCCAGATGGACCTGCTTAACGCCGAGCCCGGTGTCGAGAAGACCAACATCAAGCCGCAGGTCGACAAGTACACCTTCCCCGATGGACACGCCATATTCCTCCTCGCCGAAGGCCGCCTAGTCAACCTTGGCTGCGCCACCGGCCACCCGAGCTTCGTGATGAGCAACAGCTTCGCCAACCAGACGCTCGCGCAGATCGATCTTTGGAAGAACAAGGATGTTTACAAGATCGACGTTTATACCCTTCCCAAGAAGCTCGACGAAGAAGTTGCCCGACTGCACCTCGAAAAAATCGGAGTCAAACTCACGACGCTCTCGCCCAAACAGGCGGAGTACCTCGGAGTATCGCAAGAAGGCCCCTACAAGCCCGATCACTACCGTTACTAAGCCTCATAAACAAGCAATCGCCGCGGGAGATGAACTCTCGCGGCGATTTTTATTTTTCAGCCGTCTACTGCGTCTGCTAGGCATTGGGACGGAGGTACGACACCTGAACCCCATAACCGCTGGCCACCTCTTGCAGCGCGGAGCGCACGATCTCCCAACTCGTGGTCGTTTTGTCACCCAAGTGTAGCGAATACACAAGCTTGTCCAGTTGCCCGGCCGTGTTCAGGACTTGCTGCAGTTCCGCGTCGGCTTTCTTTTTGCTTTTGAAGCGCTTCCACATCTCGTCGGTCTGTTTTTCGAACTCATCGGCCAGCGCCTTCGCATCCTTTTCCTGGCTGGTATTGCGAATCACGCTCTTGTGAAGGGCCGATTTGAACGGGGGAGGGAAGTTCTTCGCATCGTCTCTCAGATTCTTCATGAGGCTTGCCATGTCCTTGTCGTTAATACGCGTTTGCGCATGCGAGACAGAGGCCTGAAGCAGCACAAAGAGGGTAAAAACCACCACGATCCAGTTCAACGTTGAGGGACGTCGCAACTGCATGAATATTCTCCGCTGAAAATCCCACTCCCGTTCCCGAATACAATCCTCAAGTATGCAAGCGTTTGTCACAGGTCAACGCCGCAACCCCATGCCCCCGAAGGATAGAAGGATTTTAGTAAGCTGGTCAAGAATCTTGGCCAGAAGCAGCGTTGGACTGTCCGTAGAATGCTTCCGAGCATCCAATCTCGGCTAGAATCGCTGCGCTTGCAGGAATGGAAGTCTGCATCAGACAGTAGGACAGAGAAATCGCCGATGGACTTATACCTTCACGTCAAAGTGCTCTTCGGAATGATCGTGGGCCTCAGCGTGGCTCATCTTCTCAAGGGCGTCGCCGGCCTCGTCCAGCATCCGAAACGATTTCGCGTGTACTGGGTTCACCTGGTCTGGGTGTTATTTCTCTTCCTCTATCTCATTCACTTCTGGTGGTGGGAATTCAATCTCGTCCGCGTCCGCGAGTGGACCTTTCCTCTCTACTTCTTCGTTGCACTCTACGCCGTTCTGCTTTATCTGCTTTGCACGCTGTTTTTCCCTGAGCAGATCGGTGAATACGACGGATTCAAAGGGTACTACTACTCCCGCCGCCAGTGGATATTCGCGCTCATGGCAGCCTTGTTTGTCGCCGATATCGTCGACACGCTCCTCAAGGGCAGAACCTACTTCCACCAGTTGGGATTCGCCTACGACATCCGCACGGCCGTCTTTCTTTTCCTTAGTCTGCTCGCTGTTTGGATCAAGCGTCCATGGTTTCATGCCGCCTTCGCCAGTTTCGCCCTCTTGTACGAAATCGCTTTCATCCTTGAAATGTATCGAACGATCGGTTAAACCGTCTTAACAGGAAACGCGGGTGCTCGGCGGGGAGGACCAACGCCCTAGTCCTGCACGGGAGATAACGACGATGCACTCGGCACGCCGTCTGGCATTTTCGCTCACGCTGCTTTTCCTGCTCGTATGGCTGGCGATACCCATCGCCGGCCGCGCTCAAAGTAAACCCGCGCCGCTCACGATTTCGCTCGAACCATTCGGCCTTCCCAAAGGCCTCTTCGCCGAGGGCCATCTGTTCACCTGCTTCCACGAGCATGCTGCAGGAACCAGAATGTTTTGGCTCGACGCTAGCCATATCTTCGTGGCCTTCACCACCAATCCTCCCTGTACCCGGAAGGACACATTCGAGCCCGCTCGTCTGCGCGGCATTGTCTTTGACAGTACCGGCGCCAAGATCGCCAGCCGCGACTGGCCTCTGGAAGGGAACTTCACACTCTTCGCCGGTCCCAATCATTCCATCATTCTGTGGCGTGGAAGCAGACTTCAGTTTCTCGATAGTCATTTTGAAACCATCGAGTCCGGAGAGCTTGCCGAGAAGCCAAAGAGTCTATGGGTCACACCTGCGCACCGCACCATTCCTCTACTCTCCGCCGATGGCCGCAATTTTGAGTTTTACAGCGCCGATCCGCTTAGACTCCTCACCACCATCGAACTGGACCAGTCAACGGAGGCGAACGCCGTGCTCGATTGGATTCCCGGAGATGAGCGCGTTGCCGGAAGCCGCTGCAAGGACAGCAAGTCCGCATTCACCTGCACCAAGATCATCGTTCTCACACCGGACGCGAACTTTCTCGCCCCCGATGGTGCGCCTTGGTCCTACGAAGAGACGGAGAAGCCGATCTCGCTGCATCCCGTCGGCTTCCTTGATTCCGCTCATCTCCTGATTTCCCGTGAAGACAAGAATTTTTTCCACAGCGCCCAACTGCTCATCGTGAGGCCCGACGGCGCCAGGATGCTCCTGCCAAACCCAGGAAGCTCTTTCTCTCCCAGCAGAATCGCCGGGGTAGCCGCCGGAAGTTCTCGCTTTGCGCTGGAGCTCCTTGCGCAGGGTCCATGCGAGGATTGCATAGCCGCCAAACGCTTTGTGGTTGCCGAGCTCGACTCTAAAAAGTTCCTCTTCCAGAAAAATGGTTCCCCCTACTTCAGCCACGCCGAGCTTTCCCCCGATGGAAAATGGATAGCCATCCTCGACAACAGCGCTCTCACCCTTTATCCGTTGCCCGCGCTCGAATAAGTTCGTCAGCCCTGGAAGCGCCAAAGCGCGACGCCGCCGAATAACCCGTCCTCATTCGAGATGGTAGAAACATACGTCGGGAGCTTGAAGTTTATTTCCTTCGCGTTGCCTCCGCCCAGGTACAGGCGATCCCAGTTAAAGGTTTTCGACGTCTGCTCGATGGCCTTTTCCAGAAAATGATTCCAGCGCTTCTTTCCGAACTTCTTCAGTCCCCTCCTGCCTAGATAGTCCTCATAGGTCTTGCCCTTCTGCCAGGGATGATGGCCAAGCTCCAGGCCTGGACAAAGACGCCCGTCGGTGAAGAGTGCCGACCCCAGTCCAGTGCCCAACGTCAGCACCAGTTCCACCCCTCTGCCGCTGATGGCGCCGTAGCCCTGTACTGCGGCGTCGTTTGCCAGATGCACCGGCAACTTCCATCGCTTTTCGAGCTCACTCCGTAACGGAAACCCTATCCAGGCCGGCTGCAGGTTTGCGGCAGTCAGCGTCTTGCCTTGCTTGATCACGCCGGGAAAGCCCACCGAAACACGATCGCACGCCGGCATCTGCTTCCGCATTTTGTCGAGATCTGCCAACATCAGTGACGGCGTAGCCGGCTTGGGGGTAGGTGTGCGCAACCGTTCGGTCAGGGGATTGCCCCTGGCGTCGAGAGCCATCAATTTCATGCCGGTGCCGCCAATATCAACAGCCAGCGTAATCGGGTGCGGGAAACGTGAAGTTGTGCTTGCCATAGGACTGGACAAGTGTAGTCGATGTGGGAGGGAGTTGGCGCGGAATTCAGAAACTCACGCTGCGTTTTTACTACCCGGACATGACAATCGGCAGCGTGGGGGTCGTTGAGCCCTGGGCATCTTCGATCGTCACACCGAAGGCCTTGGCCTCGACGCCAATCGGCAGCGTCGGCAGAATCACCGATGCGCTACCGCTCGCATCCGGGCGGAACAACCCTGCGGGGATAGGAGCTTTACCGTCCGCCGGAATCAGCCACAACTCATAGGTCTTGTCCTCGGCCAGCGGGCGCAGGTTGCTGGCGACAAAAATCAACGCACCCCGCTTTGGCAGGTAGGTCGCGTGGCCCACCGGATGCGCGGGTTGCTTGCTCTCCGTCAGCGTCACCCTTTTAGCATCTGGCGAGGTAAGCGCATCCTTAAGCTGCTCCCCACGGTCTGCCTGTGCGGCTAGCTGAGAGATTTGCCCACGATTCTCGGTGACCTGCCGTTCGAGTTGGACATTGCTATAGCCTAGATATGCGGCAATTGCCAGAGTTGCCGCCGCTGCCACCCAGCCCAGCCATCCAAACCTTGGCCGGCGCTCTTCACGGACAGGGACTGAAGTGACGGGCTTCGGTGCCGGCGTAGCAACCGCCACTTGCGGGGTGTTCGCAATCCGCGCCATGAGACGCTGCCGTGCACCCTCCGGAAGCGCCTTTTGGTCCGTGCTCATGCCGATCAGTGCAATATCCACACGAGACTCGTTGAATGCGGCGCGGCAGTACGCGCAGTCATCAAGGTGTGCCTGCGTGTCGCGATTCTCCTCCGGCGTCAGCGCTTGCATGGCATAGAGCGCCAGGTCTTCCTGCGAAATGTGAGGCGTTTTACTCAAACGTCCAATGCCTTTCTGATGGTAATCAACGCGAGGCGAATTCTTGTTTTGACCGTTCCCAATGGATCTCCTGTCTTCTCGGCAATTTCCGAGTGACTCAGCCCTTCGAAGAAGGCAAGTTCTACAGATTGCTTCTGCTCATCGGGCAGCGATAGCATCGCCCCTCGAATCTTCTTGAGCAGCAAATTTCGTTCTGCTTCCTGGGCCAGATCGGTCGAGGAAGGCAGGGTGAACGACTCCACCGGCTCCGATGGGCGCCGGCGGCGAATCATATCAATCGAACGATTCCGCGCCACCACCACGAGCCAGCCGCCCAGCGAACCCCTCCCGGAGACAAAAGCACTGGGGTTCTTCCACACCTGTACGAAGATCTCCTGCATTACATCTTCCGCTTCACCCGTATCTTTCAATACCCGCAGCGCCACGGAATACACCATCGTCCCATAACGGTCGAACAGAGCAGACATGGCCTCCTGGTCGCCAGACTGAATGCGGGTCAGCAGGTCCATGTCGTCCGCCTCGCTCCTGTTCACAGTGGTTCTGTCAGGAGAACGGGAAGCTTCGATGTTTGGATTGGGGTAATCCTGGGGCATGCTCGGGTGTCCACCGGTATTCTATGATGCCGATGAACCGAATGCTGCAAATCATTGTGATTTCTTTGTGCTTTACGAAAGGCGCGCCATCGGAATGAAGACCCGGCTGGACAAGTTGCTCGTCGAGCGCGGATTGGTTTCCACGCGCGAGCGAGCACAGGCGCTTATCCTTGCCGGCCGCGTTCTGGTCGACGAGCAGAAGATCGAGAAGCCCGGCAACGCCGTCAAGGAAAGCGCTGCCTTACGTCTCCTTGGCGAAGATCTGCGCTACGTCAGCCGTGGCGGCTTGAAGATTGAAGAGGCTCTGCGTTACTGGCGGATCGACCTCACTGGGCGATTCTGCCTCGATATCGGCGCATCCACCGGCGGTTTCACCGACTGTATGCTGCAGCACGGTGCCGCCCGCGTGCTGGCCGTTGATACCGGCTACGGCCAGATCGCAGAAAGCCTCCGCCGCGACCCGCGCGTGACGCTCATGGAGCGCACAAACGCCCGCAAACTCGTCCCCGGTGATCTGCCTTCGGAGATCGATTTCGTACCCCTCGATTTTGTAGGTGTGGATGTGTCATTCATCTCCGCCACCCTTGTTCTCCCTGCTGTCGTGCAGGCCATCGGCGCCAGGCCCCCGAACCGGAAGCCTCTCGAAGCCGTCGTCCTGGTTAAACCGCAGTTTGAGGCTGGTCGCGAGCATGTTGGCAAGGGGGGAATCGTCCGCGATCCGGCAGCGCACCGCCTGGCCGTCGACCGTGTCCGCGCCTGCGTGACAGAAATCGGTGGAAGCGAAATCGACGTTATTGATTCGCCCATCCAGGGGGCCGAAGGCAACCATGAATTCCTTCTACACGCGCGTTGGGTTGGAGTTTCTTAATGCTGGAGTTATGAAGTTCCGGTAGGAATCGCAGTGCCTTGAGTACACTGGTGATTCATGCGCCCTGTAGCCATCATCTCGAAGCCACAGAAAGAAGAGCTACTTCAACTCCTGCCCAACCTAGTGCATTGGATGAGGGCGCACGGTCTCGATCCGATTCTCGACCCTGTGAGCGGAAGCTATACGCAGCAGGCCCGCGTTATCCCCCGGCACGAGATGCCCGCCGAAAAGCCCGATCTCGTCATCGTGCTCGGCGGGGACGGCACCCTGTTATCCGCCGCCCGTGTCTTCGCGAAAACCGAGACGCCTATTCTCAGCGTCAATCTCGGTTCGCTTGGATTCCTGACTGAAGTTCGCCTGGCCGATCTCTATACCACTCTTGAAGGCTGGTGTACCAACTGCTTCACCACCGATTCCCGTGCCATGTTGCATAGTGAGCTGTGGCGCGAAGGTGATCTTTTGAGCGAGCATGAAGCGCTGAACGATGTTGTTGTCGCCAAGGGCGCGATTGCGCGCATGGGTGATTTCCGAGTCCGGCTCGATGGCCAGTTGGCTGCTGTTTTCCGGGCTGACGGAGTCATTATCGCCACACCCACCGGCTCCACCGCCTATTCGCTCGCCGCCAACGGCCCTATTCTCGTTCCTGATGTCGATGTGTTGATCATCTCCCCGGTTTGTCCGCATCTGCTGACCCTCCGCCCCATAGTTGTACGCGGTGACGCCAACATCGCTGTAAATATTGTCGGAGTTCCCGATCAGACCTTCCTTACCGTGGATGGCCAGGAAGCCGTTCAGATGAAAGTCGGCGACGAGCTTCGCTGCCGCCGTTCCAACCACGCTGTCAAGCTGGTACGGCTGGGAGCCACAGGATTCTTCGATGTCCTGCGCGCCAAACTCAAATGGGGCGAGCGGTAGACAGGAAATTAGATGATCGGTGTAGCGTAGAACCGTTTCGAGCAGCAATTTCGAACGCTAGACCTTTTTTTCAAAATCCTGTCTCTCACGCTTTGGTTAATTCGCCAAGTAACACTTTTGCCTTGGTCACGAGCGTGTTTGCTCCGTCCAGATCGTCCTGATCGAGCGCCTGCCTGGCCTTGGTCAGAAATGTGCGAATTTGCGTCGCCGTCACCTGTTCGTCAGCGGTAAGCGTCCGCTTGATGCCGTTCAGGCCGTTCTCCGTTGCCGTAATCTGATCCAGGATATCGTGCCGGCTGGGCAGATTGCCGCCGCCGCCCGTGCTGGAGAGCTGACCGATCGGGGACATCTCCGGTGGTTGACCGGCAGAAGCCTGCTGGGTGGATGCCGATGACTGCCCTGTTGCGGTTTGAGCCGGGGCTTGGTCGGCGGGCTTCGCCTTACGGTGCGTCGTGGTGCGGTGCGGTTTTGGCGGGGGCTGCTGCTTTGCCTCATCCGATCCCAGATTCACCTTGGGAGCGTCCGCCGGAGGTAGTTCTGGCGGCGGAGTGTCCTTTGTGAGCGTGCCGGGGGGAAGGATGGGCGCTTGTGCCGCAGGCGGAGGCGGAGGCGGCGTCTTGTGCCTGCAACCAGCAATCATGCAGAGCAGCATGAGAACCGCGATCTTGCTGGCGGAAGTCATTCTCTGAGCCCCTTGGCGACTGGTGTATTCATTTCCAGAAGACCGCGCAGTCTTGGATCGGAAAAGTTGGCCGCCGGCAGATACAACGTAAAGGTCGACCCCTCTCCGACTTTCGATTCTACGTCAAGCTGCCCGTGGTGCAGCTGAAGAATTCTGTAGGTCATCGCCAGACCTATGCCGCTGCCGTCGCGCTTCGTCGTGAAGTAGAGATCAAAGATGCGAGGGCGAATATCATCCGCTATGCCCTCACCATGATCCTGAATCTTAAGGATCGCCGACCGCCCATCTTCCGTGAGTCGGACCGAGAGTTCGCCTCCATCCGGCATAGCCTGTGCCCCGTTCAGAACCACGTTCAGCAGTGCCTGCTTCAGCAGATCCGAGTCCACCTTCACTATCACTGGATGGTCAGGCAGCTGGCTCACCATGGTGACGCTGTAAGTTTCGAGACCCGCCGAAGCCAGCATCAGCACGCTGGACACAATGTTGCGCATGTCCTGTTCCTGTAGTTGCAACTCAACAGGCCGTGAGAAATCGACCAGCGTCTGCACCACGCGGTCCAGCCGGTGAATCTCGCTCTGAATGATCTCTAGGTGCCGCCCCGCCGTTGGCTCGGAGCCAATTTTGCTGCGCAGCAGCTCCAGATGAACCACGATGGCGTTGATCGGATTCTTCACCTCGTGACCCACTCCGGAAGTCAACCGGCCGATGGCCGCCATGCGGCGCGAAAGCTCGAGTTCGCTTTCGATCTCGCTTACCGACTCAACATCGTGCAGCGTCAATAGCGCGCCCAGAGAGCGCCCCTGGTCCGAAGCCCGCTCATTATCATTCTGGTCATCATGAATGAAGTCGAGCGAGAGCTCCACTCTGCGGCCCGCCTCCGTCGTGATCTCTTCCTGCACGATCGACATGCCCGCGTCGAAGGCCTGCCGTACTGTGCGGCCAAGTACGGTATTGCGGTCGAAGATATCGTGCACCTCCGCGCCCAGTAACTGGTCGCGGCCTAGCTCCAGAAAGCGCTCGACGGAGCGCGAAACCAGCACCGCACGCGAGTCGCGGGTAAATAGCATGATGCCGTCCTGAAGGTTGGAGAGAATCTGGTCCAGATTCTCCTTGAGGGCTGAGAAAACCTCCTCCACATTGCGCATCCGGCGGCCAAGGCGCTCGATCTTGTGCGAGACCTGGACGACAGCATCCGACGACGTTCCCGATTCGAGTTCGCCCGCCGTCTCCGCCTCGGCCTGCGCCAGCGCATCGAGTCGCGAGCCGATCTGGGTGAGCGGCTGCAGTGCCAGGTTGGCCACAAAGGCCGCCGCTATCAACGAAATCAGAATCGCCATTCCGATGTATGTCAGCGCATCTCTCAACCACGGGAGAGAGGCGTTTTTCAGGAATGTGGTGCGGATGCCGATGCGAACCGTAAGAAACGGGTGACCGTCGCGTTCCAGACCCAATGTGAGGTTGTAAACCTGCGGCTTGCCGAATACTATCTTGAGCGTATGGACGAGTGAGTTGTTCCGCAACGAAGCATAGTCCGGCCGCACCGGCAGAGGTGTGTCCTGCAACGAAGAAACAGGCGCTGTCACCAGTCCCAGCCCATCATGGTCGGCAATCGCAATATCCAGAACTGTGGGCGAATAACTGATGACCGAATTGATCAACGCATTCAGGCCGACATCGTTGCGCAACGAATGCGCAACGGCGGCGCGCAGCGCTGCGGGGTCATTCACGTCAACCGGGCTGTTGCGCAGGCCCGTTTCCAGTGCCGTGCGCGTCGCAAACAACAGTTGATGCGCAACAATATCGGTTGAATTGTAGGACTGGTCAATATGCTGTCGCAGCAACTGGCTCAAGTAGAGCCATGACAGCATCGTGGCCACTAGGAAGACCAGGGCGGTGATGGCCACAACGAGTTTGGTCTTCAATCGCATAGGTGTTGACAGGGCACCGGGAGCGACTCAAACGGAGGGAACCACCGCCTATTCTTCCGTGCCCGTGTCATCCTTGACCTTCCCGTAATCCTTGAGCTTGTTATGCAGCGTCTTCAAGCTGATACCCAGGATCTCAGCGGCGCGAGTCTTATTGTTACTGGTCGACTCCAGCGTTTTCAAAATCAGGCGGCGTTCTCCTTCATCGACGGTAGCCCCTACTTCCACCTGAATGGCGTTGGACGCAATGTTTGCGTCGACAATGGCCTTCACCGTACGGGTACCGAAACCAGGCGGCAGATGCCGCGGTTCGATCGTCCCGCCCCCGCATAACACCACCGCGCGCTCAATCGTGTTGCGCAGTTCGCGCACGTTGCCAGGCCAATCGTAGGCCATCATCTGCGCCAGCATATCCGGATCTACCCCAGTTACCTCACGGCCGTGCTTGCGGCTCATCTCCGCGATCATCGCGTCCACAATTGCTGGAATATCTTCTTTGTGCTCCCGTAGAGGCGGCATGTGGATATTGAAGACGTTGAGACGATAGAAGAGATCGCTGCGCAGATGACCGTTTGCAACCGCCTCGTCGGGGTCTTGATTCGTCGCCGATAACACACGCACATCGACAGCGGACTCGACCTTGCTCCCCAGCCTGCGAAGCTTGCGTTCTTCGAGCACGCGCAGCAGCTTGGCTTGCGTGCCCACCGGCATCTCGCCGATCTCGTCGAGCAGCAGGGTGCCCTCCTCGGCCAGCTCGAAGCAGCCCGCGCGCCGCTCCAGCGCGCCTGTAAAGGCACCCTTCTCGTGGCCAAAAATCTCGCTTTCGATGAGAGTTTCCGGAATCGCCGCACAGTTCACCGCGACAAAGGGCTTTGCTTTGCGCGGGCTTAGATCATGCAGGGTTCGCGCTACCATCTCCTTGCCCGTGCCGCTCTCCCCCGTGATCAGCACCGAAACGTTTGAAGGCGCAACCCGCTCAACCAGTGCAAACAGCTCCTGCATCTTCTTCGAGGAACCCACCAGCGATCCCAACACGCCGGTATCTCGCAGCTTGCGGCGCGTTACCTCGAGTTCCCGTTCGGTCTCCCGCTGCCGGGTCGCATTCAACAGGATGGTGCGCAGACGCGTCGGATCCACCGGCTTCTGGATGAAGTCGTAGGCGCCCATCTTCATGGCTTCAACCGCCAGTTCGATCGAGCCTTGAGCAGTCAGTACCACAACCGCCTGGTCCAGATTCAGTTCGTTCAGTCGTTCCAGTAACTTGATCCCATCCATACGCGGCATCTTCAGGTCCGTCACCACGATGCCCGGCTGCCATGCCTGCACGCGCTCCAATGCCTCCATGCCGTCGCGCGCCGTATCCGTGCGGTAGCCCCATCCCGAGACGAGTTCCGCAAGACCGGTGAGGGCGTGCAGCTCATCTTCAACGATCAAAACCTTTTCCTGATTCGCCATAGCTTTTGTTTCGGGGACAACTACCTTGTATCACGCGAGACGCTCGCTCGGCCCGAAAAGCAGCCCCGAAAAATGAAAGCACACACTGTATTCTTATCTCTATGCTTGATTATGAGATATCGACGCAGGACCTGAAACAATTGCTCACCGCCCCGGATCCTGAAAACCGCGTCGTGGTCGACGTGCGCGAGCCCTGGGAGTACGAAGCCGCCCACATCGAAGGCAGCATCCTTATCCCCATGGGCGACATCCCCGCCCGCGTTTTCCAGGAACTTGATCCCGAGGCCCACATCGTCACCTTCTGTCACCACGGTGTACGCTCCATGAACGTCGCCGTCTGGCTTCGCAATCAGGGTTTCGAAAAGACCCAGTCGCTTCGCGGCGGCATTGACGCGTGGTCCGCCGAGATCGATCCCTTGGTACCTCGCTATTAGGCCTCAAGTCCGCGCCTGCGGAGCGAAAACCAGACAAACGACGCTTGCGGTTCCTCTGGCCTTGTGAGAAACTCCAAAGCTTCCCGGTTTCTTCCCCCCGAGAATCCCCCGAAATCAAGATCGCCAGGTGGTCTCCGTGCTTCTGCAGGCCAACAACGTCGCAAGAATCACGAGCGAGTTTCACGCCGCCATACGGAGCCTCAGCGGCAATCTGATCGCCTACGTGGAAGCAATCTGCGTAGTCGCATTCCTTGTTATGGCGATCTTGCAATCCGCCAAGGATCTCACTCCAGCTCGCGCCTGGTTTAACCGTTCGTGGCTGCGCGCATGGCTCTTCGAGAAGGCTGGGGTCGTCAATATCGATGAAAAGCCCGAATCGTCGCCTGGAATCCAGAACCGGCTGTCCGAGGTGCCGAAACCTGACCGAAGCACCGCGTTTAAGCAATTTGTGGACGCCGCGGAAGAATCCATCCTCCGCACCGCAACCGCGGGAGATGCCCGCGCCTTCTATGAAATGCAGCTCGAACAGCTTTGCGGCCAGCTCAACGCGGTTGCACAGGCAGCCTTGGGAACCCCAAAGCTTTACTGGGAATTCGTCACCCTCTTTGGATCCTTGGCGGGATCGGCGGATTTGAAGAGTGTTCGCGCCGGCGAAGACGGGGACTCAAGCTACCCGGACGCTCTGGGCCGTGTTGCCCAATCCATGCAGCGGTCGATCGACGCTATCCAGATAGCCGCCGGCGCAAGTTGGAAGCGCTATCTGCGCTGGACGGCGCTTATTCTCAGCTACGCAGTCTTGTCGGCAGCCGCGTGGCTCAACAGCCTGTCCACCTCATCCATGTGGTGGTTTCTCCTGATGCTTACGGGCGGTTGGTTTGCGGGCGTTCATATCGCAGGCAGCATCAGGCCCAAGGAGCTGCGCGCGAGAGATGGGGAAATCCCCTGGAAAGAGCCTCTCGAATCCATGGATTCTCTTCTCGTTTGGGCGTTTCTCCTCGTTATCGCGTATCAAGGAGGGTTGCGCGGCTATCCCATGTTTGCTGGAAGCCCCAGTCAACTCAAAACTTGGCTATGTTGGCTCTTCTACCTGGGAATTGTTGGCGCAGGTGTGGCGGTCGTCTTCCATCTTCGAAAAAAGCTCACGCCCCACCTGAAAGAAGACGATTCAGCCCGGTGGGTACTCTCTCTTAGCGTCTGCTGGCTTCTTCTTGTGGTCGCTTCGTTCAAGCTTGGCTCCGCTCAAAGAATCGAGCAGGAAATCTGGAGCCGCTTTCTTATCGTGCTCACTGGGAGTTGGATTTCCGGCTTCGTTGCTTCGCTCGCCCGTGATTTGGTCGTAGGACTTCAGAAATTCCGGGACTAAGCTATGCCATCCTGTCCAGTCACAGGCTTAACACTTCGAACCAGAGAGCGCGGCGGCCCGGTCTCAGCAGGCGTAAAGCGGCTTCCTTATGCCTACCAGCTTCCGTCCGGCTCCAAAGTAGTGCTCTTCATACATGGCTACAACGTAAATTTCTACGCCGCCAGAAAGGCCTATCTCAGATTCCAGAAGCTACTCGATTCCGTCACCGACTCCCGCTTCTGCGAACCAGTCTGCGAAGTCTTCTGGCCAGGAGATATGTACGAATCCTGGGGATTGTTCTTCAACCCCATCATGTCTGCTGCCTCTTATCCTGTGATGATCAAAGCGGCAAAAGACTGCGGCCAGCATCTCGCGGATTTTGTGCGCAACCAATTTCCTACCGGTGTTGATCTGCACTGTGTTTGTCACTCGATGGGAAACCGCTTCCTGTTGGAGTTCATCAAGGCGTTGAACAACGCTTCAGGAATCCGCATACGCTCGACCACTCTGATGGCCGCTGCCGTTCCTGTGCGCCGCGTTTCCGCCAGCGGCGATTTGGGCCAGGCGGCCAATCCAGGCAGTGGAAACAGCGTGGTTCTCCATTCCCGATGGGACACGATCCTCCGCGAAGCCTTCCCGCTGGGAGAATTATTTGAAGAGGGCGCCAGATGGTCGGAGGCCGTTGGATTGAACGGCAATCCCAGTGCGGTTTGGGGCAATCGCTGCCATCAGATGAAGAAGTACGGTCATGGAGACTACTGGGGCGGTTCGGAGAGCGCCGAGCGGGTTGCCAATCAGCTCGACTACACCACCGCAAACCGGCTGCCCACGAATGCACCACCGTCGCATCAGATTGCCCCTCCTAACAAGGTCTAAAAGCCGGAGTTGTCCCGGGAAGCCGATTTATACTCGTCTGTCGCTTCATTAAAGATCTGAAATGTCCCGCGAAACTCAAGGAGCCCGTAAAATGTCCGCCGCCATCGACTACGCTCGCAGCAACTATCCCCGATTCCTTGACGAACTCAAGACCCTCCTCCGCATTCCCTCGATCTCCACCTTGCCTGAGCACAAAAAAGATGTCCTTGCTGCGGCCCAATGGCTCGCCCAGGAACTCAAACGCATCGGCATGGAGAATGTTGAGGTAATCACCACTCCCGGCCATCCGCTCGTGTATGCCGATTGGCTCCATGCGCCCTCAGTGAATGGAAAGTCCATGCCCACCTGTCTATGCTATGGTCACTACGACGTCCAGCCGCCCGATCCCCTCGACGAGTGGAAGTCACCGCCCTTCGAGCCTTCCGAACGCGACGGTAACATTTACGCGCGGGGCGCCGTCGACGACAAGGGCCAGATGTATATGCACGTCAAAGTCTTTGAGGCTCTCTTCAAGGCTAATAACCATAAGCTCCCCATCAACATCCGAGTGATTCTTGAAGGAGAGGAAGAAGTGGGCGGTGAGCAGATCGCCAAATTCATCCGTGAACAGCCCGAGCGCCTCAAGGCCGACTTCGCCCTCGTCTCCGACACCGAGATGTTCGCGCCCGAACTGCCCACCCTCTGCGTCGGCCTCCGCGGCATGATCTACACCGAGATCGAAGCGCGCGGCGCAAAGACCGATCTGCACTCCGGCATGTACGGAGGCGCTGCTCCCAATCCCTTCGTCGCCCTCGCCCAGATCATCGTCCAACTCAAGGATTCAACCGGACGCATCCTCATCCCCGGCTTCTATGATGCCGTTAAAACTCCCGGTACCGACGAGCTCAAGACCTGGAAGCAGCTCCCTTTCGATGAAGAGCATTACCGCCTGACTGAAGTCGGCTCGTCTCGACTCACCGGTGAACCGGGCTTTTCCGTCCTGGAGCGCACATGGGCGCGCCCCTCGCTCGACGTGCACGGTATGCCCGGCGGCTTCACCGGAGCCGGCGCAAAGACTGTCATCCCCGCCCGCGCAGTCGCCAAAGTCTCCATGCGCCTCGTGCCCGAGCAAAGCCCGCAGCAGGCCTTCGCCCAATACAAGTCTTATGTTGAATCGCTCCAGCCCGAAGGTATCGAAATCGACATCCGTCTCATCCATGCCGGAGATCCTATCGTCATCGGCACCGCTAACCCATACATCCAGGCCGCTACCCGCGCCTTAAAGGAGGTCTGGCACAAAGACACTGTCTTCATCCGTTCAGGCGGATCGATCCCCATCGTCGGCGATTTCGTGCGACACCTCAAGATTCCCACGGTCATGATGGGCTTCGGCCTTCCCGACGATAACCTCCACGCCCCCAACGAAAAATTCCACCTGGCCAACTTCTACCGGGGCATCGAATCCATCATTCTTTTCTTTGAAGAACTGGCTCGGTGAATGCCTTCGTGCTCGCCGTGGCAATGAAACTTTCGTATCCTCCCTCGGCCACAGTTGGGGCGAAACGCCGCCCGTCCACCGAGTTTCAGTATCTCAACACCCCAGGCGATCTTGAAAAAGCAGCTTTGGAGGAATTGCCGTTCATCCACTAAGCTGAGTTAGAGCCTGTTATGAACTTTAGAGCGGGTAGCACCCCTGCGGGCTGTGTCCACTAAAGTCGGTAACAGGCTCTAGGAGCAAGCCTTTGGCCAGCACCCCCGACACGCCACAAATCGAGATTGTCGAAGAGCTCCCGCATCACCATGAGCCTGCGCATCCCAACGGTGCAGGGCCTTACATAGCGTTCGAAAAGGTCTCCAAGTCCTTTGGATCACTCACTGTCCTCGATGAGGTCAGCTTCTTCGTCAATCCCGGCGAAACCCTCTGCATCCTGGGCCGCAGTGGCGTTGGCAAATCCGTCTCTCTCCAACAGATCATGGGCTTCCTCAAACCCGACTCAGGCAAGATCCTTGTTGCTGGCCACGACATCTGCGGTTACAACGAAGAACAGATGCAAGCCGTCCGGCGCCAAGTCACCATGGTCTTCCAGAATGGAGCCCTGTTCGATTCGCTCAGCGTCGGCGAAAACGTCGCTTTCCCCCTCCGCGAACGCCGCGAGCTAGTCGAAGACCAGATTCAGCAGATCGTCAACGGTCTGCTGGAAATGGTTGGCGTGTCTGGCATGACGGACCTGCTGCCCTCCGACCTATCCACCGGCATGAAGCGCTCCGTAGCGATTGCCCGCGCCTTGTCCGCACAGCCCGACGCCATCCTTTACGACGAGCCCACCACCATGGTCGATCCGCTCATCGCCCGCCTCCTCGGCGACCTCATTCAGAAGCTCAAGCACCAGTTGCGCCTTACCAGCATTGTTGTTACCCACGATATGCGCTTCGCCCAGCGCCTCGCCGACCGCGTCCTCTTTCTTCACCAGGCCAAGGCGCATTTCTTCGGCACCATGGAGGAGATGAAGGCCTCCGACGACGAAGTTCTGCGCCAGTTCCTCGAACTCGACACTCTGGTGCTGCCCAAAGCCTGACTTGCCGAGGAATCAATGAAACACGCGACCACAGCAGACTTCGTCGGAACCTGGCGTCTCCTCGACTATTCGTTCCTGCACAGTGATGGCGTGGTCGAAAAGCCCTGGGGCACCGACCTGCGCGGCTATCTGCTGTACTCCGCCGAGGGCTATATGAGCGGCAACCTCGGCCCCGCGCGCCGCAAGCGAGGGGTCATCGAGCGCACCGACCCAACGGCAGATCCCACGGCCCGCCCTCGCCGCAACCGACGATATATTGCCTACACAGGCCGCTTCACCGTCAACGGAAACACCATCACCCATCACGTGGAAGCGAGCCTTTTTCCTCTTTGGGTCAACCGTGCCGAAGTCCGCTATTACAGCTTCGAGGGCGACACCCTAATTCTGCGAACGGGCCCTATCAAATCCAGAAACCACACCGTCGTCGCGCAACTCACCTGGGAGCGAGTGCGCTGATTCCACCCCACTTTCTTTACGATCGACCTTCGGGAGAATGACCAACCGTGATCGACATTCCGCAGCTCCTCCAAAGGAAAACCCTTCTGTCATTCGCACTCATCGCGAGCGCCGCCCTCATGCTTAGCACTGCCTCTGCACAGACCACTCCCGCCTTCGGCCCTTCGAACCCCTTTTATGCTCCCAGCACGCTGCCGTATCAGGCGCCGCCCTTCGACAAGATCAAGGACAGCGACTACCAGCCCGCGATCGAGGCCGGCATGACAAAACAACTTGAAGAGATCCGCGCCATCGCCGACAATCCCGCGCCTCCTACCTTCGAGAACACCCTCGTCGCCATGGAAAAGTCCGGAGCACTCTTTCAACGCGCGATGGCGGCCTTCGATGCTGTGACCGGTGCGAACACCAACCCAACGCTGCAAAAGATAGAAGAGGCCGAAGCCCCACGCCTAGCCGCCCACAACGACGCAATCTATCTCGATTCACATCTCTTCGCGCGCGTCGCCGCTCTCTACCAGCAGCGTGACTCCCTCAAGCTCGATCCTGAATCACAGCGCCTCCTCGAGATCACCTACAAAAAGTTTGTGCATGCTGGCGCGAACCTCTCCGATTCCGACAAAGCCACGCTGAAGAAGTTCAATGAAGAGGAATCGACGTTATCGAATGCCTTCAAGAACAAGCTGCTCGCCGCCACGCGGGAGGCTGCTTACTTCACGGCCGACAAGGACGCGCTGGCGGGGTTGAGCGATGCTCAGATTTCCGCAGCCGCGCAGGCGGCGAAGGCTCGCAATCAGCAAGGCTTCCTGATTCCTCTGCAGAACACAACGCAGCAACCTTCCCTTGTTTCTCTGAGCAATAGGGGCACCCGCCAGGCTCTCTTTGAGAACTCGTGGCTGCGCGCCGTGCGCGGTGGTAATAATGACACGCGCAATACCATCGCGCGCATGGCACAGCTTCGTGCTGAGAAAGCAAAGTTACTGGGCTTTCCAACCTATGCCACATGGAAGCTTGAAAATCAGATGGCCAAAACACCTGAGGCTGCGCTCAAATTCATGAACGATCTCGTGCCGCCAGCCACGGCCAACGCCTTAGAGGAAGGCAACGATATCCAGGCTGTGATCGACGCGCAAAAGAGCGGCTTCCAGCTGCAGCCCTGGGACTGGAACTTCTATGCCGACCAGGTGCGAAAGGCTAGGTATGACCTCGACGAAGCGCAGATCAGGCCCTACTTCGAGCTGAACAATGTACTAGAGAACGGTGTCTTCTATGCCGCGAATCAGCTTTACGGCCTGACCTTCAAGGAACGCAAGGACATTCCCGTCTATCACCCCGACGTGCGTGTCTTCGAGGTCTTTGAGGCCGACGGCAAACCGCTCGCCCTCTGGTACTGCGACTACTTCAAACGCGACAACAAAAACGGCGGAGCCTGGATGAGCGAATTCGTCCCTCAGTCCCACCTGCTCGGCACGCTCCCTGTGGCCTACAACGTTGCCAACCTTCCCAAGCCTGTTGAGGGCCAGCCGGCTCTCATCACTTTCACTGATGTCGTGACCATGTTCCATGAGTTCGGACACGCGCTGCATGGCATGTTTGCCGATGCCCGGTACCCCAGCCTTTCCGGAACCTCCGTGGCTCGAGACTTCGTCGAGTTCCCGTCCCAGTTCAACGAGCACTGGGCTAGCTACCCAGCCGTCTTCAAGAATTACGCAAAGCACTACAAAACCGGTGAGCCTATGGCCGCCGAGCTGGCCGCCAAAATCCAAAAGGCGCAAACCTTTAATCAGGGGTACGCTCTCACGGAGTTGCTCGGCGCGGCACAGCTGGACATGCAGTGGCACACGCTTCCGGCGAGCGCACCGCTCCAGAGCCCCGATGTATTTGAGAAAGAGGCGCTCGAAAAGACCCACCTGGCTCTTAATGCCGTTCCACCGCGTTACCGTTCGACTTACTTCTCGCACATCTGGGCCAATGGATATGCTGCCGGCTACTATGCTTATCTCTGGAGCGAGATGCTCGACGACGACGCCTACCAGTGGTTTGTCGACCATGGCGGCATGACCCGTGCCAATGGCGATCGCTTCCGCCAGATGGTGCTCTCGCGTGGCAATACCGAAGACCTCGCCGAGATGTATAAAGCCTGGCTCGGAGCTGAACCGAGCGTGCAGCCCATGCTGAAATATCGTGGCCTGGCGCCGTCCGGCAGCTCCCAATGACACTTCGTCGGAATTGCTAAACTTGTAACTGTGAAGATCGCGCTCGCCCAGATCAATCCTACAATTGGCGACTTCTGCGGCAACGCCCAGAAGATTCTCGAATTTACTCAACGCGCCGAGCAGGGCGGAGCCGATCTCGTACTCTTTCCCGAGCTATCCGTCTGCGGCTATCCTCCCGCCGATTTGCTGGAAAAACCTGCTTTCCTCGCGCGCGCCGGGCAGGTCGTCGAAGAGATCGCTGCTACCACCGTCAACAGCCGCACCGCCGTTCTCTGCGGATACGTCACGCCCGCGCACCACGGCACCGGCAAGCACGTTATGAATTCCGCCGCGCTGCTCCGCAATGGTCACGTCGAGTTCGTGCAGTCGAAGATGCTCCTGCCGTTCTACGATGTCTTCGACGAACAGCGCTACTTTGCGTCCGCGCACAAGCAGCGTCTATTCTCCCTTGGCGGCGAGCACGTCGCGCTCACCATCTGCGAAGACGCCTGGAACGACAAGAGCTTCTGGGAGAACCGCCTCTACAGCGTCGATCCGGTCGAAGAGCTCATGCGCGGCGGAGGCTCGCTCGTCCTCAACATCTCCGCCTCGCCCTACTGGCGCGGCAAACGCGAGACCCGCCGCGAGATGCTCGCCGCCATCGCCCGTCGCCACGGAAAGCCCGTGCTCATGGTGAATCAGGTCGGAGGCAACGACAGTCTCGTCTTCGATGGTTCCAGCCTCGCCCTGGGGCGCGATGGGCAGGTCATCGCGCAGGCCGCCTCGTTCGAAGAAGACCTCGTCTTTATCGACACCGAATCGCTCACTGGGGACATGCACCCCGTGACCGACAACGAAGACGAAGCGATTTTCCGTGCACTCGTTCTCGGCACCCGCGACTACGTCCGCAAGTGCGGATTCTCCCGTGTCATCATCGGCCTCAGCGGCGGCATCGACTCCGCCCTCGTCGCCACCATCGCTGTCGAAGCCCTCGGCAAGGAGAACGTCCTCGCCATCGGCATGCCCAGTCCCTATTCCTCGCAGGGCTCCATCGACGACAGCCGCCAGCTTGCCGAAAACCTCGGCATCCGCTTCGAAATCATCCCCATCAGTCCGCTCTTCTCCGAATACAACCAATCGCTCGCGTCCCTGTTCACCGGACTTCAGCCCGACATCACTGAGGAGAACATCCAGTCGCGCATCCGCGGCAATCTACTCATGGCGCTCTCCAACAAATTCAACTCGCTCGTGCTCACCACCGGAAACAAGAGTGAAATGTCCACCGGCTATTGCACCCTATACGGCGACATGGTTGGAGCCCTTGCCGTCATCGGCGATGTCGTCAAGACCGAGGTCTACGCTCTCTGCCGCCATCTCAACCGCGAGCGCGAAATCATCCCCGCCTCCATTATCGACAAGCCGCCCTCCGCCGAACTTCGCCCCGATCAAAAGGACACCGACTCGCTGCCCCCGTACCACATCCTCGATCCCATCCTCGAGGCCTACGTCGAGCGTTACGAAACCCCCGAGCAGATCGCCGTCGCTCTCAACGTCGATATCGAACTCGTCCGTCGCGTCGTCAAACTCGTCGAGCGCAGCGAATACAAGCGGCAACAGGCCGCTCCCGTCTTAAAAGTCACCACTAAGGCCTTCGGCATGGGACGCCGCTTTCCCATCGCCGTCAAGGTTCAGGTCTAAGCAAACAGGAAAACAGAAAGCTCGAAAGGGAATTGATGCAACTTCGCTCCGTACTTCAGCAAACCCTGGCCATCGTCGTATTCTCCGCCGCAATCTCCGGATACGCATCCGCGCAGACCGCCGCTCAGGACGTCCCCTCCGCGCCCGCGCCAGCCTCCGCCGCTCCCTCCGCCCCCAAATTCCCGCCCGTTGATCTAAACAGCTTCACCGCCGCTTCGCCTACCCTGGCCACCGTCGAAGGCTTTCTGAAAACATCCTGGGGATACGACACGGACCGTGTCTGGCAGGTACAGGCCATCCAGAACACACCTGCGCCGGGCATCAGCAAGGTCACCGTTTACGTAGCGCAAAAATCCGCTCCGCAACAGATCGCCACGCTGGTCTTCTACGTCACGCCGGACGGCAAGCACCTCATCTCGACAGATATCCTGCCTTTCGGAGACCATCCTTACGCCGACACCCGGCGCACCCTGACGGAGCGTGCCGCTGGACCCGGCCGCGGAGCCCCCGGGAAAAACTTCGAATTCGTAGAGTTCGCTGACTTCCAGTGTCCCCACTGCAAGGCTGTCCAACCTGTCATCGATCACCTCCTGCAGGATTTCCCCAATGCGCACTTCGTCTTTGAGAATTTTCCCCTCGCTGCTATCCACTCCGAGGCTTATAAGGCTGCCGCCTATAGTGCCTGCGTCGCCCAGCTGGGAGGCAACGAGGCCTTCTTCAAATTTGCCGACGCCGTCTTCGCAGCGCAGGAAAACCTAACGCCTCTCGGCTCGGACTCGGCCCTCGCCGATGCTGTCACTAAGGCTGGTCTCGATCCCGCCAAGGTTGCCTCCTGCTCCTCGACTTCAGCGGCGAAGGGTCCCGTCGACGCCTCGATCAAGCTCGCCCAGGATCTCGACATAAACCAGACGCCGATGCTCTTCATCAACGGCCGCCAGATCCCCATCGGTGAAGTCGCCAACAATGAGCTCCCTTATGACACCCTGAAGCAGATCGTCGCCTGGCAGTTCTCACTCGACAAGTAACGATGGGAGGAGAAGAGACTCATGAGCCATGACACAAAGACCTCCATAGCTCCTATGCTCTCAGTTCGAGTCGGAGCCAAGGCGGTAGAGTTCTACAAAGCTGTCTTCGGAGCCGTCGAGTTGTTCCGCATTGATGCCGAGGATGGGGCGGTTGTCGCTCAGCTTTCCGTGGACGGCGCGGAATTCTGGGTTGCCGACGAATCACCCGAGCACTTGAACTTCAGCCCAGACACGCTTAGTGGCGGCACTGTGCGCATGGTAATGACCGTGGAGGATCCCGACGCGGTTTTCGACCGTGCCGTCACCACCGGAGCAAAAATCGTGCAGCCCGTCACTGACGCTTATGGCTGGCACCTGGGACGCGTTGTCGACCCCTTCGGCCATCATTGGGAAATCGGCAAGCCCTTGCCGAAGGCCGTTAAAACACGGACGTAATGATGTCAGAAGTTTGGGAGTCCGCAAAACGACTGGACCTCAAGCCCAGACAGACATACGGAAACCTGACTTTTGACATAGGCAAGACACGGCTCGTAACCAGCGCAGACAAGCAATGTGTCATAACGTATTTTCTGGAAAGTTGAGAGCTAGAGCGTCAGGTTGTAAATCAAGCCGAACGGGTCTTTGATATAGCACCTTGGGAAATTCGGTTCATCCTTGATGATTTCGCAGCCGTTCTTTAGCAGCCGAAGCCGGGCTTCCCCGACGCTCTCAACCGTCACCTCCAAAACCGGCCCCAGCTCCGGCCCGCGTTCGATGAATAAGTTGATGTGATCGCCATGCAGGCTGATCATGTCATGCGACTCGCCGGTGATTGCGAATCCGAGCTGCTTGACGTAGAAAGAAGCCGCGGCCTCTGGATCTTCGGTTTGGATCAGAATATCTGTGCCGAAAGTGTTTGCCATATTACTCTTCCTGCTCCAGCGATAAACCTGAATGTGCTGGATTCTGATGAAATGGGCGTCACCTGATTCTGATAGTAAATGGCAGAATGATGTCGCCGAGCGTTGGGTTGGCAACTGCCGCCGGGATCTCCTGGACCACGTGATGGTGGTGAATGAACGGCATCTGAAACGCCTGCTGAACGAATACCTCAGCTACTACCACGAAGATCGAACGCATCTTGCATTGGATAAGCAAACTCCTGCGGGTCGTGTACCCGCCCAGAACGGCGGTGTTCTCACCCGAATATCGAGTTTTGAACGGCCTTTCAGATCTGGTGGATGGCCCTGAGGTAATCCTTAATGCCGGTGCAGATGATCTGGACGCCAATGCACAGCAGGACAAAAGCCGAAAGCCGCAAAACGACCGAAGTTCCGGAAGCGCCAAGCAGGCGCTCTGCGGCGTTCGCGTAGCGATAGCAGATGTAAATGCTGATGCAGACCAGCGCTATGCCGACAAACGATGCAATCAGGACCCTGGGCGAAAGAAACGACGATGTGTGCAGCTCTGCAGGCAGGTGCGCGCCGAGCGTAATCGCAACCGAGATGGAGCCGGGGCCGACCGTGAGGGGCATGGTGTAGGGATAAAAAGCGTGATCGAGAACGCTGGCAGCCTGCGCGTTGTTCGAGCGAGTGCTGTTCGAGTCCCGCGCCAGCAGTGACCATCCGGTTACAGCCACGACAAGTCCTCCGCCGATCTGGACGGCGTAGATGGAGATGCCGAAGAAGGTAAGAATTTTGACTCCCCAGAGCAGCGAGGCGATCAACAGAAAGAAACAGTAGATGGTAATTTTTCGTGCAAGCGCGCGATGCACCGCCGGCTCGAGTCCGCTGAGGAAATTGAGAAGAACGGCGGCGGCGGCGAGGGGATTGACGACGGGGAAAAGCGCTGCGACCACGAGAATCGTGGCCTCGATGACGGTCGATGCATCGTACCGAAGATCAATCACCGACTGAGACTTCCTCGTTTATTTTGCGAGGCAACAAAGCTCGCAGCACCAGAGAAGCGCGAATCAGATCATGAGGCACTTGGTGAGCAAATATGCATTGTAGCGCCTTGCCAAGAGCTCATTGTGTCGAACGTGCGGGAACTTCGCGCCATTTCACATAGCGATCGTAAGAGAGATAAGGTCGATGCCGAAAAGCTGGCTCGCTTCGCACCTCTCGATCCACGCCTTCCGCGGCCGATTGCACATAGAACCGTCGCTCAGCATCAAAGACTCACATTAATCCGTGCCCGAGACGTAATACTGCGATTGCGCACAGCAACATGATGGAGCATGTGGCTGACGGCCTAGCCACCAGAGATCCGGATTGCGTTCCTCACGGCGAGCATAGCGATGACTTCGGTAGATCGCCAGCGATGATTTTCAACTTGCAGGTGTTCGTGCAGGATGTCGCGCTGAGGGTGATAACATCAATATCGCCTTCGACATACTGGGAATCAGTCTCCGGGTGGACTACCCGGTGATAGATGTGATTTACGCTTCTTGAGAGCCGCCATCCTTCTCTAAGTTGTGCGCTGATTATAGAAATCGACGAACGCAGGATTCCTCCCCTTTTTCTAGTCAGGTCGACGGAATCGCTGTCAACAGAGCTAATTAGGCTGGTTTTGACCCCATGGATAAGTGACCAATGTAGTAATGCGCGTCGCGCCTTCTGCTAAGACTCTCTTTTGTGGGCTTCGTATCCGGGTCGATGATGGGACTAAGGTCCAATTGAAGCGCTCGAGGTGAAATGTTATATATCGTTCCGCTTCAAGGAGTGAGAAACCCTTGCGTGGTTGGTTCGCCGTCAGCGGAAAGGCGAAAGTTACGCGATGAGTTATCCATTCTAACCCTAGTCCATGCGTTGACTCCGGACAAAACTGCCACATCTGGATCCGATTCCGCAGTTCAGAAGGTTCGAAAGGAGCAAACACAATGAATTCGAAAGGCAGCTGGTCACGAATTGGGACGGTGCTTGCGGTGGGGGCTGTTAGCCTGGTCTTCGCCATCGGTATGAGCGCGCAGGTAGAAACGCAAACCACGACGACCCATGGGTCGTCGACGCATGAAGTAAGCATCGAGAACGGCGAAGTAGTCCTGGTCGCAGGCAATGACCTCATCATCAGGGACGACAAGGGGCAACTCGTACATTTCCCAAACGTTCCGGACAGTACCAAGTTTGAAGTAGGTGGACAGCAACTTAGCGTTCACGATTTGAAGCCGGGCACGAAGTTGGAGCGCACGATCACGGTCACCACGACTCCCAAATTGGTCACAACGGTTGGTACCGTTACGGGCACCGTCTGGCGTGTGACTCCACCGACCCGTTTGATTCTTACGCTGGAGGATGGGACCAACCAGCAGTTCACGATTCCCCGGGGCCAGAGGTTCATGGTCGATGGACGGGAAACAGATCCAAATGGCTTGAGGAAAGGGATGAAGATTTCGGCTACCAAGGTCACCGAGGAGCCAATGACGGTGGTTAACCGGCACGCACAAATAACTGGCACGGCGCCGCCGCCTCCAACGCCGCCGCCTGCCGCCACCCCGATCCTGATTGTGGTCTCACGGCCAGCACCAGCGCCAGCAGCTGCTCCCTGAGCCCGAGAAACATCCAAGACGGGTCGGACGTTCCCTTGATCGGGTGAGTCGGACTGCTATTCCTGGGCGCGTCGTTCGGTCTGACGATGTTGCGCAAGTCGCGCTTTATGACCTAGTTTCTTATGACTTAGTCAGAAGCGAGAGACTCCCGCCCCGCCCGCACATAGGGTGGGTCGTCTCTCAGGAGTGGTCACTATCGATTTCGCTCAAGAGCAATATCTGCAGACTCGATTCGAGAACGAGAGGTAGCCGAGGATCCGATGTAAGGGTTGAAACAAACATTTGAGGAGGCCGGGAATGTCTTCGTCTGACGAAAAGATGTCGCGGATGCAGTTAATCGCGATGGTGGTCGGGAGCATGGTGGGAGCGGGCATCTTCTCGCTGCCGCGGACTTTCGCTGGCGCCACCGGGCCATTCGGAGCGGTGATCGCGTGGCTGATCGCGGGAACGGGCATGTACATGCTGGCGCGGGTGTTCCAGTCGCTGGCGGAGCGCAAGCCGGATCTGGATGCGGGCGTATTCGCCTATGCCAAGGCCGGTTTCGGCGACTACCCCGGCTTCCTGTCTGCATTCGGTTACTGGAGTGGCAGCTGCATCGGCAACGTTTCCTATTGGGTGCTGATCAAGGCCACGCTGGGGGCGTTTTTCCCGGTCTTCGGAGAGGGCAACACGGTGGTGGCGATCCTCGTCGCCTCGGTCGGGATCTGGCTCTTTCATTTCATGATCCTGCGGGGTGTCCAGCAGGCTGCGTACCTCAACAGCATCGTGACGGTGGCCAAGGTCATCCCCATCCTGGTCTTCATCGTCATCTTGTTCTTCGCCTTCCAGGGCCATCTGTTCCGTGCCAACTTCTATGGCGGGGACCTGACGGGCAATCTGTTCCAGCAGGTCAAAGCCACGATGCTGGTTACGGTGTTTGTGTTTATCGGGATTGAGGGTGCGAGCGTGTATTCGCGCTACGCGAAGAAGCGCTCCGATGTGGGTTTGGCCACCATCGCCGGCTTCATCGGCGTCACCGGCCTGATGGTGCTGGTGACCATGCTTCCTTACGCCGTGCTGCCACGGACGGATATCGCCGGCATGCGCCAGCCGTCGATGGCGGCGGTGCTCGAGGCGGTGGTGGGGCACTGGGGGGCGGTTTTCGTCAGCCTGGGGCTGATCGTTTCGGTGTTGGGGGCCTACCTTGCCTGGTCGCTGATCTGCGCCGAGGTACTCTTCGCGGCGGCGAAGAACAAAGACATGCCTAAGGTTTTCGCCAGCGAGAACGCGAACAAAGTCCCCGCGGCGGCCCTGTGGCTGACCAACATCATCGTCCAGCTGATCGTCATCACCACCTATTTTTCCCGCGATGCGTTCCACCTGATGCTGAGTCTGACCAGCGCGATGTCGCTGATCCCCTATCTGTTCGTCGCGGCTTATGGATTCAAAGTCTCGCAGCGCGGCGAGACCTACGACACACGGCCGGAGGGGCGCCAGCGCGATCTGATCATGGCTTTGATTGCGACGGTCTATACGATTTTCATGATCTTCGCTGGCGGGCTGAAGTTTATCCTGCTCGCGGCGATTCTTTACGCGCCTGGGACGGTGCTCTACATCTGGGCACGGCGCGAACAGAACGCCAAGGTATTCAAGCCCATGGACTGGGCCATCTTCGCCGTTGCAAGTCTCGGCGCCGTGGTTGCCGTCTATGCGCTGGCGACAGGCTCAATGCAAATCTAGACAGGAGCTTTCTTTATGGCGAATGCTGAAGTAAAGTTCGGGGTGCACTCCGAGGTGGGCAAGCTGCATAAGGTGCTGGTGTGCGCGCCGGGCATCGCCCACACCCGGCTGACGCCGTCCAACTGCGATGCGCTGCTTTTTGACGACGTGCTGTGGGTAGATAACGCCAAGCGCGACCACTTCGACTTCATCAACAAGCTGCGCGACCGGGGCGCGGAAGTGGTGGAGATGCACAACCTGCTGGCGGAAACGGTGGCGGTACCGGAAGGCAAGAAGTGGATCCTGGACAATCAGGTGATTCCCGACCAGGTGGGTCTGGGGCTGGTAGATGAAGTGCGCAGCTACCTCGAAGGGCTGAATCCGCGCAAGCTTGCTGAAACCCTGCTGGGCGGTCTGTCGACGGAAGATTTTCCGGAAACGCACGGCGGGGAAATGCTCAAGCTGGTCAAGGACGGGGCGGGCGTCACCGAGTATCTGTTGCCGCCGCTGCCCAACACGCTGTACACGCGCGACACGAGCTGCTGGATCTATG
>JBAVYX010000162.1:0-2235 GCA_049588475.1 Silvibacterium sp. | reverse complement strand
AGGATTCGAAGAATATTTCCATTTCCTCCACGCTCACACGCTGTGACTGCTAAGAGCATTGCTCTGAGAGTAGTTCTCTGTCTACCACAATAGCCCAGGTTTGCCTTCATTCCAGTTGCTTGTGGGCATCAATTTTCAGTGGGCGAGGAAGGCGGCAATTAATCGCAGCCACGTCGAGCCGGCGGCGAAACAAGAGCTCGATTCGCAGAATGAGAACGGCACACAGGATTCGAACTCAGTTTCATTTTTTGCGAGCCCTGTGAAAAGGCCCGGGGCTAGTTTATGCATTCCTTTAACTGGCGCGTGTTTCCGCTTGTGGCTCTGAACCTCGTGTTCTGATAAACACACAGCCAAACCCACGATCAGCGCATCGGCGCCGGTACTCCATGTTGACTGTTGGCGCCACTTGAGGATGGATTAGCTATCAGCATTGATATTCGGTTGCCCAATTGGCCGCCCGACCCAATCAACGGTAGCCTTCCGGATTTCATTCAGTGCGAAACGCCTGCATGGGCTCGACGGATGCGGCGCGGTGGCCTGCGACAAACCCGAAAGAAATACAGTGATCAACAAAAAGACTGCTGCTGCGCAAAGGCTGGACGGTGAGCAAAGCGGATAATTCAGAAAAACTACGATCGGCCTTAGAAGACCACACGTCCTCTCACGCTGGTTACCCACATGGTGTCCACCCTGGGATTCAGGGCCGGGTGCTGGATCAACTGGAAATCCGGGGTGATCGCAAAGTTCGGGGTCACATGGAATCGGTAGAAGGTCTCCGCGGTGTATTGGCTGCGCAGGCCGCCGGGTACAGGAACGGTCGGGCGCGTCCAGCCAAACGCGGCGCCAAACAAATCGGCTGTGGTCTTCGCAGGCCGCCAGCCAAGTCCTCCGGACAGCGCCCAATTGTTGATGTGACCTACGGACCACCCTGAGCGCACAAACCACATATATTGGCTGCCGATCATACGGTTGGCGTTGCCGGCAATGCCGTAGGACTGCGGGCTGCCGTTCGTTGGATTCCTGTACCACCCGGTGAGGTGGATATTGTTAGCATCCATGGGTCCGCGAGCCTGAACGGGAATGCCGCTTCGCGCCAAACCGCTCACGCCGCCCTCCCAAAAGTAGAAGTGCTCGTTCTTGGTGAAGAAGTTGCTGATGGTACTGCCGGTGTCGCTGCTGAGTGAAGTGAACATGCCGGACTTCAAATACATACCGCTTTTGGTGGGAAACCAGGCTCCGACCGCTCCGAACCCTCTGAGGGGCGAGGCAATGGTGGGACTGGTGGAGAACTGCTGGCTCAAAAACTGCCGGTTGTCATCGAAGAATGGGTAAGCGTCGACGAAGTTCGGCGCGAAAATCTTGCCCACGGTGTACTGGAAATGGTTCGTGAACACGTTTTGCCGGATATAGGCCTGAGTGATGCCTAGGTCGAACATTCCCCACGTGGCCGCGGTCGGAACGATGGTACCGGCGCCAATACCGGCCTGCAACGGCGGCAGGTTAGTTCCCAGAGGCCGCCTGTCCTCGATTGCCATGTCGAACGAAAAGACGTTCGGCTTCCGGCGATTGAAGAGATCGTAGGACCAGTTGAAGGTGAATTTGCTGCCCACCGAGTTCGGCTGGGCAATCGCACTATTGGTGTAATTCTGCCAGAGAACGCCCCACGATCCGCCGAAGTTGAGCCCGGTGTTCATATGGAACTCTCTCTTCCAGGCAAACCATCTGTCGAGCGAAGTCGGACGCCGAAACAAACTCGTCCGGGGAGCCTCATCGTCCTGAAGATCGCCCCCGGCGGAAAGAGTGCCGTCAAGGATATCCGGAGGGTTCTTGTCCGCGTCGACCGGAGCGGCGGGCGGCGCGGGAGGCGTCGTCTGGGTAGCGGGAGGCGTCGTCTGGGGCGTTGACTGTCCAAATGCCTCAGTCAGCACCAGAGAGAAGAAAAGCAGGCCGACACACCTCCGCCATATGCGCTGGAGCATTAGAGCCCTCATTAGGATCAGCTTTCCCACACCGGACGGTCGCTGCCACGCACGACAACCAGCGGGGTACGCCATCGGCCCGGCGTCTTAGAGAGCTTCACCTGCGGTGCCAGACGATGAAGCTCGCCGTAAGGTGTCTGTCCTTTGATCGTCTCTGGCTCGATCATGCGATGCTCCGGATCATTGTGATCGAAGTCCGTGGTGGTAGGGAAAGAGCCGAGGCTCATAAACCACATGGCCGCCCGCGTCAGGCTGA
>JBAVYX010000161.1:0-8120 GCA_049588475.1 Silvibacterium sp. | reverse complement strand
GCCGTCTCCGCACGGCTACAACTACGCTTCGATAACGCAGTTATGCCATGAAAGAACGGCCTTTCCAAACCTTTTTCAACCTAGGATCACCGCGTTCCTCAACCCCTGGTGAGAAATGCAGGTTAGCTCGTCAGGCCAAAGCCAACTTACACCCTCTGCTCTTTTACACACTGAACTTTACGTCACCTCTTTCGAGGAGCAGTTTCAGTTGTCCCTCAGCGCTTCCGCGGGATCCACCTTCATCGCGCGCCGCGCCGGAAGATAGCTGGCGAACAGGGCGATGACGAGAAACATCAGCGGCATGAGAACGAAGGTCATCAGATCATGCGTGCCGACTTTGTACAGCATGCTTGAGATCAGTCTGGTCAGCAGAAGCGCCGCAGTCAGACCAATGACGATTCCGACAGCCGCCAGCATCAATCCTTGACGCACAACCAGGCGCAGAACGTGTGCGCGTTCTGCCCCCAGCGCTAGACGGATACCCAGTTCGCGCCGGCGCTCCGCCACCGAGTAAGTCAGTACGCCGTAAATTCCAACCGTCGCCAGCGCCGCCGCCGCAATGGAGAACACCCCAAGCAGCAGCATCGTAAAGCGGGGCTGCGCGCGGGAGGTGTTCATGAGCTCGTCCACCGTCTGAATATTGGTTACGGGCTGGTCAGAGTCCACCGCGGAGATCTGCGCATGCACGGCCGAGGCCATGCTTTGTGGCGGCACGATCGTCTCTACGAGCAGATTCATGTTGCCCCAGGGCAACTGCGGGAACGGTATGTACACCTGCGCTTGCGGGTCCTGCGCCAAGCCTTGGTTCTTGACGTCGTCGCTCACGCCGACCACCTCAGCCGGCTGCGGCCAACGGCCAATGGCTACATGCTTGCCCACTGGATTCTGGTTGGACCAGAAGCGGCGGGCGAAGGTTTCATTCACGATGACGACTTTGGGCGCGTGAGCATCATCGGCGGCGATAAACTCCCGTCCCTCACGCAGCGGAACTCGCATGGTCTGGAACCACTTCGGGCTGATGGCTTCGATATCGATAAACGGACGCTGCGGCAGAGGTACGTCCGGCTGGCCTTCCGGCAGCATCGGAGTGATCCTCTTCGAGCTCAGCGGCAACGCAGCCGACATCGCCGCGCTACGCACTCCGGGCAGCGCAGAGATGCGCCGAAGCAACTCGTCAAAGAACATGATCTGCTGTTCGGGGTTTGCATACTTCGCCGTCGACAACGACACATTCATGGTAAGCACCATGTGGGAGTCAAATCCTGGATCGACGTGCAGCAGCCGCCCGAAGCTGCGCAGCAGCAGTCCCGCAGCGATGAGCAGCAGCAATGAGAGCGCCACCTGACCTACGACGAGCAGACTTCTCATCTGCGCGCGCGCGTGGCCGCCGGAAGTGCCCCGGCCTTCATCACGCAGCGTCGTATTGAGATCAACCCGTGAAAGCTGAAGCGCCGGGAAGATTCCAAAGACAATTCCCGTGAGGAGCGAAACGATGAGCGTGAACAACAGCACACGCAGGTCGATGCCGATGGGAAGCCCCTGCGAAAGCTGGCTTGCTCCCCATGCGGTTAACGCTCGTGTTGCAGCCCAGTTCAGCCCCACACCGAACACGCCGGCAATGAGCGCGAGCAGCATGCTTTCAGTAAGAAGTTGCCGCACGACTGTGCTGCGGCTTGCGCCCAGCGCCGTGCGTACGGCTATCTCTTTTCTACGAGCCAGCCCTCGTGAAAGCAGCAGGCTGGCCACATTGGCGCAGGCAATCAACAGCACCAGGGCAACCGCGCCTGACAGCATCAACAACTTTCCCCGCACGTCGGCCACAACAAGGTCGCGCAGCGGCGAGGCGGTCATCACCACGGCAGGATCGGCGTCGGGCGCGGTGGGATTCTGTTCTCGATACGCCTGGTTAAGCAGCGCCAGTTCATCCCCGGCGCGTGCGAGCGTTGTGCCCGGCCGCAATCTAGCCAGAAAACTGAGATAGCCTACGCCCATGCGCAGCCGCTGCGGCGTCATGAGCGACAACTCGAAGTAGCGGGGGGTCCAGATGTCAGTCTCGCCGACAAAGGGAAACTCAACACCGCCAGGCAGTACGCCAACGATGGTGTGCGGCGTGTTATCGAGCGTAACTGCCTTGCCAACGATGTCGCGATCGCCGCCAAAGCGGCTGTGCCATAGTGAATCGCTGAGCATGACCACGGGCTGGCCTTCCGGACGGCCTTCCTCTTCAGTAAACGCGCGGCCCAGCTGAGGCCGCACCCCGAGCGTGGAGAAAAAGTTGGGCGTCACCCGTCCTACCCGCGCCTGCATCGGCTCACCGTGCCCGGTCAGGTTCAGGTCGTCGGTTGCCCACGCGGCTACTGACTGAAATGACTGGTTGCGGTCGCGCACGAGCTCGTAACGCAGCAGCGTGCCGCCACGATCCGTAGTTTTGTCCTTAGCAACCAGACTCACAAGTTGCTGCGGATCGCGATAAGGAAGCGGCCGAAGCAATAGGGCGCTGGTCACGGTGAAGATGGCCGTGTTCGCGCCGATCCCTAGGGCGAGAGTGACAATCGCCGCGAGGGTGAATCCAGGACTCTTGGTGAGCATGCGGGCTCCGAAGCGGAAGTCCCGAAGGAAAGCTTGCATTTATCGATTATAGGCGGGCGAGAAGCTGGCGCTTGAAGGATAGCCCCCAAGGTCAAGCGCCTTGCGTTTTGAAGTAAACCGCGTAGCGCTCGCCGGAAATTTTGTAGAGCGGGATGAGCTCGTGACGCTCGTTCGCGCTAGTCGTGGTGAAGGTGAGCGCGGCGCCGGTGGGCGCGATGACCGCCGATACTTGGCTTGCGGCGAGTACGGGTGCGGGCGCGGGTTTGGGATCGCCAGACGGATGGATGTCCTTGCCAGTGGTATCGTACTGCATGGCGTGAGTGAGACCGACGCTGCCCATGCGTGCTGCCAGAACAAGTGGCCCAAACATCGCCGCCTGCAGGGTAGGGTCGCCGGGCAAGGGGCTGGAGTGAAGCTGCATGGGAAGCGAGAGTTCGACGCGATCTCCATCATGCCAGGTGCGTTTGAGCGTGAGATAGCTCGAAGGCCGCGCAAAGGCCGGCAGGGCTTCGCCGTTGATCTTTACCGTGCCGCCCGGCGTTACCCAGTACGGAATACGAAGCTGAATTGCGAATTCTGTAGGATGCGCGCTATGGATGATGAGTCGAGTTCCCTGCTCTTCGGGGAAAGTCGTTTCCTGACGAAGAGTGATTCCCTTCTGCTTCCAGTTCAACTCAGACGCGATGAAAAGGTTGACGTAAACGCTGTTGGCGTCATGGAAATAGATGGTATCGGCCAGCTTGGCGAATTCTTCAGCTCCCGTTCCCGTACAGCACCAGAACGATTGTGTGGGCGAGTTGAAATATTTCCAGTAACCAGCCGCGAGCGGAAGATAATACATCTTCAGCCCCTGCGAGTCCTGCGTGCCCAGGCGCGTGTTGTGAAGCACGCGCTCGTAGTAGTCCATCACGCGCGGGTCCGTCGTCCATCCAAAGACGTGGCGCGACAGCTTCATCATGTTGTAGCCAACGCAGCACTCTTCGCTGTCAATCGAGAGCTCGCCACCGAGCTCTCCTGGATCGGTGCGCCAGCCTTCGAAGTTACTGGTGCCGCCGGTCGCATAGGCGCGCTCGTTCACGACCTCTGCCCAGAAGTACTCGGCGATCTGCCGGTAGCGGTCGTCGCCGCTAAGCTCATAGCGGCGGGCTGCTCCAATCACCTTGGGCACATGCGTATTCGCATGGAGGCCCTTCAGTTCGTCGCGGTGTGCGGCGAGCGGGCCGAAGAACTGTTCCTGCTCAAAGCGGTGCGACAGCTCAAGATACCTGCGCTTCCCAGTGACCGCGTAGAGGTTCAGCAGACCCTCCATGGTGCCGCCGTATTCCGTCTTGAGGATGCGAGCCATCTGGGCGTCGCTGATTCCTTCCGCCCAGTGGTCAATCCAGTTGGCGAGACCTTCGGCATTTGCCAGCGCCTGTTGGTTGCCGCAGTAGACGTACATATCAAGGTGCCCGGCTAGAATTTTGTGCAGCGTGTAGAAGGGCGCCCAGACTGGTTGCTCTCTGCGCAGGCGGTCAAAAAAGTCTTCAGGATACGCGCTTAGATATCCGTTCGCATTCGCCGCCTGGCATTTGGCCAGTTCGGCGACGAGTGCACTTCCTTTGTCACGGAGGGGCTCATCGCCGGTGCTGGCGTAGGTCAGCGCCACGGCGGAAAGATAGTGGCCGCCGTTAAAGTGGCCGCGCAGTTCGCAGTCGGGGGCTTCCCATCCGCCATAGGGCGTGCCTGGAGTCGGCAGACCGGCAGTCTTTCGAAAGCTCCACAACAGGCTGTCGTTATCAAGCGTATGCAAATACGCACGATTGATTTCCTGCTGATCGTGAAAGAGGCCAGGAAGCAGGCGGACATCTGTAAGCGGGAAAGGCTCGGCCAGCCACGCTACTTGTTCATGCACTCCACGAGCAGCTTCAGCCGCGGCGTCGGCGACGGGATCCTGCACAAAAGAATAGCGAGAAGCAAGAGAATAGCGAGAAGCAAGAGAATAGCGAGAAGCAAGCAGCGCGGCTGCGGTAGCGGTCGATCTCGCGAGGAAATGTCGGCGTGTCAATCGGGTCGTAGGATCAGGGAGGGTCATAGGATCAAGTGCTCGGCAAATTGAAAGTGCTGCGCGAGAAACGTTCTCCGCGCCGCGCAAGTCATCATACCCCGGCACAAACACCGTGTCAGGGTTGCGCTTCTGTGTCTGGAAGTACGAGCAGTGTGAAGACGATCCCGATCACTGCGAACATGCGGAAGGCGGCATCCTGGCCGTTCCAGATCTTCGATTGCCACATCAGGAACCACTCGCCTCCCACGCTGATGAAGGCGACAAACCACAGGAGCATGCCGAGCGTCAGCGCGATGATCGAGAAGCGCTTGGCGGAATTGAAGGCTGCAGCCGGCTTACGAAGAGCACGCACAAGTTGGACTACGCCGATCCATGTCAGGATCATGGTCACCGCTTCCCAGCCGATGATGCCGTCATAAAAAGCTGTATGTATACGTGGCGGATGAATGGCGCGCCACATACCGTGGTTGCCAGGAAAGGTCGTGTCCATCAGCAGGACGTGGTGAACGAACTGATAATTCGATCCGTAGTCGGTCGAATTGTTGAAGACGACAAGCGTGTAGAAGACGGCGACGGCAGCAACGAGAAGAATCCTGGCGACGCGCAGCGTCATTCCGTTCCTATTTCTGGCGCGAGGGTCTGAAAGTAGGCGGTCAGCGCGGCGAGAGTCGCGTTGTCGTAGTCAGGAGAGCCGGGCATCTGCGCATAGGCGCTTTGCGATTGAGGATCCTTGATATATGCGCCGAAGTAACCGGACTTGGTGTTGGCAATGCCGGCAAGCGAGCTCCACGATATGCCGGCCTTATGGCCTCCGAACGCACCGGCATTATGGCAACGGAGGCAGTTTTGTCGGGCGATCACATAACCCTGCATTTGCGGCGAGCTTTCAGCATAATCCCCATGCGGATGAATCGCACCGAAGACTTGATCCTCGCTGACGAAGCGGAGTTCTAGGATGCCGTTTGGAATCTGTGCTTCCTCGGGATCGGCGAGGGTCCGGTATCTGGAAGTAAACGAAGGGTGCGAGATTAGATATGGCCCGTAGCTGCCAGCGTCGCCAGTTCGTTTGACAAGCGCCGGTTGTTTGCCATTGATGGTCAACACGAGAATTGGATGGTGGGCGGCACGGTATTCGGCAGAATAGTGCGCTTCATATTCGTCATTGCAGATAGCAGCGACGAGCGTGTTCTTTTCCGGGATGTTGAACGCGCGCATCAGCTCGCTGAGATAGACTCCGCTGATTTCCGCCTTTCCTGGGAAGTTCACGTCATCTGTAACAGTGAAGGTGACCAGCGGAAGCTTTAGTAGCTCGCTGTACGCCACGTATCGACCCGCATAGGAAGACGCTCCGGGGACGTTGCCTGAGAGTCTAAGGTCGGTCCGCAAGCTTCGCTTATCGAGCAATGACAGTTTTTGCGGTGTCGTATTTTCCTGTCCTGGAGCAGGCTGTTCCGCACCTAGCCGTGCAAATGTCAGGGCACAGGTAATCGCAAATAGACTGGCCAGCCATAAGACTTTCATTGCGCCTATCGTACCTCGGTTCGCACGGAAGGCACTAAAATCCAGATCTTCCACAGGCTCATCGTGACACATGCTGGAGGCCGCGCAAATGATCACCGATCAATCGCTAAGTGGACATGGTCACACACTGCCGGAATTGCCTGCCTCGGGCGGCGATGATCTATCTGCCAAAGGTGTTGGCAATCTTGTATCGCTTGCTGGGGTGATCTCGATCGACGCTTCGCCGCTGCGGAAAACCAGTACAGATTTGAGGAAATCTCGGCCTTTTGCAAGGGACGGCCGACAGCGAACCTGGCGCGAAAGATAAATAGACTCGACATAATTACATTTGGCCGCGACTTCGGAAGCGCGACTCTGGAGTTCGAAGGGCAGGTTGAAAGCAACGCGATCCGTGGGCGGCAAAATCAGACGCGGGAATGACTTACCGAGGGTTGGCCATGGCTTCAGCGCATCGGTCGGTCGCGTCTTGGCAACTGCACTTTGGATCTTTGTTCACGAATAAACATCTTCGCAAGCCCCTATAAGAGATTTTTATAGCTCCCCCTCTCAAGAATAAATACGGGATGAATTTTCCGGTGGATGCACCGCAAATTGCGCTATGCTCGCAGCAAGTTTTCATAAAAGCTGGTAGTTCAAACTTCGCAGCTACCGCTCTTTTGAGTTCCGGTGTTGTTCCTGGTGTTTCTATACGGAATCGAGGGTGGTGTATGGTCGCATGACGACCGCACGCTTCTTTTCACTTGAATGAGGCCAAGGGACAATGATTAAGAGGCTAGGTGTATCTGCAGTCGCTTTCTTCCTCAGCATCTCCATACTCACAAACTGTAGCTGGGCCCAGCAGACTCTCGGCGCCATTACCGGCGAGGTAAGCGATGCGTCGGGTGGCGTGCTCGCCGGCACCCTGGTGACGGCGATCGCCGACCAGACCAGCCTCACCCGCACCACCAAAACCAATGAGAGCGGCGGCTATCTCTTCTCGAACCTACCGATTGGAACATATGCCCTGACCTTCGTGCACGAGGGATACGACACGCAGAAGGTTCCGTCGATCACCGTACAGGCCGATCGTACGGCGACCGTCAATGCCGATTTGAAAGTCGGACAGGTGAGTACATCGGTTACCGTCGAAGAGTCGCCCCTGATGAACGCCGTCGACACGACCAACGGCTACGTTCTCGACAAGCAGCAGATTGACTCGGTTCCTCTGCCTACCGGCAGCTTCACGGGCCTGGCGATTCTCTCCCCAGGCGTCAACGCCGAGCTGCCCGGCGGGACTGGCTCGAACAGCGGACTGGGCAACGCGCCGATCTGGGCGAATGGCCAGCGCGATACCTCGAACAGTTTTCTGCTGAACGGCGTTGACGCCAGCAACCTCTTCAACGGCAAGAGCACAAGCCAGGTAGCGTCCGCGCGCGTTGTGAACAATACCGGCGGCAACGCCTCGAGCGGCACAACCAGCGCCGGCGTCGAGCCGGGCGCGTCATCGGTCTATCTCTCCATCGGCAATGCGCTTCCCACGCCGGCTCCGGAGACGCTGCAGGAGGTCCGGGTTAACGCTTCGATGTACGGCGCGGATCAGGGCTCGGCCAGCGGCGCGCACATCGACATGAGCACCGGATCGGGCAGCAATGTCATCCACGGGAGTCTCTACGGCCACCGTGGGACCAACTGGCTCAACGCAGCACCTTTCTTTTTCAAGAACAATACCGGCATTCCGCCCGAGGACAGGAACCCTGAGCTGCACCGTTGGATCGCCGGTGGCACCGTCGGCGGACCGATCAAGAAGGACAAGCTCTTTTACTTCATCGGTTACCAGCACCTGCATGTTTCGGATCAGGAGACGGGCGATACCCTCATTGCCGTACCGCCGGGCCTCAGCGATACCAACCGAACAGCCGCAGGCCTGGCGATGATTGCCAACAATTACTGGGGAGAGACCGACACCAGCAACGGCTTCACGGTA
>JBAVYX010000160.1:0-6424 GCA_049588475.1 Silvibacterium sp. | reverse complement strand
GCGGCAATAAAGCCACCTGCACGGGCCAAAATACCTCGACCCGCCAATGACGCCACCTGAATACCGCAGCCATCGGCTCCATCACGACAAATTACCCCGCGACTTCAGTGCTGGTGAGAAACCCGGGCTAGAATTTCAATCGGGTCCACAACTGGATCTATTCCTAATTCACGAAGACGATCGCGCTGCCAATCTATCTCGGATTTTTGGGGGCCTTCTGGCGGTTCAGGGAGCGAATGCTGGTGATCATTCATAGGACATACGTCGTACGTGCGAGACGCCGGAACTGGATTCATGAATTCATGATGGGGGCATTTTCATTCTGTATGCCCATATGGATATAGGCGATGGGTCTGAATTCAAGGGACCGGCGGTTTTAACCTGTAGCTGAGAAATAGTTTCAGTAATCGAATGGTAAGTTCAACCTTCCATGCTCTACCTTGGAGACCGGCGTTTCCCGAAAAATGGAGGTGGTCAGCTGTTCGCCTGCCGTCTAACGCCTTCTACGCGCCGTGCTCAACTATTTACTATCAGGAAGAAAATGCCACTTCTATGACGGCAGCACACCTCAATGAGGCGATCCGCGAGGGTCGTAGCAAAGGGACTATGGAAGATTCTCCCTCCGGATCAGGGTCTTTAGCCCTACTGCAGCTAATCAATATGCTGGCCTCCCGGGCACGGAATACCTGTCCGAGAAATGCCTCTATCATAGGTAGATGGTCAGTCGATCGAGAACTGCTGAAATGGGCCTCTGAAGTGTCGAGCACCTTTAAAGGCTGATTGCAGAAAGCGGGTCATGGGGTCACGTCACAAAAAAGCTGCACGAGCGCTCGCGAGATGGGCAGCGCATCAACTGGCACAAATTGAGCTGGCACTCCACTGTACAGTCTAGGACTGCTCAACAAAGGACTCTATCGCTGCAAACAACATTTAGGATGAGGCACGCAACTAACACGTTAGGTAGAGAAGAGTCGAGCCTCCCATCTCATCTTGTCTTTCCATTCCATTTACGGATCTAACTTGTGCAGCGTTGAGGCTCGTAACGCTCTTCGACTTACGGTTGTGACGACTAAATCGCGCGATATCCACGTTTGAGAACGAGGTCACATGATCGCCCTCATAGGAGGCATTGGCCTAGTTGTAGTCGGAGTTCGAGGCAAGTAAGGATACGAGATGGCAGTCCTTATCAACGCACAGGGATGCTGAGGAAATGCTGAATTTCCGGCTCCCCAGCGTGGTTACTGCATTTACGTCCCGGCGCTTAAAGAGGATCGACAGGGGGCCGCAGATGTTGAGTGAAACAGGCCAGAAATTGAAGCGGCCGGAGGGGGCGCTGGTAACAGGAATTCTTGTTATCGCAGTACTGTACTTTGCGCGCGATGTATTCATTCCTTTGGCGCTGGCGGGGTTGCTGGCTTTCCTTCTAGCCCCGGCCGCCACCCGGCTGGAGCGATGGAGAGTGGGTAGGACCTTCGCCGCTATCCTGGTTATCGTTCTATCTCTGGTGGGAACGATAGCCTTGGGTTGGGTGGTACTCGGACAGATTTATGACCTCGCAATCGACCTTCCTCAATACCAGCAGAATGTCACCGAAAAGCTCAATTCGTTGCATCTGAATTCCGCCGGAAAATTGGGAAACACCGCGACGATGCTGACGAGCCTCACTAAACAGATAAAGAACGGCGGCACGGCGAATCCTCAGGTTCCTCTCGTCGTGCCACGGCAACGGATGGCTTCTCACGTTGGAACAATGGCCGCGTCGTCCGCGAACCATACGCCTCAGCCGGTTGCGGTGCAAATAGAAGAGCCGGAGACATCCATGACGGCGGTGGCCGAAAGAACCATGATCCCGCTGATGCACCCTTTAGCCACAGCATTCATCGTTGTCATCTTTCTGATATTTATGCTGTTGGGCAGAGAAGACCTCCTCGCGCGGGGCCTGCGCCTGGCGGGAAGCGAACGAATATATGCGACCACAACGGCGATCGATGACGCGAGTGCCAGGGTGAGTCGTTACCTGCAGATGCAGCTCGTGGTTAACCTTTGCTACGGAACAGTCTCCGGCCTGGTGCTCTGGTGGATCGGCGTTCCGCATCCGCTCCTGTGGGCAGTGCTGACCTGCCTGTTGCGTTTTGTTCCATATATCGGAATTCTGATGGCAGCGATCGGGCCACTGCTACTTTCGTTCGCTGTTTCACCGCACTGGGGCATGCTCGCCTTCACGGTGATGATGTTTGTGGTTCTTGAGATCGCGACCGCCAACTTCGTCGAGCCGATGCTGTACGGAGCGTCCACCGGTATGTCCGCAATCGCAATTCTGACGGCAGCAATCTTCTGGACGCTCTTGTGGGGATTCCCGGGACTACTGCTTTCGACACCGCTTACGGTGTGCCTGCTCGTCATGGGCCGGCAAGTCCCGCATCTTCATTTTCTGGAAGTGTTGTTTGGAGAAGAGACAGTGTTGCCTTCGTCGGACCGCTTCTATCAGCGGATGCTGGCCTCGGACACCCCTGCGGCAAGGTCACTTCTCGAAGAGATGATGAAGACGAAGGCGAGGAAGTCTACGACAGCGTTCTTGTACCTGCCCTGTCGCGGATAGAAGAGGCGCGACACTCCGAGCAGATGACGGCTACGCGCGCGGAGGAGGTATTGCAGGGCGTCGAAGAATTGGCTGAGGAACTGGCGAGCAAGGCGGAGATAATCTCGGAATCTGAGTTCGGTTCACGGAAGAGGGTAGTGTGCGTCCCCGCACGGGACTTTGCCGATGAGATTGCCTGTCAGCTTGCGCTACAGGTGCTCATGGGTAAAGAGTCCTTGCATGTGATGTCGGCAGACTTGTCCACGTCGGATCTGCTGCTGACCCTCGAAAGTCTGGAACCCGATGTGATTTGTGTTATCGGAATCCCTCCCCACGCGATGCGCCATTTACGGATGCGATGTCACCAGATCAGGACCCGAGTACCCACCGCTGTGGTGATCGCGTGTGTGCTGAGTAAGGAGAGCGATCTTTCGAATGTGCGGAGCCGGATAAAGACCGAAGATGCACAACACGTAGTGTGCTCAATGCAGCTATTGAAGGACTATTTGACATCTCTTTTGCACCCCCAAGGTCTCCTGCCTGAAACGGGCCCCGAAACCGAGAAAGAGATAATAACGGCCACGACAGATCTGGTCGAGACAGTTCGCGAAATGCAAGAGGTGGATGGCTTCGACGGGCCGGACGAAGGCATCTTCAGTCGACTGGCGACAAACCTAGCCCGGACCTTCGAAGCTCCGATAGCCCTAATCGCAGTAGCGGATGGCCAACGGCGCTTCTGGGAAGCGCAGTGCGGTTTAGCGGACGACATGCTTTCAACAGTCGGATCTGAATGGGACCTTTCGATGTGCAGCAAGATTGTATTCTCGGATTCGACCCTCGTACTCACGGATACCGCTGAAGATGAATGCTTCGCGAATGATCCTTTCCTGAAGGATAAGGGTGTACGGTTCTATGCTGGCGCCCCATTGAAGGCACATGATGGAGAAGTGATGGGATCCTTGTGCGTGTTGGACACGCGACCGCGACAGATAACCGAAGAACAGAAAGAGATGCTAACTTCGGTTGCAAATGCGGTAATGACAGCAATTGAGTTGCATCATACGGCAAAAACAGATGAGCAAACGGTGCCTCGTGAGTCATAATCGGCGACTATGGTCCGAGTGACAAGTGGTCGATGGGCCGAGTGACAAGTGGTCGATCCGCCGCGAGGCCCGCAGCCCGTTGATATCTGGCGGAGTCTGGGCGGTATTGAGGGCATCCGGCGAATGCGGAGTAATGCGCGAATTCTGATTGCGTTGGCCGCCTACGCGCAACGCTGGAACTTTACGGAGAGCGTTATTGTAAAAGAGCGCATGCGTCAGGATGCTTTGCACCTTCAGCGCGCAACCCTGCAGGTGATTTTAAGAACTGTGTTTCGCACTTCACGAGATGCAGGCGTTCCCCCCGGGCGTGGGGTCTTTTACTTGCATGACTCGATCGGGGCCTATCATCTGATGACGAAACGCCTACTCGTGCTTTACCGTACGAGCCATGCAGGGCTTTATCCTCGTCTCGCCAAGGTCTTGGGCGATGGCCTTCCCCTTCGGGTTGCTAAAGCCAGAAGCTGATCCGTCCGACCTTTGTTCATGCGCAATGCTTCCATTGGTGGCCGTGGGGATGCGCTGAGAGAAACACCGAACAGAAGGTCCGCAGTCCAGGGCCTGTCTCCCTCGCTTGACTGCCAAACGGTGACCATCCACGCTGGCGTGATTGAACCTCTCCCCGAATTTGACTGGCTGGTATTGCCGAGTGGATTTGATCTTGCCCTTGCCGTGACCGTAGACACCCTCATGCGGCATCGGCGTCTGCGGAAATCTGCTAAGTCTTCCGGGTGCTCTTCACAGCACTCACCGGTTTCTTGGCAATCTTCTTAGACTGCTTGCGATCAGAAACATCGACGATGGCCTGGTCGACCGCCTGCGTAACCAGATCTTTGTCGACACCTTTTTTTACGGCTTTCCGCACGGCCTTCTCGATTTTCTTAACCGCTTTCTTTTTGGCCTTTTCCTTTGCCATTCTCAGTCTCCTCAGTTGCATAGGAATTGTATATGTGACCACTCCTTTCAGCCGTGTTGCCAGTTGTTGCCGCTTTATCCCCCAGCAGAAGCCCTTCTCGCTCAAGAGCGCGGTCTCTGTGTGCCCACTTCCATTCACCGCCGAGGTCGGTCAGCCTTATTTGCAGGCTTCTTCACGGATTTCTTGGTGGCCTTTTTAGCCGGAAATCCAAACCATCATCACCGTACCGCACAAACTATGAGGCCGGCTTCGGTCTGACGCCATTTGAAGATCGCGGGTCGGGTCATCATTTTCGCGATTCTTTCACGTCACCAGCCAGCAGCCCTGAAAGTTGCAACACATCCGGAAATTTCGGAGCCTCAATAGACGCATCGCCAAATCACTCATGAAAGTGGATTAGTAACGATCGGCTAGGCTCCGGTAATTCGGAAGTGCCGTATCGCGAAAGGCTGCGGCGTTTTCCGGTAGTAAACTCCTGTCCGTGAATGCGGTTCGTTCCTAATCGCGACTAAATGTCCGTCCCGAGAGAAGTAAAGACCTCACCCATTTGGGCTTATCCGGATGGGCTGCGCCGAGAGCATGGCGAGGCCAAATATCGCAACGATCGAGAAGATGAAAGCCAGAGTCCAGATGAAGAGCGAACCGAGGATTGCTCCCCCTGCAGCAAGGCTCATATTAAAGGAGAAGTGCGCGAGCATAGTGCTCACGACGTGGCCTCTCGTGCGGTTGAAGAGCAACGCCAAGAAAATGCCGAACGCCGCAACCATGAGGAGGAACGCTATGGGAGGCATGTGCTGTTGTGGCATCCCAGGAAAAAAGAAAGCTGGAAGGTGCCAGAGTGCCCAGGTGATCGCCATTACGAGCGCGGCGACCCGAGGGCTGAGCCTGCGTTCAAGGTGAGAAAGAAGGAAGCCTCTCCATCCCAGTTCCTCACCCATTGCGCCAGTAAAGACTTGTAGCCCAAAAGTAAGAGGGAGAGCTGCAAGCGGAAGAAAAGCAGCACCGGAGTGCAAGTGCCTCGCGATGATAATCGCAGAAGCTACGGCTGCGACTGGGACCGCAATGCCTATCAGGTACCACAAGCTGTTCTTCGAAAATCCTCGGAACAGAAAGCCGAGTAGGTTACGGACACCTGAAGTGCTTCCAAAATAGAAGGACAAGGCTAATGCAATCACAGTAGGCGACCATACCGTGACGAACAGGAATGTAAAGAATGCCCACAGATGCCCTGCTGCAAACGCCGAACGCAAAAGTAAGCAGGCCAACCATGTGACTGCGTCGGCGAGAACGATGAAGGCCAGGATCGGGACCCATTCGGCAGGTGAGCCATGCTCATCGTTAAAGGAACCATGCAACGGAGATTCTGGCACCCTGGCCTCCTCAGAAGCGAATCGCGAAGGGCCGCTAACTCCCTCGCACCACTCACAGCGTACCCCCTGGTAGATACCCAGAAGTCGGCATCTCGACTGGAATATCGCGACTAATTCGAAGGTTGAAGATGATCGGAGCAATCGGCATTTCTGGGTACTAATCCGGAATCGCTGCTGGGCAGGGCTCGTTCGCGATGAGTAGATTGGATTTGAGGTGTCTTATGGCACAACCTAACAGCGGCATCGGCAATGTCGCGATCAATACGGGGCTCGTCGAAATGGCAATGGCGTATTCCCGCAGCCGCATGCTTTGCGCGGCTGCACGTCTCGGCATTGCCGATGCACTCGGAGACGAGGTGCGTAGCGTTGGCTTCCTGGCCGAAGAGTGTCAGGCAGACGCCAATGCTTTGTACCGCCTGCTTCGCGCCCTCGCCAGCATCGGCGTGACGGAGGAGACGGC
>JBAVYX010000159.1:0-63781 GCA_049588475.1 Silvibacterium sp. | reverse complement strand
GAATCTATATGGGGCACCCGAGGCGGGCTGGTGTTAGGAGGAGGGATTTTGCAGTCGCTGAACCCAGGTATGGAGTACGTTGGAGAAGCCGATCTCGGTTCCAGGTGCTGGGGATCACGATCCACTTCGAGCAGCGTTGCGGCGCTGGTGTGAAATACCAGGTTGAGGTCAGCCGCTTGTTCTGCAGCGCCAGAGGAGCCAGTTCCCGCGGCAGTGTGAAGACGACGTGTACAACGCGGGGGCAGCAACTCTCTTTCACGCGCCTGAAGCCAGGTAGCCGCGCATTGCTCTGGCACGTGGAACAGTGCCGGTTACGGCAGAAGTTGTAAGAGACGGCGGTTGCATGTCCGCGTCCGGTACAGGGATCACGACGTCCGCCGAGCGCAGCGGTACGGCAGCGTATCCGGTGGACTGCTGGGGGCGCTGAGGTGCCGCCCGGGAGAGACGCAGATAGGGCGTCTCTTGGCTCCTGACGCACGATTGCACCAGCACAGTCGTGCGCCGGTGAGTAATACTTGCTCACGCGATCGCGCCTCCAATACTCAGAAGCTATATGTGCGGCGGAAACAGAAACCGCCACACCTTCGACGGCCCGTATTTCTGCAGTACACGAAAGGGTCGTAAAATGGGCGCGAGGCCGCGGTAAATCCGATGACGCTCGGCCCATGCATAGTCTGTGATTGTCGGCGCAAAGAAACCTAGTCGGCGGCGCCATCTCCGGCGCGCACTCCAGTCTGTTTGCAGAGAGGAACACCAGATCTCAAGATCGTTAGTCGCTCCGGCGCCCGCGAACAGCCGCGCAACGGCAAGTCGCGCCCTCTCGGCCGCTTTGGGCGATGCTGCGACTACCGCATCCATTCCTTGCGGCAACTGCCGCGGCAACGTTTCGCGCACAAGCTCGCAACCGATCAGCAGCGCCTGCTCCAGACCTTGCCGCCGCGCACTTTGCGCCAGTTCCTCAGGACTGCAATGCTGCGCCTTTCCCAATGCACGCCCAATGTCCAGGATCCAGATCAGTCTCGAAAAGCCATGTTTCAACCCGTGGAGACACAGAAACAGCACCAGGTCGTCATCGGACATGACGCGCATCGGCATGCCCCGAAATCTCCCCCTGCCGGCGCGGCTCCAGGCCCCATTCAGGTCGAATGGGAGAGATCGAGGCGGCCCGACACCGAAGTGCAGTTCAACCATCACCCCTTCGCGGAGGAACTTGCGGTGGTAGTCGCCGGCCGTCGCACGCGCAATAAAGCCCATGTCGGATAACAAGACCTCGGCGCGCTCGAAATCTTCGCGGCGCACCAGCAGATCCAGATCATTGCATGACCGCATCGTGACATCTCCGTAGAGCGTCTCGGCCAGCGCTGGGCCCTTCAGCGGAAGAACGTCGATCGCTCGCTCTGCAAACTGCTTCAGCAAGCATTCCAGCTCTGCCGCGATCATTTTGGCGGCATTGCTCTGTTCTCGAACCGCAGTTGCAAAGAAGCCAGGTATCTCAATGTTTTTTTCGAGGAACGACTGGTGGACAAGAAGGAGCACACCATGCGGCGCCGCCAATCCCAGCAGCGCCTGCCAATCTGTGTCATGCGGAACAACGTACGGCAGGCCGCGCAGACAGGTTATGAGCAGCGAAGCCTCGCCAGTTGTCTGACATTGCGCCTCAGTTTCGGGCATGAACCGCACCTTTGAGACTTTCACTTGCTGCTGATGATAATAACCTTTGTGCTTATTTCTTTGCACACCCCATAGATCGCTCCTCACAAGCGCGCAGCTCCTGGAGTACGCGATCAAACGCCGCACAGCATCTTAGCTGCAGCTAGGGATTTTCTCTCGGAAAACAAACAGTTTTTGCCAGTATTCGGACCCGGCTGATTTGTCCCCATCTGAATCGCACTGGGCACTGTACACGTCGCCTCGAATTGCTCGAGCTCCGGGAATGGAGATGTGTCTTTGCGCATCGTGTTAGCGGATACGAATCCCGCGTTGCTGCAAACGATTGTTGAGCTGCTGGAGCGGCTTTTCACGATCGTCTGGCATTTTTGCGGATGGCGCATCTGTACTATGTCATCAATGGCCTGCTAGGATCCATATACAGCGTCGTAGCTCTTACTATGATCCTTAAAAGCCCAGACTCGCGCCCAAAGTTCCGGACGTATCCAAGCGTCTGACCCAAGACTCGAAGATCTCTTGAAAGATGTTGTCAAGAGATCTGGTAAGATTCCAGCCCGGATAGTGCGTTTTCATCTTACGCAGATCGCTAATGTAGCAGATGTGATCACCAGAGCGGTTCTCCTCGACATACTCATAGATCATATGGTAGCGTTGGGCTGCTTAACAGCGAGGGCCGCTCTTAGTGAGCCGAAGGGGTCAAGAGATTCTGGCTGTTGGAGTGCACCCTCCTTTGTGTTTTTCTTCTGTCGCGGATTGCACGATTTCTCGTTTGCATATTCTTAGCGCACCGCCCTGCTGATGTCCCAAACGAGGTGAATCATGCCTCGCAGCCTTGTCTGCCTCACGACGCGCTATATCGCCGTCTGCGTTGCCACCCTTGTTGCCTCGCTCGCATTTGCCGTCTCCTGTGCCTGGGCTCAACAAAGCGCGCACCTTCCTACGACAGGACTGAGGCAAAGTATTTCTCACTCAAAATTGTCCGCCCCTTCGCCATTGACAAGTCCGGCCGTACCCAGCTATGTGGTGACCACCGCGGCGGATGATAGGAATGGATCGCCGGGAAACTGCACTGATCAAAGTCAGCCGGGAGCCAGCCGCGATACAAGCTGCAGTCTCCGCGACGCGTTCGCGGCTGCGCAAGAGGCCGGGGCGGTGAACTTTGGCACCGCAAACGTCTGCCCGTCGGGCCAGACGACACCTCCTTGCAGCCAGACGCTTACGTTGAAATACACCTTTTCGACTACCGAGACACTGGGGGCGCCGCGCGCTCTTACCCAAGGCGCTTCGAATCTGGATTTTAGGGTGATTAACGGTGGCACCTGCCTTAGTAACAGCAGTTTCACCAGCGGAACTTCCTGCACAGTGAACGTGGCGTTTGCGCCGATCGCTCCCGGAACACGGTATGGGGCGGTCCAGCTTGTGGATGGCAGCGGCAGCGTGCTGGCGACGACCTATATCTACGGCACGGGGCAGGGACCGGAGGTGGCATTCAATCCGGGGACGGCCAGCGTGCTGAACACAGGCAGTTACAGTCTGAATGGAGCCGTTGGCGTGGCGGTGGATGGGGCAGGAAACGTTTACCTTTCCGAGTATAACCCTAATGCTGCCGGCCGGATCGTGGTTGTGAACGCCACAGGTGTGGCCAGCGTGTTGAACACGGGCAGCTACAGCCTGAACCCCTTTGGCGGCCTGACGGTGGACGGAGCCGGGACCCTCTACATCTCGGATACTTTCAACAAGCGAATCGTAGAGGTGACCGCCGACGGCATAGCCAGCGTGCTGGATGTCGGTAGCCCCGGCGGCGAGGTCCTTAGCGGCCCCACCGGCGTGGCGGTGGACAGAGCGGGGACCGTCTACATCGCAGACCAACTAAGCAACCGCATTATAGAGGTGACGGCCAGCGGCGTGGCCAGCGTGTTGAACGTCGGCAGTCCTGGCGGCGTGAACTTGAACGCTCCATTTGGCGTTGCCGTGGACGGAGCAGGGAACGTATACATTGCAGATACCTTCAACAGCCGTATCGTAGAGGTGACAGTCGCCGGAAAGACCGTAGTGCTGAACACAGGTAGCCCCGACGGTACGAGCCTGTCATACCCCTATGGATTGGCAGTGGATGGGTCAGGGAATCTCTACATCGCCGACGAGCAAAACAGCCGCACCGTGGAGGTGCTGTCCAGCGGCACGGTCAGCGTGCTGAATTCGAGCCTGCCTTACCCCTTTGACGTGGCGGTGGATAGGTCAGAGAACCTCTTCATAGTCGGGGACGGTATCGTAAAACTCGATCAGGCAGATGCGTCGCCGCTGAGCTTTACAACAACGAACGTCGGTCAAGTGAGCAGCGACAGCCCACGGACAGTGACGGTGGAGAATCTGGGTAATGGGGACTTGGTTTTCGGCACTCCTTCGACCGGGACAAATCCAAGCTATCCGACCAATTTTCCGGAAAACCCTGACGGCGAAGACCTCTGTGCCGCGGACACTCCACTGGCCGCCGCTGCAACGTGCAATTTGTCAGTGGACTTTAAGCCGACAGTGGCCGGCAACAACATTGGCGTCGTTGTGTTGACGGACAATAACCTCAATAGCAGTCAGGTAACGCAGCAGATCCAACTGAGCGGCATAGGGCAGTCGTCCTCGCCAACAACCACGACGCTGACTGCATCTCCCATGGGTGCTGCCGGGTACGGCGAGCAGGTGACCCTGAAGGCGACCGTGACCGCTTCCGGAGGCACGCCTATAGGCGCAGTGTCTTTTTATGACGGCGTTACATTGCTGGGCACAGTCACCGCCGTCGGCGGCGATGCAGCATACGCGACGGACACACTAAGGGTGGGCATGCACACGCTCACCGCGCAGTTTTCTTCCGTTAGCAGTTGCTGTAACAGCACATCCAATAGCATCTCTTACACGGTAAACCCGGATCAACCAGCCGCGATCGCGGCGACCGCCGGGAGCCCCCAATCAGCATACGTGAATGAGGCGTTCGCAACAGCGCTGACCGTGACCGCGACCGATGCTCATGGCAATCCTCTCGGCCTGCAAACGGTGAGCTTCTCTGCTCCTGCCTCCGGGGCGACCGCGACGCTCTCGTCTTCTACGGCTGTAACGGCTGCCGATGGGCAGGCGGGCGTGACGGCGACCGCGAATGGGACTGTGGGCAACTATACGGTGACTGCGGCGATCGGCAGTCTGAAGGGAAGCTTCTCGCTGAGCAATCAACCGCCTCCGCGGTACGTGGTTACCGTAAATACAGACACCACGAGTGGAGTGGCCTCAAACTGTCCTATCGGAGGACCGAGCAACAACAACGGCGCAAATTGCAGTTTGCGCGACGCGCTGGCTGCAGCGAGTGCAACAAACTCAGGAAACATTACCTTCAGCTCATCCGCTTTCGCCACTCCCCAGACCATTACCCTGAGCAACGGGGGCCTGAACCTGCCCTCAAATACCACTATTGCTGGTCCGGCAACAGGAAGCCCGGCTTCCACAAATCTGGTGACGGTAAGCGGAAATCAGTACACGGTCTTCTACGTCAACAACGGAGTAACCAATGCAGTTATCTCCTGGCTCAACATCACTGGCGCCTACAATATCGGCGAGTACACCGACCAGGGTATAGGCGACCCATACGGCGGCATTTACAGCGACGGCGTGTTGACGGTCACGAACAGCGTCATCTCGGGGAATACCCTGTACGAGCTCCCCGGCGGGGCAGGCATCTTCAACGATTATGACGGAACGCTGACGTTGACCAACAGCACGGTAGCGGGAAACACTGCTAACTATACCTACTTCCCCATTCAGGACAACATCTGCGAAGGCGGCGGCGGCATCCTCAATAATGGAACGCTGACAGTCGTGAACAGCGCCATCGTTGGCAACAGCATATCCGATTGTGCCAATGGCGGTGGCGGAATCCTCAACCAGGGCGCGCTGACGTTGACGGACAGCACGGTGTCCGGAAACAGCGGCTCCAATGCACCTGACACGGGCGTTGGGGATGGTCCCGTCAACAGCAGCGGTGGCGGCATCTTTAGCGTGGGAACGATGACTACCACGAACAGCATCGTCGCCGACAACACATTCAACTATAGCAACTCCCTCACCGGGCCGACACAGGAGGACGATTGCGACGGCTCGGGCTGCCCGACAAATGGAACCAACGGCAACGTCGTTGGCATGGGCCTCTCCTCAACCTTACCCGGCAGCCACGCGATCTGCGCAGGCCTATTGTGGGATATTCCCCCAGGTTTGACAATGGATCAGCGTGGAGTGCCGCGAACTACGACTTACAGCACGTCCTCCGGCAACGTGACCTGCATCGACTCCGGAGCGATCCAGACGCACTATTCATTGAGCTTCGGCCAGGAGCCACTGGCGACTGTAGCGGTGAATGAAAGCTTTACGGCAGCCGTGCAACTCAACGAGAGCGGCAGTCCCTTCCAGGTAAGCGGTGTGACGATTCCGCTTGCTTTGGGCAAAGGAGACAGCGGCACGCTGAGCGGAGGTACAGCAGAGACGAATGCAACGGGTGTGGCTACTTATTCCAATTTGTCGGTCAGCGCCCCGGGGATGGACACCCTGGTGGGGGCAATACCGGTCACTGCAACCCCACCGCCGGCACCCTTGACTTCGCCGCTTCGGATCAGCGCAACGAGCACGCAATTCGACGTAACTTCCTCGACACAGATACATGTGACGATTGGTACTTCTCCCGCGGGACTGGCCTTCAGTGTTGACGGAACTACCTATACGAGATCGGCGACCCTGGCCTGGACCTCGGGTTCTCAGCATACGATTGCGACTACGTCGCCGCAGCTCGCTCCGGGAACGCAATACACCTTTGCATCGTGGAACGACGGCGGGGCCATCAGCCATACGGTGACAGCCTCTGCTAGTGTGACAAGCTATACGGCGACATTTGCTACTTCCTATCAGCTCACAACCTTGGTGAAATCTTCGTCGGAAGGAACCGTCTCTCCTACCTCAGGCGGATATTATGCGGCTGGCACGACGGTGAACCTGGGTGCGCAGCCCAATTCGGGTTACGTGTTCACGGCCTGGACAACCACGACCAACGCCACTATCGGAAATGCGCAAACACCTAACACGTATGTCACAATGAGCGCCCCCGAGAACGTAACCGCGAACTTCGAAGGTGTTCCGAGCTACATGGTGACTGTCACCACAGACGATGCCGGAAATGGCGCAAACTGCACCGACCAGAATCTCCCCGGCGCGAAGCCGGATGCTGGTTGCAGCCTGCGCGACGCGTTAGCTGCGGCGGCAGGCATTTACTATCCCTGCGTGCTCAACTGCGCTCCGATTAATATCACATTCGATCCGACCGTGTTCTCCACATCGCAAACGATCACAATCTCCTTACCGTTAAACATCCTCTCGAATACGACGATCGTGGGACCTACGACAGGCAGCGCCGCGACCCGGACGACTCTGGTTAGAGTGAACGGAAATGGTGGCGTTCCGCAGGTCTTCGATATTCCTTACCAGTCGCAGGTATTGAACGCAGTCATTTCCGGGCTAACGATCACCGGCGGAATCGGAGATATGGGTGCCGGCATCTACAACGGGGGCATGCTCACGCTGATCGACTGCACCATCACTGGGAATAACGGCAACGTCGGTCAGATCAACAACGGCGGCGGGATCTACAATGACGTCCCGGGTGTGCTGACGGTAATTGACAGCACCATCTCGGGGAACAGCGTACAGAATGGCATAGGTGGGGGCATCTACAACGCCCCGGGGGATCCGGTCTTGAGTCCCGGCGGCGGCACGCTAACCATCATCAACAGCACCATCTCCAACAACAGCGGCGGCAACCTTTACAACGGCGGTACCCTGGCAGTGTCCAACAGCATCGTGGACGATTGCTCTACCACGGGGGTTACAGCTTGCCCGACAACCAGCACAAACGGCAATGTCGTGACTGCGAACTCGATGCTCGCTCCACTCGGCAATTACGGCGGCCCAACCCCGACCATGCCACCCCTGCCGGGAAGCCCGGCGATCTGCGCCGCGGGGGGGGCGTCTGTTCAAACGGACCAGCGAGGATTCCCACGGCCTGCCAATTACAACGGCACAGTCTGCTATGACTCCGGCGCCGTGCAGACGAATTACTCGCTGAGCTTTAGCGCAGAACCCCCAGCGAGTGTGGGGATCGGAGCGAGCTTTGCCTCCGCGGTGCAACTTAGCGAAAGCCACAGCCCGTTTCCGGTAAGCGGGGTGAGCATTCCGCTCGCATTAGGCAAGGGAGATAACGGTACGCTGAGCGGCGGGAATACATCGACCAATGGCAACGGTATCGCGGTATTCTCGAACCTGTCGGTTAGCACGGCTGGGACAGACGATACGCTTGTGGCAGTCCTCCCTGTTACCTCAGCACCGCCGCCTGCACTGGCAGCTCCCGTCAGCATCAGTGCAACCAGCAGCTTCTTTGACGTCGGCAAAACGGCACAGACCATTACCTTCCCAACCCTCGTCAGCCCTGTGACTTATGGCGTGGCTCCTATCCTCCTGAATGCCACAGCAAGCAGCGGTCTGGCCGTCAGCTACTCTGTAACCGGACCGGCGACCGTAAACGGATCCACTCTGACCGTTACGGGCGTAGGAACAGTGACCGTGACGGTCAGCCAGCCCGGCAATGCAGGCACTGCCTCCGCAACGCCTGTGACGCATAGCTTCCTCGTGACGCCAGCGACTCTGACGGTAAGAGCCAACAGCGTATCGCGGCCGTACAACACTGCGAATCCGGCCTTCTCCTATGCCATCACGGGCTTGGTGAACGCAGACAACTCATCTGTTGTGAGCGGCACGGCAACGTTGACGACGACTGCGACAACCACCTCCCCGGCGGCCCAGTATCCGATTACGTTTTTGACCGAGAACCTGGTTGCAGTCAACTACACCTTCACATACGTGAATGCAACTTTAACGGTGACGGGAGGTGTTGCGCAGGCCATCAGCTTCACTGCTCCGGCGAATGTGACCTATGGAGTTCCACCGATCAAACTGACAGCGACAGCATCCTCGGGTCTGGCGGTGAGCTTTACGGTGACAGGACCGGCCGCGGTGAGCGGCAACACGCTGATGATTACCGGAGCGGGGACCGTTGTCGTAACAGCGTCGCAAGCCGGCAATTCGGACTACGCGGCGGCAACGCCCGTCTGGCAAACGATCATCGTCAACCAGGCAGCGAGCACCATCACGCTAAATTCGTCCGCCACAAGCGCGACCCTTGGCGCGCCGGTTACCTTTACTGCTGCGGTTGCGTCATCCCCGGGTACGCCTACCGGACGCGTGGAGTTCGCTAATGGCACAACCGTATTCGGAACCACCGCGCTCAACGCGCAGGGGATTGCCGCATACACTACCAGCACGCTCACCGCAGGATCGCACAGTATTACAGCTGCCTATTCGGGAGATCAAAACTTCGCCGGATCTCAGGCTATGCTTACGCAAACTGTGACGGCACCCGCCTTCTCACTCAGCGCGGATCCCACCAGCCTCACCCTGAAACGGGGAGAATCAGGGCAGATAAAAATCACACTTACTCCGATTGGCGGCTATAACGGATTGCTCACCCTTGCCTGCGCCGGGCTTCCGGAACTGGCCTCATGCAGCTTCAATCCCACAACATTGACAGCCAACGGATCGAATTCCAAGTTAAGTACCGTCATGACCATCACAACCACTGGCCCGAACAGTGGAATGGTCGGCCTGTTCAAACCAAACGGGCCTCCGCTTTCAGGAACCACTCCGACGCTGCTTTGCTGGTTGCCCGGCGGCCTTTTGGGCTTTGTGCTCGTTTGGCAAAATAGGCGACGGTCACCGTCAACCAGGCGTGTCATGTGGTTGGTCACGCTTTTCGCAGCAACTTCGGGATTTATCGCCTGTGGCGCACCGCCAAGCACACCTGTCGGCAGCTCGACCATAACGGTCACCGCCAGTGGTTCGGGCAACTCGACTCAATCGATCGCCCTTACGATCACAGTCACGAAATAAGAAAGATCGCTAAACAAAAAGCGTATCTAATGGGGCTACCTACTCTGTTCACAAACTCATTCTGGGTCACCGTAGCTCGTTTGTTAGAAGTGACTGGCGGGCGTGGATCGAAGACTTACGCGCACGCCAGAATCCCTGAGGGCATCAACTCTTTATGCATCAGCTCCGCCTCTCGTTGGGCCTGGACCAGGCGCGCGCTCTCGACGAGCTTTGCCGCTTCCGTTGCAATCGCGTGCAGGATATCTTTGCCGACGCGAGTTAAGGGGTTGGCTCTCGATCTGCTGTCGAGGTAGAGCAGGCCGAGGAGGCAATCGGCGTTTCTGCCGCGCAAAGGGATCGCGATTACTCTGATCAACTCATACGCGATCATGCTTTCGATGCCTATCGGCGTTCCCTCACCACTGACATCACCGATGAAGTATTCCTGGCCGGAGACGGCTGCGTCCCGCACGATGGAGCGCGAGATCTTCGAGTCATCCGCCAAAGGCGCTCCTTCCTTGTACTTCTTCTCACCCGCAAGGCTGGCTCCGAGCAGGCTTTGGGCCCAGAATCGCACGAGCCGCCGAAGCACCTGAATCTTAGTTTTAAGTATTATGGGGAGTACTCCGCGCAAGCTCATCCCCTCGGACGCACGGTCGCGTTCGGATTGAACTGGACGTACCGGATTCCCAAGCCGACGCCACCGCCCAAGTCTTAAGTTTGCATTGGTCGCAAATGTTACAACTCTCCAGAGGCTCGAAGGATGGCAGGAATCTTGGGAAATAGACGATTTTGGCTCAGTGTCGTGCTCACGCTCATGTTCATCGGGGCGTACCTCTTTGCGCTTCGGCGGAACCTTCACGAACAAAGGGAGCGTTCTTTGCAGCTGAAGGACGAACCAGCTGTAACCGATCATGTCCTCGTCTCCGTTACGGTGATAAAAGCGGATCCAGCGGTGCGACAGTTGACCGCGCGCCTTCGCTTCCGGTTATTCGGCAACATAGCCCAGGATTCGGTAACACCCAACATCAATTTGAGATTCGTCGTGAACAACTCCCCGGGACAACAGATCTTCGAGTTCCCAAAGGGCCAGGCGATGAGCCGCATCGAGGCGACCTTTCCCATGGAGGGAGACATTAACAAATATCCCTTCGACCGGTACGAAACAATCTTATGGTTGCTAATGGACACGCCCGAGCAGTCCAGCAAACCTCAGGTGACCGAAGTTCCGCAAGCCGAACTCCCAGAAGAGCCGAACTTCGGTGATGATTCCCCACCCGCCGCGATTGTGACCCACAACAAGTCCATCCCGCTCTCCATCTCGGTGTTGGCCTCGACCCCGGGGATGAAATATACGGGGGAGGTGATTCGCGACGGGAAAATCGATGCCACCCGAGTTCATCTGAACCTGAAGCGCCCCTTTAATTTAGTCAATGTCTCTATCATGGTTATGTGCCTGATGATGGGCATCGCCCTCAGCGTCGTTGCAATGGTGCTGAAGGCGCTGATCTCTCGCCGCGAGAAGCTGGACGCTTTACCCCTTTCCTTATCCATAGGCCTCATTTTTGGATTGCCCGCGCTGCGAAATATCCAGCCCGGTGTGCCTCCGGTTGGGGTACTCGGAGACTACATCTCTTTCATATGGGCGGAACTCTTTGTCGCCGCGGGGGCGATCATCGCGGCCTGGATATGGGTATTAAGCGCAGTACCAAAACCAGATTCAAAACCTGAGTCTTAGCCTGGATCGTCGTCCGGCCCTCACGCGCACGTATCGACGCTGCTCCGCTTGTCTCGGGCTATCCGATTACGTCACGCTATGAGGTGTTTTCATCAGGTCGCGGTCGATTTGCGATTTAGAGACGAAGCCGGCCGCACCCAACGCCTCGGCCGCCTCAATGAAATCAGGGCTTTAGTGAACGAAAAAAAAGACGATCCTGGCAGGACAACCCGAGGCCGTAGCCCCGAACAATTTCGGTCCCATGAGCAGGCTGCGGCTCAATCTGCGACATTGGTTCCTGCTGAATTGCAGGTGAATGCGACACGTCGCGGCTGAGTTCCTGACCCAGGGCAGATGTGTTATTCGTAAAGATCTGTGCAATTGCGCAAGTCGGGATGAAAAACGCCAGGTTCTTCCCGCAGAGCCAGGCCACCAAAGCAAATGACTTATTTAAGTCGCTGGTGCAGAATCGATGCATGAAGTCTAATGCCGTCCGTACCTCAATCGACCTGCCCCGAGACCTTCACCGCCGGGTCCATGAAGCCGCCGCCCGAAAGGGCTGTTCTGCGCGCAAGCTCATCCTTGCCGGGATCGAGCGCGCCGTGGAAGAAGCCAAAGTGTCCCGGCCAAGCCGGCGCCTGAGTCTCGATCAGCCGCTGATCCGCCCAGTGGGGAGGCGCATCAGCCTCACCAACGAAGAGGCATATGAACTCATTAAGCTTCCCTGACATCAATGTGTGGCTCGCGAGAGCAGCGCCCGAACACGTCCACGCCGCCATTGCAAGGGGCTGGTGGGAACAGGAGACTGGGGTTATTGCGTTCTGCAGCTTGAGGCAGCTCGGATTTCTCCGCCTTATGACCACGGCTGCTGTGATGGATGGGAGGCCGTTGACGATGACCGAGGCTTGGCGCATCTACGACCGCTTGTATGACGACGAGCGCGAATGAAGACCGAACCGAGTCTGCCGCCACGGTTTTCACCGGCCCAGAACGACACTGCCAAAAGAAACTCCCCCGGCTTGAAGAGTTGCTTGCTTTCTAAGTATTTCTGGATCGAGATCGAACTCTCCCCGTCTGCCGCGGCCGTGCCTTTCCAATCGCCATATTGAACGGATGCCTTGAACTGTTCCATTTCAACATCCTGCCATAGTCAAATGAAAACAGCCATGTTACTTGAGTGCTGTCGTCACCACAGCGTCACCAGATCGGTGCCCGTAAGCGAATGTGCATGTCTTCTCTGCGACCAACGGAAAAAGGCGGCTCGCCCTGGAGCCGCCCTCGGAGCCGGTGCATCACGCACCTGAGTACTGACGACGATCCGATGAGGCTTGCCAGGACGCGGCGACGCGATCCCCGGATTCTTTCCTCCACCACCACAGAGAAGCGGGATTATCCGATGCGGCGGTGCGGGGGCCGGTGCGGAAAAGTTGTCCTGACCTCGCCCTTCATCTGTGCCTATGACCCCGCCCACCCGCGCGGGAAAATTCGAGCCACTGCTGCAAAACCGGCATATAATCCGGTGGTCGGGTGCAAAGTCAGAGTGCGCCTCGTTCCCTCGTCCAACCGCGTGCCGCCCGCCGGGCCCCAGGAGGAAGCCATGCTCCTGCACACCTCTCTTCCCACCGGTGTTTGCCTTCACCCACCCAAAAGCTCGATTCGTAGACCTCCGATGCGCCTCGGCATCCGTCTCGGCCTGTTCGCAGTCTTCGCAGCAACCGTCCTTCTCATTTGCGCCGATGCGCGTGCACAAGGCGGCCCCAACGTTCCGGGATACATAACGCTCCCAAGCGGGTCTTCGATCTATAACTTCATCTTCCCGGCCATCAGTGGCAATAACACACCCGCGTACCAACTTTGCGTGGGGTACAACGGTGCGGGTTCCTGCGACATTGCCGATGTTCAGGTGCCCCAAAATGTTGACCTCGAACCATTCACCGCATTCACGGTTTCCGCCGATGGGCCCGGTGTCCTCTTTAACACGGTTACTAAAGCTGTATACGTCGAGTTCACCTCGTACTTCTGGGAGGCAACCCCCATATACGCAATACTTGGTCTATGTAACCGGACCGTACCCCATCGAATTCTTGGCGGGTCGCGAAACAGTTTGCTTTTCACAAGGAAAATTCTTCAATTCCGTCGATTACGAGAAAGGAGCGCCCCATGCGTCGTTTCAGCTCCGGTATCTTTCTTGCTCTCTCCACATTGCTGCTAGTCTCCATTGGCTCAGCCCAGCAAACACCAACCACAGCCGTTCCCAACCTCATCCGCTATGGCGGCACCCTGAAGGACACGCAGGGCACGGTGCTTAGTTCCGCAACCATTGGCGTCACCTTCGCCATCTATGAGCAACAAGAGGGCGGTGCGCCGATCTGGACGGAAACCCAGAACGTGACCGCCGACGCGAGTGGCAACTACAGCGTGCTGCTGGGCAGCACCACTGCCACAGGATTGCCTGGTGATCTCTTCTCACAACAGGAGCAGCGCTGGCTCGGGCTGCAGGTCCAGGGAGAAGCGGAGCAGTCGCGTGTGCTGTTGGTCAGCGTGCCGTATGCCTTCAAGGCCAAGGAAGCGGAAACGCTGGGCGGAATGCCAGCGTCGGCATTCGCGCTGGCGTCCACGGCTAACGGGGCAACCGGCAGCGGGACCAATGCAGGTTCGTCGGGCGCAATGCAAGCTGCATCACAGGTCAATCTCGACATGGCTGGCAGCGGCACGCCGGGCTACATTCCGTTGTGGCTGAGTGGCGATAGCCTGGGCAACTCGGTGCTGTTTCAGAGTGGAGCAAATGTTGGAATCGGTACGACCACGCCCGTGGCAAAGCTGTCTGTCAACGGGGATGTCAATGCCCTCAGAACCTACCAGATCGGCGGGAATAACGCCCTAAGTACAGTCGACACCAGCACTTTCGTCGGCGTCTACGCTGGCCACAACAACACAGGAGCTTACAACAGTTTCTCCGGCTACGCGGCCGGCGACAGCAATACCAGCGGCTACGGTAACACCTTCTACGGCTTCCAGACTGGCTACAGCAACACCACTGGCAACGGAAACACCTTCTACGGCAACGAGGCTGGCTACAGCAACACCACCGGTAGCTCCGACGTGTACATAGCCAATTTTGGCCCGGGTTCGGGCACCGAATCCAACACCATCCGCATCGGCACGCCGGGCAAAGGCTATCGTCAGCAGAATGCGGCCTACATGGCCGGCATCTACGGCAATTCACCCAGCAACGCCTTGCCGGTGGTGGTGAATGCGAATGGACAGCTTGGAACCGGACCGCTCGGTGGGGTTACTTCGTGGAACGGACGGACCGGGGCGGTGGTGCCGCAAAGCGGCGACTACTCCTTCTCTTTGCTGAGCGGGACACTGCAAGCTTCCCAACTCAGCGGGGCCTACGGCAGCGCGCTGACGCTATCGAATACTTCCAACGTGTATTACGGGAACGGCTCGAACCTGACCGGAGTGGTTTGTGGGGGAGGCGGCACTTGCTCAGCCAACAGCTTCAACAGTGCCACGACGTACCAGATTGGCAGCAACAGCGTTCTGAGCATCGGAAGTCCCCCTTATAACAATGTGTTTGTTGGCGTGGGCGCTGGTGTCCACAACATAAGCGGGCAGGGGGTATACAACATGTTCTCCGGGTACGAGGCGGGCTACAATAATACCACTGGATACTACAACGTCTTCTCCGGGACGCAAGCTGGATACGACAATACCACTGGCATCGCCAACACCTTCTCCGGTGACGCGGCAGGCTACAGCAACACTTCAGGCTTCCAAAACACCTTCTCCGGGGCCACTGCTGGCTACAGCAACACTACGGGATTCCAAAACACCTTCACCGGCGACCAGGCCGGCTGGAGCAACACCTCGGGCAACGGAAACACCTTCACTGGGGTCGCTGCCGGCTACTCCAACACAACCGGAGGGACAAACACTTTCACTGGGTCCGGTGCCGGCAACTCCAACACGACCGGCAGCAACAACACTTTCACCGGGGGGGCCGGCGGCAACAACACGACCGGTTATGGCAACACTTTCACTGGGGCCAACACGGGCTTCTCCAACATAAGCGGCAGCGAAAACACTTTCGAAGGGACTGGTGCCGGCAACTCCAACACGACCGGCAGCGACAACACTTTCATTGGGACCGCTGCCGGACAATTCAACACCACCGGTTCGAACAACATCTTCGTCGGCGATCAGGCTGGCTACAGCAACTACACGGGCACCAACGACATCTACATTGGAAGCGAGGGCCCAAGCTCTAGCACCGAATCCAACACCATCCGCATCGGCACCGGCCAGAATGCTGCCTACATGGCGGGCGTCTACGGCACGAGCGTCGGTGGAAACGGCATAGCTGTGTATGTGGACTCGAACGGCATGCTGGGGACCACGGTCTCCTCGTTGCGCTTCAAGGAACAAATCCACGACATGGGCGACAGCTCCAACCCGCTTATGAAGCTGCGGCCCGTGACGTTCCTCTACAAGACCGAATACTCGAAGGGCGACCGCACGCTGCAGTACGGCCTGATCGCCGAAGAAGTCGCAAAGGTCTATCCCGAGCTCGTCGCCTACGATAATGACGGCCGGCCCTACACGGTGCGCTATCAGTATCTGGCTCCCATGCTGCTGAACGAATTGCAAAAAGAACACACACTAATAATGGCGCAGCAGGATGAACTACAAACCCAGCTTCAGCAGATCAAAACGCAGCGGCAGGAAATCGAAGGCCTGAAGCTGCAACTGCAAAAGCAGAACGCGTCGTTGCAGGAACGGTTGACAAAGCTGGAGTCCTACGTCGCGACGCGATGAAGACTGCCTCAAAGAATCCGCAGCGGACGACGCCCGGTGCCAACGGCAATTTGCAGTCACCATGATTTGATTGGCTTTTTAGTTCGGAGCTGAGACCCTAATGGGGTTCTCTTTTGATTTTTAGTAAGAGAGAGAAACCCGAGCGTTCCCCGCACAAGCTTCGTTTGCTGGGGATGTAATTGGGAAAATCTCCGTCTGCCCGACCTTGCTGAAGCGGTGCATCCGCCTTTCAAATCGTTCCCGGCATCAGAACCGCTATCTCACTAGCAGTCAACCGCTTAACATTATGTGAATCTCAGTATGCCCTTGATTGAACACGTTGGCTGCAGTCGCAAGGAGAACCTCAATCACGCCTGAGGATGAGCGTGCTCTGCTGGACGCCTGCGGCAAGTCCAGATCTCGTTCGCTGCTGCCGTTCGTGATTCTGACGCTGGAGACAGGCGTCAGAAAGAACACGGTGCGCACGTTGCAGTGGACATCGACTTCGTAAACCGCTCCCTGCAGTTCGGCAAAGACAGGACATCTGCCGGCACCGGCCGCATCGTCCGCTGAACCAGCTTGCCATAGCAACGCTGACTTTCTGGGCTGAACGGTTTCCGGATCGCAAGCCGGAGCGCTACGTCTTCCCTACAGAGAAGTACGGTCTCGATGGCGAGGCAGGCTACCAGAACGGAGAGGTCGTACCCGACGCAGTGAACCCAGAGAAGCCGATGGGGAGTTGGAAGACACCCTGGAAGACCGCGCGCAAGATGGCTGGCAGGGCGCTTTCAGGTAAGCCGGAGACAGAGGAAGTTGAACCACTCGCCGTACGTACTCACGACCTGAGACCCACAGCAATCAGCCGCATGATCAACGCCGGAGTTCCACTCCCGAAGATCGCGAAGATCGTCGGCTGGTCACCGAGCACGATGGTCAAGATGGCTGCGCGGTACGGTCACTTCAACACGGACGAACTGCGCGGAGCGGTCGAATCAATCAGCCGTTCAGAAGCACATTTTCCAGTGGAGCCCCCGGTATTTCCCCGGTATCGACGGACCAATCGGATCGGGTCAAAACTAAGTTATTGCAATGAGTGGCTCCTCAGGTAGGACTCGAACCTACAACCCTTCGGTTAACAGAAGAGAAGAAGGCCATTTCTCACTATTTTCTGCGGTTGACTATGGAGTGCTCTGGACCCTGTGTTTATAAGCGTTCCAACCGCCTCTTGATGACTTCAGATGACTGCGGTTTGCTGCCTGAGGTGCCCGGTATTTTCCCCGGTATTTCTCGCTCGCCGGGTTCGGGCCGAATCGACAGAGCAAAGTGTGTGAGGCACGCACCTGATGAACCGGAAAGATGCCATTCGCCCAAGGTGATCACCCTCACCATTGGCGCTACAAATGAGGATGCCCATTCATCGCATCTCGAAGAGGCTGATGAAAGCACGGGGTGCTTTCAATAATCCAGAGTCCCCGTGTCTCCATCTACCGTCGCATCGAATTCGCAGCCCGGGCCACCATAGGGATAATACTGTGGCACCCACGGCGTCTCGTCGAGAACGTAACTGGGATAGCCATGATAGACGCTGGAGTAATTGAAGACTGTCGCGCCGCTGGCAGGGAACTGCGAACAAGCGGTGAGATTGTATGCCTCGAGGACGCCGGCATATGCCAAATTCCATTGCAGCCCTCCAGTGGTCACGCTGAGGGATGTGCTGGCTTCGTTCGTATAGTCAGCCGTGTTCACCTGCCAACTGAGAGCGTAATTCGGAGCCCAGATCGGCCCGAGATTTACCTGGTTCGTAATCCAGGTTGTGCCGCGAATCTGGTCGCCGGGCGAAACAGGCTCAGGTGTGGTGTGCACCATCGTTCCGTTCGATCCCCACAACCAGCTAGAGATCACCCAACCCTCTCTATTGCCAAACATCCCGTTATTGCCCCATTGCAGCACCGGCTGAACCACCCAGGTGCCGTAGGGCGTCGGCTCGATTCCATTCCAGAGATAAATAAGAGCGCCGCCTGCCGTCGGGTTCTCCGGCACGGTCCAGTTGCCCGCGAGATAGTCGATGTTATCGCCACTTGCCAGCGAAAGGTCCTTCTGCACCGCCTCGACCCAGCCGTCGCCCACCGGAGGTGGAGGCGGGTTCTTGCCGGGAGGAGGCGGCAGCGGTCCGGGAGGCGGCGGAGCCCCAAAGAAGTCAGGCGATGCACCCCCAGATCCTGAACCGGTGGTGTGCCCTACCGGTCGGGTGAGTATCGGTGTCGTGGAGCAGCGATCGTAGTGGGCGATGAGTATTCCGTCCAGCGTGACGTCGCCAGTGAATGTTCCTTCCTTGATTTCGAGATGCGCGCCCTTGGGAATCTCGTGGACACACTCTACCTTGGTCAACATACCGGGAACTTGCACCCATCCGGAATGCTCGTCGGACACCGGAGTGGGCCTGGCGTTTTGCGCGAGAGATGCTCGCGAGACACAAAACGCAAACAAAGCCGCCCGAATCATTGTTTGCAACAGTGAGATCGTTCGCCTCATGACTCTTCTCCTTCATCGAGAATTTCTCTTCCTCAGTTCTGAAAGCGTCTTGGACCACTTTGTGGCCCCGAACCGAATTTGCTGGCTTGCTCCCTCGAGGTTGCCTTTGATGGCCACCTGTTACGGTTTCCCTGGCGCAAGCTCCGTGCCAAAGCGGCGCAGCCAGCCGAAAGAGTCATCGGCGCTTTCTGGTTGCTTTATTTACAGTCAATTACGAATCGTGCTCGCGACCACCCGAGCGGGCTTGCTTTTTGGCTCGCTTCGCTTGTGGTATCGCATCGGATACCGTGAGTGATCGTTTCGATACCTTGTCGCGTGTTCTCTCGCGCGAGATTCTGAGGCATCTTTGAGGTTTGAAGGTGACAGCCCGTGGAGGGCAGAAGCCTGGAAGGCCGCGCGCAAGATGGCTGGCAGGACGCTTTCAGATGGGCGGAGACAGAGAAAGCCGAGCCGCTGGCCGTGCGCACGCATGACCTGAGACACACCGCAATCAGCCGGATGATCAACGCTGGGGTGCCACTTCCGAAGATTGCCAAGATCGTCGGCTGGTCTCCGAGCACGATGGTTAAGATGGCTGCGCGGTACGGTCACTTCAACACGGACGAACTGCGCGGAGCGGTCGAATCAATCAGCCGTCCAGAAGCACATTTTCCGGTGGAGTCCCCGGTATTTTCCCCGGTATCGACGGACCAATCGGATCGGGTCAAAACTAAGTTATTGCAATGATTGGCTCCTCAGGTAGGACTCGAACCTACAACCCTTCGGTTAACAGCCGAATGCTCTGCCATTGAGCTACTGAGGAGTGTGTGGCGGGGACACAGCGTCCTCTGTGGTTATATCAAATGCTGGTATGTGCGTCAAAGGGTCATGGGGTGAGTTCGGGGGCGCTTTCGTGCTGCCGTTCACTACTCGGATGTCGCTGTTTTCATCACTGGAAAACACGGTAAGCTGTAGTGTCCTGGAGGACTTCATGCTCAAGACTCAACCGCGCATCTCTCGCGTTCGACGCAGCGAGGCTACTGATGATGTTGCCGCGATTTACGATCGATATATGCGGACGCGGGGCAATGTCCCGAATATGTTCCGGACGATGGCCCACCGCCCGGAGATCTTCACGACGATGATCGCCCACTTCGAGGCGACTCTTACGACTGGAACGCTCCCAACCAAACTCAAGGAACTGGTGGTCGTTCGCACTTCGCAGCTGAATGGTTGTGAGTATTGCCTTGGATCGCATACCCAGATCGCGATGAAACTCGGCTGGTCGAAGGAACAACTCGACGATCTCGCCAATTACCAGATCCGCGATGACTTTACGCCGGCGGAGAAGGCGGCCCTGTCCCTTGCGGAGCAGATGACGCTGGACTCCAAACACATTCCAGACGAGTTTTTCGATCGGCTCCACGAGTTCTACGACGAGGGCGAGGTGGTGGAACTCCTGGCGGCCATCGGCCTTTTCAACTACTTCAACCGCTTCAACAATGCGCTGCAAATCGAGCCGACAAGGGTAGGCGAAGGCGCGGAATAGGGCCCCCCTTTGTCGCATCGTTTATACTTCATTCATTGGATTAATACTACGCCATTACATCATAGATAACAAAGGTGTTGTTAGTATTTAATCGTGAACAGAAAGCTTAGCCTGCCTCATCCCGAACAAAAGGTTTCCTCTTCGCTCATTGATCCCAATAGGACTGCGGAAAAGGGAAGGCCCGGCTACGGTGGCAGTCCCGGGCCTTTTTTGTTCTTATTCCTACTACGAGTGGATCACGGGAAATGACCGGCCAACTGTTTACGCGGCCTGGAACTGAGAGCGGATGGATTCGACGTGCGGCCGCAGGAATGTCTGGCGATCGATCTTGCCATAGTTGAGGGCCGCAGCGCCGCCGGCGTTGAGGAAGCCGGTTTCGGTGACGCCGATGAAGCCGAAGACGGTGCGCAGGTAGGGCTCCACAAAGTTAAAGGATGCCATGATGGTGCCCGGGTCATAAGCGCCACCAGAAGCGACGACAAACGTGGCCTTCTTATTTTTGAGCAGGCCAACGGGCGCTCCGTCAACATAGGCGAAGGTCTTGCCGGCACGGACGATCTGGTCAATCCAGAGCTTGAAGACGGAAGGAATACCGAAGTTGTGCATGGGGACGCCGAAGACATATTCGTCGGCTTCTTGGAGCTCGGCGATGAGGCGGTCAGAGAGGGCCAGAAGGTTGCGTTGTGCGGGCGTGCGGGAGTCCTCAGGAGTGTAGGCTGCGCCGATCCATTCGGCGTTGACAGGGGTGAGCTGGCTGGCAGTCAGGTCGCGAGTGATGATTTTTCCATCAGGATTTGCCTCTTTCCAGTTCTGAACAAATTCCGTGGAGAGGTGGCGGGAAATGGAGGCGCCTCCAAGTGGGCTGGAATCGACGTGAAGTAAAGTTAGCATGGCTGTTTCTCCTTCACAGCACTTGATGTTTAACCGACAGATGTCGATTCAATAAAACGACAATTGTTGCTTATGCCATGCCTGTACCATCTAACAACCTGGAGATTGTCTTCCCATGGCCGAAATCACTGACGCAGTCGATCCGCGCATCCGACGTACCCGTCAACTGCTGCAGCAGGCGCTGGAATCGCTGCTCGAAACAAAGGAGTTCGAGAAGATTTCGGTGCTGGATATTACCGACGCCGCAACCCTGAACCGCGCCACCTTTTATGATCATTACCCCGACAAGTTCGCGTTGCTGGAGTGCCTGGTGGCCAGACAGTTCAACGTGCTGCTGGCGCAGCGGGGGGTGAAGTTTGACGGCTCCTGCCCATCGGCGCTCGGCGCCATTGTGCTGGGAGTATGCGACTACCTGACCGGCGTTCCGGGAACGGAGAGACAACGGCAGCTGGAGCCGCATATGGAGTCCGCGGTGGTCGCGGTGGTGCGGCAGATGATTCTAGAGGGATTAAAGCAGCATCCTTCGGAGCGCGCCGCGTGCCCGGAGATGATCGCCGCAACCGTCAGCTGGGCGATTTATGGCGCGGCGAAGGAATGGGCGCGGATGCCGCATCGGGTTCCCTCGGAAGATATTGTGGGGACAGTGATGACGCTGATTGCGCCGATCTTCGGCGATCCTTCTGCCGGCTCCGGACCGTGATCACGACAAATCTAGTCGCTGCGTGATTGGGATCATGGTCATTTAGACCATTAGGTGTCTGTATCCACAATAAAACAGGCACATGCATGCAATGATCAGAAAACGACTAAGTGATCGATGTCACTCCACCTGATCCATCCCCGCCTCCGAATGCGGAGCCGGCTGCCACGGCCAGCGCTCCTTCATCTCGACATATAACGACCAGCTCAGGAAGGTGCGGACAAGAACCATCAATCCCAGGACCGCGACATTTCTCAAGGTAGCTTCAAGGGCCACGGTGCGGATCACATCTGCCGCGACCAGAAGATCCAACCCCAATAACAACCGCTTTGCCAACAGGTGCCGGTAATGTTCGTAGGTGCCTTCCTTCCCGATCGCAAACAGATCGCGCACGGTATCGCGACGCACGCCCAGGATGACGACGCCGGCGACAATGACGGCGACCGCCAATACCTCGATTCCGACAGCCGTCCATTCGAAGATAAGCCGAATCGTTTCTAACCCCTGATGGCTCACGGCAGCTTCCACCTCATCCGCTTGGCCCGCCTGGCTGCTGCTCTTTCCAATGCGGGATTTGGCCCAGAATCCAATGGATCAATTTCGTGGAATTTGTCGGCCAGGTAGTTGAGTGGTTTTGTCATTTATAATGAGAAGCTTACGGCTCTCTCGGGGACTCTACGGGGTGGACAAGCTTGCCGCGATCGATCCCATGCATGGGCAAATGTCGGGGCTTGCGAGCTCCCTCAGGGAATCCGCTTCCACGAGCTGTCCGGATTGAAGGTAATGGTCTTGGCCGCTTCCGCAGTCCCGGCCCCCAGGTCTTTCTGATAGACCGGCCCGCGCGGGCCAGCGATAAACGTCATCACGCCGCTGGCCCCATACTCCGCCGGAAAAGCGAGGATCGCAAACCCGCCCGTCATCCTCCCGTCCTGCACATAGTCCTTTGCTCCGCCGGGAGCATTGGAGCCCTGGGCCTTCAGAATCCGGAAGAAATATCCATGAAACGGCGTACGCTTCCCGGTCTGCTGCGAGCTCTCATAACCCTCGCTCGTCGCTTCTGCTACCAGGACCCCCGCCGGGCTCTCCGCCTCGCCTTCCTTAGCCTCCCAATAGAGACCGTCCTGCTTCCCCGGCGAGCTCCTGTAGCGTTGCGCATACGCCCCTGCGGGATTGCCATCATGTCCCGTAGCGGCATATTCCCTCTGCGCTACACGCAGAGCACGAACCACTCGGATGGCGTCCAGCTCGTTCTGTCCGATCCGCCGGTACGACAGCTCCTTCGCGCCTTCGACCGCGTCGAAGTGCCACACGCCATCCGCCTTCACGATGGGGAAGGGCAGCGGCCATGCGGTCGACCCCACCGTCAGTAATACCTTGTCCGGTGTCTGGCGAACGAAGCCATGTGCCTCCTCGTAGTGCTTCAGGAACGCCACCCGATCATTCTCGTCCGCGGTCGCGTCCCCTGACGACAGCATACCCTGCGCTTCGGCCCCAAGCATCTCCTTGAGCGCGGCATCGTCCTTCGCCTTCACCGCTGCCACAAACGCCGCCGCCGCCGCCTGGTACGTGGGATAGGTCTTGACCCCCGCGTCCTGCGGCCGGGCAAAGACCGAACTCAACACAACCAGAACGGTAACGATTGATCCACGCAGCCACCTACGATCGCGAAATGTCATGAGCGCCGACCTCCCTGGTTGCCGCTGCCAGCACTCGACCTGCCTCGATTGCTCGCCGCCCGTGCCTGGCTGCCACTGTTATTCCCTCCAAGCCCACCCGGCCGCGAACCCGTAGTCTGTTGCGGACGTTGCCCACTCTGCGGACGACCGACATTGGCCCCACCCGCAGGTCGATTGTTATTGGCCGGCCTGTTCGCAGCATTGTTCGGAGGCCTGTTTCCGGTAGCCGGGCGGTTCCCTCCGCCACCAGTCGGGGGTCGGTTGCCACCACCCGGGGGATTCCCAGCGTTGCCACCAGGCCGGTTCGCCCCGGTGTTTCCGCCAGGACGATTCGCTCCGGTATTTCCTCCAGGCCGGTTGCCGCCAGTGTTCCCACCGGCGTTGCCTCCGCCCGGGCGATTCGCCCCAGCGTTGCCCCCAGGCCTGTTTGCCCCGGTATTCCCACCAGGAGTGTTTCCACCCGGCCTATTCGCCCCAGTGTTTCCTCCAGGCCGGTTGCCGCCAGCGTTCCCACCGGTGTTGCCTCCGCCGGGGCGATTCCCACCGGTATTCCCGCCAGGATTGCCACCGGGCCTGTTGTTTCCAGCGTTTCCCCCACCGGGACGATTGTTTCCAGTGTTGCCACCACCCGGCCTGTTTCCGCCAGTGTTACCTCCGCCAGGACGATTCCCTCCGGCGTTGCCTCCACCCGGGCGGCCCACTCCAGGCCGGTTGCCCCCAGGCCGGTTGCCTCCACTCCAATTTGGATTGCTCGGTCCATCGGGTCTCCATCCCGACGGCGGTGGACGCCATCCAGGCCGCTGATTCCAGTTGTTGGGTGGCCGCGCATAGATCGGGCGATTCCACCGCGGCGGCCGCGGACGAAAGGTAGGATGAGGGCTTCTCCACCGATTGTTCACGACCCACACATTGTTGTGAACAACCATCCCCCTACCGCCCCATCCCCAGCCCCATCCGCCCCAGCCCCACGGATGGCTATTATTGAGCCACGCGCCCATCGCGATCCCCGCGCCAAAGCTCAGCATTGACGCTGCGATAACATCCCCCGTGCTCGGCCCACTCGACCACACCTGCTGCGGCTGATACACGGGAACAAACACCACCTGGGGATTCGTCGGTTGAATCACCACTACCTGCACGCCGGCGTCCTGTTGCAGCGAGACCGTCTGGTACTCATTGGTGTCGAGCGCACCCCTGGCAAAGGCGTCCTGACGCAGTGTCTGAATCGCTGCCATCACCGCCTGCTGGTCGGCCCGGAACGCTTGACCCAACGCGGCATAGTCGTCAAGATTTTCGGCCATCATATCCAGCACGGTGGGAAAATTCACCAGAGAAACGAAGGCCGGATCGAAGCCCTGCTGTTGCGCCGCATCCGTCAGTGCCTGCGGGTCCAGGTTGCTATTGCGCCTCATCCACACGTCCACATCATGGATCTGCTGCGGATCCGTTGAAGCCGCGGTTATCTGCGCCACCAGCGCATCCGGAAACAGGGCAAACGGCGCCACGAGTTGCTTCAACTGATCAGGTGTAAGCCCAGCTTGCGCATAACCCACTCCGCCTGCAAGCCAGAAGCCGGCGGCCAGAATACCCAGGACGACCACGAGAACTCTGCGAAGGACCATCGACCCTCTCCCCTCAACTGTCGTCTTCAGACCGAAATCGTACCACCTACCGCCGGGTTCAGATCCGGCGCGGCAGCCATCGAAGCCACTCTCAATCACGACCTCCGCGCCAGCACAAACGCTGGCCAGCGGACCGGCGCAGTCACGGGCTACTTCGGCTTCCGAGATGCGGATGGTTGGCACGCTAATGATGATACCCCTACTTCATCTGAATCGGCGTTCAGGTGGCGAACATGTTTCGAGGTTAACTCTCAGGCGCTGGCGGATGGTTGAGTTTGGCAAATGCCTTCCGCGCATCATGCAGACGTGGATAGATCCGCGCCGTACCGATCGCTTCGGTAAGGTGATGCCGATCCAGGTCGGCCTTCAGGTCCGATTGGACGCGCGCGAATACCAGCTCGACTCCCCAGGAGACGAGATCCCGCTTCACCTCCCGAACCACTCGGGAAGCGCTGTAATCGACGTGCGTCATGGCTTCGGCATCGACCACCAGCCAACGAATTTGCGAACCAGTTGGATTGGCAAGCTGTTTGACCTCATTGGCGAACCGACTAACATTGGCGTAGAAGAGCGCCGCCCCGAAGCGGTAGATCACCAACCCGGGCTCCGTGACCGCACCGGATACGGGGGGGATCAAATGCCATAGGTTGTTCTCGCCGGGAATCATCACGCCGGTGCTGGGATGATAGCTGTGGTGCACGATACGCAGGAGCGACATTACCATCGCCAGCACGATACCCTGCTCGACTCCCACCAAAACCACGACGATCGCAGTGGTAAGAGCCAGGGCGAACTCCTGCGGGCTCTCGCGCCGAATGTTCTCGAATCCGCGCAGATCGATGAGCCGAATCGCAATAAGGAAGACGATCGCTCCAAGCACGCAATGAGGAAGATATTGCAGCGGCTTTGTGAGAAAAAGCAGTACCAGCGCTACCACAGCGGCGGTTGAAATCTGCGCCATCTGGCCGCGGGCACCGGAGCTCTCGACCATCGCCGTCTGGGTGGGACTGCCATTCACTACAAATGTGCCGCTCAAGGCTGCTACGGCATTGGCCGCGGAAAGACCGACCAGGTCTCTATTCTCCTCGAGCTCCTGTTGGTGGCGCTCGGCGTAGATTCGAGCCGTTGCCGCGCTCTGCGCAATGATCATGACCGTGCACGATGCTGCCACTCCGATCAGAGGCTCAGTTGCCCTCCAGCCCAGCCAGGTGAGACCGAGGTGCGGCAAGCCGCCGACAACCGGACCGATGACCGAGATGCCATGCGCCTCAAAATGCCATCGCATACTCGCAATCTCCGCGCTGGCAACGGCGATCAGCGAACCCGGTACCTTCGGAGCAAAGCGGCGCAGTACGAGTATGGCTCCAAGAATGGCAACGGAAAGTGCCAGCGTGGGAAGGTGTACCTGGGGCAGGCCGTGGAGCACTTCAGCAAGTTGCAGAATCGACCTGCGTGAGTGAGTCTGTACCCCCAGCATTTCGCCGAGCACCGCAATGCCGACCTGAAATCCCACTCCGGTCAGAAACCCCACCAGCACAGTCTGCGAAAGAAAATCAGCCAGAAAGCCCAGCTTAAGCAACCTGGCCAGCAGAAGGAAAGCCGCGGTAAGCAGCGCCACCATGCTTGCCAAAGCCACATATCGCGCGCTTCCCGATGGCGCCATTCCAGAGATGCCACCAGCGAGAATCGCAGCGGTTGCGGAGTCGGCGGCCACTACCAGGTATCGCGAGGAACCAAAGGTTGCGAAAGCCACGAGCGGAAGCAACAACGTGTAAAGCCCCGTGACCACCGGCGTCCCGGCAATCTTGGTGTAGCCGAGCGCCTGCGGAATATTGACGGCCGCCAGTTGGATTCCGGCGAACGCGTCTCGTACCACTCCAGCAGCGGTGAAGGGCCGCGCGCTTTCAAAGAGGCCGCGCCATAACGCATTCCAACGCGATAGCCCTGGCTGCATCGGGTCGTTCACTCGAAGCTCAGTCCCCCCGTAATCAGATATGGATCATTAGATTTTGATAAAGATGCGCCGGCGGTACAGCACATAGACCGGCAGCCAGCAGACAGCGACGAAGCCCAGTGAATAAAGCAGCGACGCGAAGGCCGGGTGGGGCACGACGGCAAGGATGGAATGGTAGAGCCACTGCTGCAGGTTGCCGCCGGAGCTGAGGTGGATATTGTCGATCGCCCCTGCGAGCAACTCTGAAAAGACATAAGCCGTGATGGCGTTGGTTCCGAAGACAAGCAACGGAGTGAAGAGACGCGAGCGCCGTGCACGGCCCTCATTGCTGGCTGGGGTGTTCCGGATGTCGACGATCCAGATAGAGAGCGCTAGCAGCAAAAGGCTGAGGCCGCCAGCGAAGAGAACAAAGGAGCTGGTCCACAGCTTTTTGTTCAGCGGGAACCAGAGGTTCCAGAGCCCGCCCAGCAAAACTCCCGTGCCGCCGGCGATGGCAATGCCGCGCGCCTTTTCAGCCAGGCTGCGGCTGGTGCGAAGCCAGATTCCAGTGAGCATGCCGAGGAGCGCAGTCGCGAGCGAGGGGATGGTGCTGAGCAGTCCCTCAGGATCGCGCGTGCCTTCGTAAAGATGCGAGGAAGAGAATATCTGCCGGTCGATCCAGGCGACGAGGTTGCCGTCGCGATCGAGGAAGGGAACATCGTGTCCGGGGAGGCCATAGCCGGGGACGGGGACGAAACGCATCAGGATCCAGTAAGAGCCGAGCGCAGCGACAACGAGCACAGCCTTGCTGCGCCATCCGGGGTTAAGGAGGTAAAGGATGGCGACGACGAAGTAGCAGATGGCGATACGCGGCAGGACTCCATAAATGCGCAGCGTGTGCAGGTTGAAGTGCGGAAAGCTGTTCACCAGCAATCCCAGCAGAAAGATGATGACCGTGCGTCGAAGCGTGTGAAGGAAGATGGACTGCTTCGTGGCGCCCTGCGCCAGGCGCGAGTCGGTTGAGAAAACTGTAGAGACGCCCACGAGAAAAAGAAAGGTGGGGAAGACGAGATCGGTAGGCGTGAAGCCGTTCCAGTTGGCATGCTTGAGCGCCCAATAGGCCCGGCTGCCATCGCCATTGTTGTTGACCAGGATCATGAAGCCGATGGTGAGACCGCGCAATAGATCGAGCGAGAGCATGCGACCCGGTTTTACGTAGGTCTGGGAAGTGCTGGGAACAGCGGTAGTGGTGCTTGGCGCGCTCATTGTTTCAACTCCATGAATGCCGTCTGCGGCTGGGGTAACTTTACCTGACTCACAGCACAATATGCGAGGGCAGTTGTGCACGGGAGGGAGGTTCAGCGACGAGAGCCGGAGAAGCCGCGTCAGTCGCGCTTGACGCGCATGATCTTCCAGACCGGCTCGTTGTCGGCGTAGACGCGCCACTCGGCCATGCGTTCGTCCCGGACGACGGCTTTCCAGGCGGCGGGTATCTTCCAGCGGTTCTCCGGGAGCAGCTTGCCATCGACAGCGTAGGTGCCTTGCGCGGAACCGAAGAGACCGACGAGAGGGCCTTGGCAGAAGGCCTCATCCACCTGGATGGAATAGTCGGGGAACCATGTGAAGTAAGCCTCCCAGCCTTTTTCCATCTGCCGGCTGCCGCGAACTTCCTGGCCCAGGCCGTCGACGAAGAGAAAATCATCCGTCATTAGAGTGGCCAGTCTGTGGACATCGTGCGCGTTGATGTGGTCGATAAAGGCGAAGGCAATGTCGGCAGCGGTCTTCTTCATGGCGCAGGTAGCCTCGGCGAGATTCTACCGTGGCCGCCCCGAGCCTATTCTGTGTCCGGGCGTTTGTAGGGTACCTGGAGGTAGTGGCGGGCTTCGTTGAGAGCTCCGGCAGTGTTGTCGTTGGTCTGGACGGCCTGACGGTACTCGGGAACGGCGCGGTCGCGCTGGCCGGTTACGTCGAAGATCTTTCCGATCTGGACATGGCTCCAGACCTCGGTCCACTTGGGGTCGTCGTCGCCGCGCAGGGCGTCGCGATAAGAGTTGATGGCGGACTGATAGTTGCGCTGGGTAAAGAAGATCTCGGCGACGCGGTAGTGGGCGAGCGAGCTTTGCGGATTGGCCTGGAGCGCCTTTTGGTACTCGGCGAGGCCGCCGGTGATATCGCCCTGAGCAACCAATTGCTGGCCTTTGAGAATGGCGACGCGGACCTGCATGTTGGGGGTATTCTTGAGAACCCAATTGTCGGGGTCGATGAGCACATGGCGCGGACGTCCGAAGGTATCGACCACATATTGCGAGTCGGTGCCGACGACGGTGATGCGCTTGTTCTCCGTCTTGCCATCTGTGTCGATGCGTAGATCGACGGGCATATTGAAGAGATCCAGATCCTGCTGGATTTCTCCGATGGTGCGGAAGCCCTTGTTATTGCCGAGGCGGTAGATCGCATACTTGTCGGTGAACGCGGGCGCGCCTGTCCCATCGAGCCACTGGGCAAAGAAGGGTGTGAGTTGCTGCTGGGATTGCGCTTCGGCGACCTTCTCGAAATCGCTGGTCTTGATTCCCTTGTCTGTAAATTGCGAGAGCGCGGCGCGAAGGATTTTGATAAAGCTGTCATCGCCCACTTCCCAGCGGAGCATGTGGAAGACCACGGCCCCTTTTTCGAGCGTCATCGATTGGAATTCTGGCGAGTAGACGCTGAGGCGGCCGGCACTGGACAGCGGAATGGTGTCGTAGGCCAGAGCTCCGGCGGAGACGTCAAGAATGGCGTTGTCCAGTGCGGCTCTGCCTGAGGCGTCTTCGAGGTACATCAGCTCGGCATAGCGGGACATGCCATTGGTGATCCAGGCGTCGTTTTGTGTGGCCGGGCTGACTTCGCTGCCCCACCACTGGTGGGCAATGGTGTTGGAGAGAAGACGGAAGTCGGTCTTGCCGCCGATGCGGTTACCGGCAACGGCTGCGATTTCAGGCGCCCAGTAGGATGGCACCGTGTCGTCGGGCAGCTCAACCACGTTCAGAGTGCTGGATTCGGGCAGGCCGAAGCTCGAGGTGAAGTAGGCAAGAACGCGCAGCGCGGTCTGACCGTAGTCGGCGGCGGCAGCTTTGTGCGCGTCTGTCGTGTAGACGTGGATGTTAGGGGCAGGCGAGGCGGGAGGGTTGAACTTGCCCGCGATAATCGTGCCGGGGAAGCCGGGCTTCTTCCAACTGAAGTCGTACTCATTCTCTCCGTTAGCGGCGGGTTTAGCGCTGCCTTGCGAACCGCTGCCGATGACCGTGTAGCCGGAGGGAACCTTGATGTGCATATCGGCGGTGAAGCGGTTGGTCTGGTAGCCGAGCATGGGGAACCAGCGACCGGCGTAAAACAGATACGAAGCGGGATCGCCGACATAGGCGAGTTTTAGGCCCTCGACGGGACCTCCTGCATCGCTTTCCAGGGCTCCGGAGTAGTAGAAGGTCCAGGTATAGGTCTGGCCCTTGGTCAACGGCTGCTGTGGAGTGATGCGGAGGGAGGCTTCTGCTCCGCGCTCGCCGCTGAGGGGCTGGTTTCTGGAGTCGGTGACCTTGTCGACTTTGAGTGCGCCGTGGAGTTCGAAGACGGCGGTCTCAACGGGCTCCAGGGCCGTGAAGGTGACGCGAGTGACGGCGGTCAGCATGTGACTCTGCGGCTTCAATTCGGCGTCGATGGTATAGGCATTCATCTGGAGCGGCATTTTATCGGCGGCGCGGAGGCTTGGCGCGGCAAGAAGAAAAACAGCGCCCACAACAACGGCAAGGCGTAAGAAGGGAAGAGGCCGGTATACGGAGCGGAATTTCGTCATGGCGATCGAGTTATTTTTCCTGACGTGGCTCATTTTTCGTTAAACAGTTCCATGCGAATTCTGGTCAAGTACTTCGACTGTAATACGGGCGACGCGGTCGATTGCGGATTCGCCGTTGTTATTATCTTCGGCCTTGAGCATACCCGATATTTCGCGCAGGTTGGCAATCATGCGAGCGCGAGGCTGCCCTTCTTCCAAAAGCGGCTGCAAGTGTGAGACGGCGGTTTCAGCGGTAAAGTCACCCTGAATGAGTTCAGGAACCACCCGGCGTTCTGCGATGAGATTGACCATGGCAACATGGGGCACGTCAACGACGCGCTTGGCGACGGAGTAGCTGAGTGGAGAAACGCGGTAGACCACGACAAAGGGATTGCCTATAAGCGCGGCCTCGACCGTGGCTGTCCCGCTGGCAACGAGGCTGGCCCGGCAGTGGTGGAGAGTGGCGCGGGCGTCGCTCGTGATGAGGATGCGCAGAGTGGCGGGAAGCATGGCTTGGACTTCGGCTCGTTGGGTCTCGGTCAGTGTTGGCGCGAGCGGGAGCAGGAATTCGTAATTGCCGTGCTTCTCGAGGAGGTCAGCGGCTCGAAGCATTTCGGGCAGGTTGAGGCGAATTTCCTTGGCGCGGCTGCCGGGGAGCAACCCTATCCACCGCTTCGTCGGGTCCAAAGGTTTGGACGGATCGAGAGAGGTTTCGCGAGCGAAGTCTTCGCGGGAGACGGTGGGGAGCGGTAGGTCGGCGAGCGGATGGCCGACGTAGGTGGCCTGGACCTGGCGGTCATGGTAGAAGCGTTCTTCAAAAGGGAAGATCACGAGCATGCGATCGACATAGCGCCGGACCTTGCGAATGCGGTATTTTTTCCAGGCCCAGAGCTGCGGTGAGACGAAGTAAATGACGGGCACCCCCGCTTGCTTGAAATGGCGGGCGAGCGAGAGGTTGACGTCGGGAAAGTCGATGAGGATAGCGGCATCCGGACGTTCAGACCGGATGCTTCTTTTCAGTTTTCGATACTCGCCGTAAATCTGGGGCATGTGCCTGATCACCTCGGTGATACCCATCACGGCTACGTCTTCTGCACGGACGATGCGGCGGAAGCCGAGGGCCTCCATGCGCTGTCCGCCGAGGCCGAAGAAGTCAGTCTGAGGTAGGAGGCGGCGTAAAGCGGGAATGAGGAGGGTGCCGTAGTGGTCTCCGCTGGCTTCGCCGGCAGAGAGGAAGATTTTGGGCTTTCTGCTCATTCGCAGCTAGCTATCCTTGCGGTAGAGCAGGTCGCGCATAGCTTTCTTCCGAGCCTCGTTTACTTCTTTTACATTGCCGAGTGCGTCGGCGTTCGGGCGACCGAGCATTTCAGAATCCGCTTCGGGCGCGCTGCACTCCGGGCAGCGGTTGGCGAAGCCTGGTTTATCCGGCTTCAGCTCGAATTCCTGCGAGCAGATAACACAGACTTTGATGGGAAAGGGCATTTGCTCCATTTTATGCCGTTCGTGCCGGTGTGATCCACGGCATCCGGGTTTTCCCGGCCACTTTATACTCAGAAGAAAGTGGGGATGTAGTCCGCGCCGGTGTGCCGGCGGTAAGTGGAAGTTGAGGAGTTTTATGGCTGCACTGATCGATGCGATTGATATTAAGCGCAAAGCGTTTTTCGAGTTCGAGAATACACCGTATTACTGCCTGGAGGCGGACGTGTCCACCCCTACGGCGCGCGGTGGCCAGACGCTGGTACGGCTGAAGATGCGAAACCTGCTGACCCAAGCCGTTTTCGAGAAGAGCTTCAAGGCGGGCGAGAAGTTCAAGGAGCCGGACCTCGAGATCGTCCCGGCGTCGTATCTCTATACCGATGGAGATGGGTCGCACTTTCTCGATCAGGAGAGCTTCGAGACTCTCACGCTCTCCGCGTCGATGGTGGGCAATGCGCTGGACCTGCTGGTGGAGGGCATGCTGACCCAGCTGCATAAGTTCAATGGCAATCCCATCGGCTTACAGCTTCCACTCTTCGTAGAGTTAGAGGTGAGTTATGCGGAGCCCGGGGCGCGTGGGAACTCGTCCAGCGGGAGCGTGACCAAGACCGTCCGGCTGGAGACGGGACTGGAGCTTGCGGTGCCTCTGTTCATCAAGGAAGGGGAGAAGGTTCGGGTCTCAACGGAGACTCGGGAGTTCGCCGGGCGAGCTTGAGTGTTGAACCTGCGAGCGCGAATGACTCAAGCCAGGCCGATCGAACAACATTGGTGTTTGGGACTCGCATGAGCTGGGTCGTCTTCTAGCCTTCCTCGTAACCGACCACGTCTTGCCAGGAAGCGCATCACTCGGTTCCGCGCTTACAGCGCCTTGCGATAGTGCACGCACCTGTCGACAACCTCGAACCCGAGCGCCTCATGGACGCGTTGAGATAAGTCATTGTCGGTCCAGGTATCAGAAGCCATCTCGACACATCCATGATTTCGTGCCCAGTCTTCCGCGGCAGCCATCAGCTGTGCCCCGATCGCTTGTCCTCGATGGCTTTCGGAAACAAACCAGCCCTCGATGAACCCTACTGGAACCCTGGTGTCGCAGCCGTCCGCATGTGAGCGCAATCCAATTTCAAGGAAGCCGACGACTGCGCCCTCCTCGGTTTCTGCGACATAGATGTCAAGCGGCATGTTCCCGGCAGGGTTGGTGCTGAGAATCGCAGCGAGTTCCCGCTTGTCTTCTTCTATGGATGATTCCGGCCAAAGTGCGCACCGCAGCTGTGAAAGCTGTTCCAGATCCGAGGTGGAAGCGAGTCTGATCCGGGCCTCCATGCTGGAGATTCCCCTAATCCGTCCCTACCGCGAGCGATGGCGTTAGTCCCGATGCGCTCAGCCCAAGCTCCTGATCCTTATATTGCAGCTGATAGAGCTTCCAGTAGATGCCCCGGCGGGCGAGCAGCTCCTGATGGCTGCCCATCTCGCGGAGCTGGCCTTTGTGCATGACGAGGATGACGTCGGCCTGCTGAATCGTTGACAGGCGGTGCGCGATGACCACCGAGGTGCGGCCTCGAATCATGCGCTCCAGGGCTAAACGGACGCGGAGTTCGGTGTCGGTGTCGACCGAGGAAGTGGCTTCGTCGAGGATCAGGATGCGCGGGTTGTGCGCCAGGGCGCGGGCGAAGTTGATGAGCTGTTTTTGTCCTGTGGAAAGCGAATTGCCGCGTTCACGGAGCGGCTCCTCATAGCCGCCGGGGAGTGAGGTGATGAAGTCGTGGATGTTGACCTGGTCGGCCGCCAGGCGCATTTCTTCGTCGGTGATGGAATCGGTTCCCATGCGGATGTTACTGCCGATTGTGCCGCTAAAAAGGACGGGGTCCTGCAAGACCACCCCGAAGTGCTGGCGCAATTTGAGCAGGTCGTGCTCGCGGACATCAACTCCATCGATGAGGATCTGCCCGTATTGAATGTCGTAGAAGCGCATCATCAAGCTAATGATGGTGGACTTACCGGCTCCAGTGTGGCCCACGATAGCAGCGGTCTGGTCAGGATCGATCGCGAATGACACTCCGCGCAAAATCCACTCGATGTCGTCGATGGCACTGAGTTCTTCGGGTGTGGAGCGGGCGACGCGCGCCCGGGTTTCGTCGTCGAGGCGCTGGTAGGTGAACCAGACGTTCTGGAACTCGATGCTGCCGGAGTTGTCGGTCTTCTTGGGGTGTGCGGGAGAGACGATTTCCGGCTTGGTGTCGATGAGCTTGAAGACGCGTTCGCTGGCGGCCATGGCAGCCTGCAGGATGTTGTATTTCTCGCTCAGATCCTGGATGGGGCGGAAGAAACGCTGCGAGTACTGGATGAAGGCTACGAGCACGCCGAGCGAGACGGCGCTACGCATAACGCCGCGTCCGCCGATCCAGATGACCAGGGCGATCGCAATGGAGCTGAGAATTTCGACGACCGGATAGTAGAGGGCGTAGGCCAGGATGGAGTCTTTGAAGGCAACCATGTGGGTGCGGTTGACGGCATCAAAGTCATCGTAGGCGCGCTGCTGGCGGTTGAAGAGCTGGACCAAGCTCATGCCCGTCACGTGTTCCTGCGTGTAGCTGTTGATACGCGCGATGGCAGTGCGAATGCGGCGGTAAGATTCGCGCACATATTTGCGGAAGATGCGCGTGGCCAACAGGATGAAGGGCAGTACGGAGAAGGCCAGCAGCGCCAGCCACCAATTCATGCGCAGCATGACAAAGACGATGCCGGCGAGAACGAAGACATCCTCAAAGATGGCGAAGACTCCGGCGGTGAACAGCTCATTGAGGGCGTCGACATCGCTGGTAAGTCGTGTGACCAGGCGGCCCACCGGATTGCGGTCGTAGAAGCCGACGTGCATGCGCTGGAGATGGCCAAAGATCTGGCGGCGCATGTCGAACATGATTTTCTGGCCGGTCCACTGCATGAGATAGGTCTGCAGAAATTCGAGAACGTAACTCAGCACCAACGAACCGAGGTAGATAAGCGCGATCTGGGTGATGCCCCGCACGGGATCGGCGCTGAGCCGACGCGAGATAAGTGTGCTGTGTTGGGGACTCGCAGTCATGTAGCGGTCGATGGCGACTTTCGTCAGGTACGGTCCGAGAACGTCGCAGACGGCCTTGATAACAATGGCCACAATGGAGATAAAGGCCGCCCACTTGTAGGGGTAGAGATAAGTGATGAGGCGGCGCATCAGCCGTCCATCGTAAGCCTTACCGATGACGTCGTCGTCCTGCTGTTGAGCAGGTTTTTTCTTCCCGTCTTTGGGGGCTTTCTGTTTGTCCGAACCAGCCATGAGCTGTTTCTATTTTACGGGAGAGCGGCGGCAAGGTGCTTCGCGCACTCTCGCCTATTCGAGAAGGCTGTGTTGTAGGATTTCAAAATCATGAACAAACCAGATCCATCGGGAGAGCGCGCACTCGCAGCATATTATGCGGAGATGAGCGATCGAGAGCTATTGGAGCTGGGATCGGAGTACGAATCGCTCACGGATGCAGCAAAGCCGCTCCTGCGAGCTGAATTTGAGCGGAGATCGCTGCCTGCTCCGGACTTGACGGATTCTCCTGAGTGGTTGAAGTTCGACGAGATGGTCACGGTCCGCCAATATCGCGATCCCGCCGCAGCTGGTCTTGCCAAGTGCGCGCTCGATTCAGCCGGAATCCAGTGCTATTTGCGAGATGAGAATATCGTTCGCCTGGACTGGTTATGGTCGAACCTGCTGGGCGGAATTCGACTCCAAGTGGCCAAAGAGGACCTTGAGGCAGCCGAAAGCATTTTGTCGGGGCCTGTTCGGGAACCACTCCCGATGGATGGTGAGGAGGACTATGAGTAGTCTCGGATTCCTTACGATCTGCTATGTCCGGATGGGAGAATGGTTATAGATGGAAACTCTCGGCCTCTATCTCTCGATTCCGTTTTGTAAGGCGAAGTGCACCTACTGCAACTTCGCGTCGGGGGTATTTCCGGCGAGCTATTTTGGGCGGTATGTGGAGCGATTGCAGCAGGATCTGCGTGGGATTCGGGAGAAGGCTGGTCCACGGGGAGCCGTGATGTCTGAAGTCGTAGATACGGTTTACCTGGGCGGGGGAACGCCGTCATTGCTGCCTCCGGAGCTGATCGAGCGACTATTCGGGGCGCTGCGGCGGGAGTTTGTGGTACTGCCCGGCGCCGAGATTACCGTGGAATGCGCGCCGGGGCAACTTGAGGACATGACGCTGGCGGTGATGGTGGAGTGCGGTGTAAATCGCGTCAGCTTTGGTGTGCAGTCGTTTGTGGACTCCGAAGCAAAGCACACCGGCAGGCTGCATAGCCGCGAGATCGCGCTGCGCGATATTGAGCGTGTGCGACGGGCGGGTGTCGATCGCGTGAACGTGGACCTGATTGCGGGACTGCCGGGACAGACTCGGGATTCGTGGCGGGAATCTTTGTCTGTGTTGGCCGAGACGGGTGTGGATCACGCGAGCGTGTACATGCTGGAGGTGGATGAGGACTCGCGGCTGGGGCGGGAGGTAACTTCGGGCGGCTTGAAGTACTACGCGCCGCAGGTTCCGGCGGACGATGCCATTGTGGAGATGTATGCGGAGGCCGTGGAGTTTCTTGCCGGGCAAGGACTTCCGCAGTATGAGATTTCAAATTTTGCACGCCCCGTCGCCGAATCGCAGCACAACCTGAAGTACTGGCGGCGGCAGGCGTACCTGGGCGTGGGTCTGGATGCACATTCCATGCTGCGGACGGACTCCGGTGCCGCTCTACGCTTTGCTGCGACCGATGAACTGGAGCCGTTCCTGGAGGCGCCGGGATGGGATGAGATCAATCGACTGTCGCGCGAACAGGAGCTGGAAGAGGCGTGGTTTTTAGGGCTTCGCTTGAATCAGGGAGTGAATCTTTCCGAATTGCGCGCGGAATTCGGCTCCGCAGCCCTTCGCGCCTTCGACTCTATTTTGACCGGGCTGGAGTGCGATGGCCTCATTGCGTGGACTGACGACCGGGTGGCGCTGACACCGCGCGGCCGCCTCGTCTCGAACGAGGTCTTCGAGCGCTTCCTCGCCGTAACAGCGGCATAGCCGTCGAAGTTCTGCAGCGAAACCCTAATCGCTCACAACCATCCGACCTGACTCCGCTATCTCTCTGTCTGGATTCAAGATATCCATTCGCAACGGGACAGAGATCGAGCTTTGCGTCTTAATGCGGACTATTTTAGTCTTATATCCAGCGTGATCGATGGAAATGTCTTTGCTGAGGGCTGGCCACAGCCGGGGACGGAAATTGAAGGCGCGAATTTCTCAGATCCAGAGGTGGTATGTCGAAGGGCCATCGAGCATTGAAGTTCCTGCGGAAGGTGCACCTTTATCTCGGAATTTTTACGACCCCTGCGCTGCTTTTCTTTGCGATCACCGGGGCATTGCAGACCTTCAGCATGCATGAGACAACGCAGGGCAGCAATTACAAGCCACCCGCGTGGATGCGATCCTTGGCGCAACTGCATAAGAAGCAGACGACTCAAGTACCTCCGCGCAGGGCACGGCCGGTTGGCCCGGAAAATGCCCCGGGAGAACAGCAGCGAGGCGATCCAGCTCCGCACGGAGCTGCGATCGGCGCGACGGATGGCACCAGAACAACGTCATCCGGACCGGCGGTGCCGGCACAAGCGCAACTCGGGCCTTCCAGACAGCCCAAAGCTGGAGAGGCGTCGGGTCAATCGGCTTCATCGGCTCCGCAGACGAGTCATTTGCCGATGAAGATGTACTTTCTTCTGGTCTCCCTGAGCCTTGTTACCTCGACGCTGACTGGCATCTATATGTCCTATAAATACAGCCGTGGGTGGTGGGTGCTCACCGGATTGCTGGTGGCCGGGGTGGCTGTACCTCTGCTTTTGCTGCCTTTCTGAAGGCGAAGCGGTGGATTGCCTGCCGGATTCGGCCGAGCGAGGCGATAAAATTCTTCCATGCCTTCGACACCATCCGAAACCCCCGATATCCTCGCCGTGTCCGATGCTGAAGCCCCCACTTCGACCATCGACCTGCGCAGCGACACCGTGACCAAGCCCACCCCCGCCATGCGCGCTGCCATGGCTTCGGCCGAGGTCGGCGACGACGTCTACGCCGAAGACCCTACGGTAAATCTGCTGGAAGCGCGCGCCGCCGAGGTCTTTGGGCGCGAGGCAGCGATCTTTGTCCCGACGGGCACGATGGGCAATCAGATCGCGATTCGGCTACATACGCAGCCCGGGCAGGAAGTGATCTGCGAGGCGCGGGCGCATGTTGTCGATTGGGAGATGGCGATGGGCGCGGCTTTCTCGGGCTGCCAGCTGCGGACTGTTTTTGCCGAACGCGGCATCGTTACCTGGCAGCATGTTGAGCAGACATACCGGAAGGGAAGCGACCATCGCGCCGGGACCGGCCTCATTACGCTCGAAAATACACACAACATGGCCGGCGGTACGGTCACTCCAGTCGAGGTCTACGAAGAGATCTGGGGCTGTGCGAGCGCGATGGGCATCCCCGTACATCTTGATGGGGCGCGCATCTTCAATGCGGCCACGGCTCTCAACATCCCGGTCGCCGATCTCACTTCCGGTTTTTCCAGCGTGATGTTCTGCCTGTCAAAAGGCCTGGCAGCGCCCGTGGGATCGATGCTGGTCGGCAGCCGCAGATTCATCGAACGAGCCCGGCTAGTGCGGAAGATGCTCGGCGGCGGCATGCGCCAAGCGGGTGTGTTGGCGGCGGCTGGGCTGATCGCGCTTGAGGAGATGCCGAAGAGATTGGCCGAGGATCACGCGAATGCGCGCTATCTGGCGGAAAACCTCGCTGAACTCGATCAGGTGGAGATCGACCTCACCACGGTGCAGACGAACATCGTGATTTTCACCGTGCGAAGATACTCCGATCCGACTCCCATACTCGACCGCCTCAGGAAACGCGGCGTGATTGCCGGCACCGCTGCAGATCATCAGATTCGCTTCGTGACCCATAAAGATGTGGACCGAGCCGCTTGCGAGGAAGCCGCGCGAATTGCGTCTGAAATCATCGCGAGTGCCTAAAGATATCGACGGATCGGCGGCTTATCTTCCGGTCTGATCGGGTGATTGGGCTCTGACCTGCTTCAGGAAATCGGCCAGTGTCTGACCGGCCTGCGGCGTAAATATCTCGTCCAGAATGGAGATGAACTGCATCCGGTCGACACGAAAGCTGCGGAAGTCGCGGCGAAGTTCGCACCAGCCGACGAGGGTCCAGACCCCGCCCCAGAAGACCAGGGCCAGCGGACGGATGCGACGGCGAGTAAGGTCACCGGCTTCACTGCTGTATTCGACATCGAGGACAGAGCGGTCGATGGCGGCGTGGTGCAGGCTATCGAGCCTGTGGCGCAGCTCTTTCGAGACGCGGAAACCGGGCGCGTAAAGCTGTACTTGATCGATACGATCACGCAGATCAGGCGGCAGGACCACCTCAATTTTGCGCAGGGCATTGTTGGCCGCTTCGGCCATCTCCGTTCCGCCCCAGGCTTTGACCATGCGGGCGCCGAGAACCAGGGCCGTGATTTCCTGACGATCAAACATGAGCGGCGGAATATCGAAGTCGCGACGCAGGGTATAGCCCACGCCGGCTTCGCCTTCGATGGGCATGCCGGAGAGTTGGGGCTCCTGGATATCGCGATAGATGGTCCGCTCGGAGACTTCCAGCTTCTGCGCAAGGCTACGCGCCGTGGAGAGGCGTCCGGCGCGCAGCAGCTGCACGATACGGAAGAGGCGGTCGGCTCGGCGCATATCGCCCTATGCTATCGCCTCTCACTTTCCGTGCTAAACAACGGCATGAAGACCGACTCGGTTGCCCTCGGAGTCGCGGATTTGCGCGACCCATCCGACTCCCGGAATGTGGTTCTTCGCTTCGAGGACCGCTCCGCTGGAGCTGGTAACGCGGTGAAGAACGGCGTCGAGCTTGCCGTCGCAGTTGAGATAGATGGTCACTCCACGGTCGCCCGGCTGTGAATCTTTCGCGGCCACAACGCAGCCTGAAGTATCAGGTCTTTCATTTTCGTACGGGAAGATAGCCATGCCGGGCCACGCTGGATCGCGCTGCATCCGGATAGCAAGGCTGTTTTCGTAGAAACGAATGGCGCGTTCCAGGTCGGTTGCGGGGATTTCGAACCAGGTGATGACAGAGGCGCGAACTTTGGCATTGGAGACGGTCTCGGGCTGGGTTCGAGCTGTGGTCATATTGTCCTCTTTAGCGTGAAGCGTCACGCGCAAGAGAAAGGTAGCGGAGGGCTGCTGACAACGTGGTGTCAGCAGTGATTCCGGATAGTTCTCAGAACCGGAACGGCCGGGGAAGTCTATAATAAACATATGCCGAAGTACTCGATTGTCGTCCCCTTCCACAACGAAGAAGAAAACATAACGGTGATGTACGACCGCCTGAAAGCCGTGATGGAACAGGTGGGAGACAGATTCGAACTGGTATTGGTGGACGATGGGTCGAGCGACCGCAGTTATAAGTTGCTGGAAGAAATCGCCGCAGTAGATAGCCGCGTGCTGGTAGTCAAGTTGCGGCGAAATTTCGGCCAAACCTCGGCGCTGGCCGCAGGGTTCGATCATTCGCAGGGCGAGTTCATTCTAGCGATGGACGGCGATCTGCAGCACGATCCGAACGAGATTCCCGACTTCCTCGAAAAGCTCGAAGAGGGCTATGACGTCGTCAGCGGCTGGAGAAGAGAACGCATCGACAATTTCGTGATGCGGCGCATTCCTTCCCGCTGCGCGAACTGGATGATGGCCAAGCTGTCGGGCGTGGAGATTCATGACTTCGGCACGACGTTTAAGGCCTATCGGCGCGAGGTGATCCAGAACATTCCGCTGTACGGCGAGATGCACCGCTTTATTCCGGCACTGGCGGCATGGTATGGCGCGAGTATCTGCGAGATTCCGATCCGGAACGTAAATCGCGAGCGGGGCAAGTCCCACTACGGCATCGGGCGGACCTTCCGCGTATTTTTCGACCTGCTGACCATCCGCTTTCTGATGAAGTACATGATGCGGCCGCTGCATTTCTTCGGACTGTTTGGCGCATTGGGCATACTGCTGGGCGGGGGGATCTCGGTCTTCCTGGCGGCGCTGAAGGTGTTTACCCATCAGCACGTGATGGATCAACATGGGCCGCTGTTTGTGATTGCCGGCGTGCTGATACTGGCGGGCATCCAGATGGTGGCAATCGGGCTGCTGGGCGAATTGCAGGTGCGCCATTATCACACCTCGTCGCAGCGGGCTCCCTATACGATAGACCGGCTGGTACGGCTGCGCGCTTCGGGCGAGCAAAGTCTGCTGCACGACGACTAATTTCCAAGCACAATTCAATCGCATCTGTTAAATTTGGCATCTGCTCTCGTTATGAAAGCAATCCAGATTCAACAGACCGGCGGGCCGGAAGTTCTAACCCTGGCCGACATTCCGGTTCCCACCCTCAAAGCGGGAGAAGCGCTGGTGAAGGTGCGTGCCTCGGGCATCAACTTCATCGACGTCTACTATCGCGAAGGCCGATATAAGACCGAGCTTCCCTTCATCGACGGACAGGAAGGCGCGGGCATCGTGGAGGCCGTGGGCGAAGGCGTGAGCGAATTCAAGCCCGGCGACGCGGTTGTCTGGTGCCACGTTCTGGGCAGCTACGCGGAATATGCGGCGGTTCCGTTGGCCATGCTGGTGCATGTCCCCCAGAATCTCGATTTGAAGCTGGCTGCCGCGGTGATGCTGCAGGGCATGACGGCGCATTATCTGGCGCACTCGACCTTTCCACTCAAATCGGGAGACACCGCGCTGGTGCATGCCGCTGCCGGCGGTACGGGATTACTCCTCACGCAGATGGCGTCGCAGGCCGGAGCGCGGGTGATCGCCACCGTTTCTACAGAAGAGAAGGCAAACCTGGCGCGAGAGGCAGGCGCAGCAGAGGTGATTCTCTATACACAAGCGGATTTTGAAGCGGAGACGAAGAAGCTGACTGACGGTCGCGGCGTCGATGTGGTCTATGACTCGGTCGGCAGGACGACCTTCGATAAGTCGCTGAATGTCCTTCGTCCTCGCGGGATGATGGTTTTGTATGGCGGATCGAGCGGGCCAGTGCCGCCATTCGATTTAATCGGGCTTTCGACGAGGGGCTCGCTGTTTGTCACGCGCCCCACGCTGAAGCATTACACTTTGACCCGTGACGAGCTGTTGGCGCGGGCCGGAGCAGTGCTCGCCGCGGTCGAGGCGGGAAACCTGAAGGTCCGCATGGAGCATACCTATCCATTCAGTGAAGCCCGTCAGGCGCACCTCGATCTCGAGGGGCGCAAGACCACGGGGAAGCTGCTGCTGATTCCGTAAGTTTTCTCCATCTTTAGCATTCTTAATTCAGGACAGGTCGAGATGAGCGAGCGATTCGATGCTGTGATTGTGGGTTCCGGGCAAGCTGGAAACCCTTTGGCGGCCGCCCTGGCGAAGGCTGGCAAGAAAACCGCCATGATTGAGAGCAAACACGTCGGCGGCACGTGCATCAACGAAGGCTGCACCCCGACAAAAACGATGGTGGCGAGCGGTCGCGTGGCCTATCTGGCGCGACGCGGAGCGGATTATGGCGTGTCCACCGGCCCCATCTCCATGGACTTGACCAAAGTGCGCGAACGCAAGCGCGAGGTCGTCGAGCGCTTCCGCTCCGGCAACGAAAAGCGCCTGCAGACCACCGAGGATATCGAGTTAATCTACGGGCTCGGCCACTTTGTCGGACCGAAGACCCTGGACGTCTACCTGCGCGGCGGCGGCACACGCGCCCTCGAGGCCGACTGGTTCTTCCTCAATACCGGCTTGCGCGCTCGGATGCCCCCGATCGATGGTATTCAGGATGTCCCCTTCCTGACCAACGAATCGATTATGGAGCTGGACACTGTGCCCGAGAACCTGTTGATTCTTGGTGGCGGCTACATTGGACTGGAGTTCGGGCAGATGTTCCGGCGCTTCGGCAGCGAGGTTACGATCATCCATATCGGTAAGCAGCTTCTCGATCACGAAGATGCCGACATCGCGGAGGAAGTGCAGAAAATCCTCATCGAGGACGGAATTGAGATTTTGCTCGAAGCAGAAACGAAAGCCGCACATGGATCGGCGGGCGCCGTTGAACTTACCGTGAAGGCGGGCGGCAAAGAGCAGGCCGTTAAGGGATCGCATCTGCTCATCGCGGCGGGGCGAACGCCGAATACCGATGCGCTCAATCTCTCCGCCACCGGAGTTGAGGTCGACCCGCATGGCTACATCAAGGTGAATGATTATCTGGAGACGAATGTTCCGGGAATCTATGGTCTCGGCGACGTCAAGGGTGGCCCGGCCTTCACCCATATCTCCTACGACGACTATCGCATCGTGGCGGCGAATCTGCTGAACGGAGAGAGCCGCAGCACGCGCGACCGGATACTGCCTTACACCGTTTTCATCGATCCGCAGCTGGGGCGCATAGGTTTGTCCGAGTCAGACGCGCGAAAGCAGGGGAAGAAGATTCGCGTCGCCAAGATGCCCATGACCAGCGTCGCCCGCGCCATCGAAACCGCCGAGACGCGCGGCTTTATGAAGATCATCGTCGATCCCCATACAGAGCTGATTCTTGGCGCGGCAGTTCTGGGCATCGAAGGCGGAGAGATTGCCACTGTCGTGCAGATGGCCATGCAGGGCGGCCTGAAATACACGGCGCTGCGCGATGGGATCTTCTCCCATCCCACGCTGTCCGAAGGACTCAACAATGTGTTCTTCAATTGGGTCGATGAGAGCTGATTCGATGAGAGCGGACTAGGGGTGGCCGCCTCCACCACCGTGGCTGGCTCCGCCGCTGCCCACCCCTCCGCCGCTAGTTCCACCGCCGTGGAAACCGCCGCCACTGCTGACTCCACCAGAACTCCTTCCCGACCCGCCGCTCGCGCCGCCGCCGAAGCTTCGCCCCGATCCGCTGAAGCCCGCGGTGTGTCCCTGAATATTACCCATGCGTCCGTTCAGTGCTTCGAGTCCCGCAGTCCTCCGACCCCCGAGATCCTGCTTTGCGAGCATGAAGCTTTGCGATTTGTGATCGAAAGAAATCCTGACTCCGGGCTCCCTGACTCCTTCCTTGACTCCTGAGAGTTTGTCCCCCATCTGGTACGCCTCCAGCATCGGCTCCGCAGCCCGGGACAGTGGAGTGAAATACGCCTTGCGAAATTCCTTTGGCACCGTATTTAGCACTTTCACTTCGCTGCTGGAATCGAGGCTGATCGGCTCCACATGATCGCCTTGTTTTCCGCTGAGAGCGAAGACGCCGTGCACCCGATTGATAGGAGGTTTGCCCAGCACATCACGGGGATGAATCGGAACGTAAGCGACCGAATGTCCAGTCCTGACCCAGCGAACGGGGCAATGATGGTGCTTCTTAGTCCCGACCACCCAGACATAGCGATGCTGCCGGTAAATCCAGCTTCCGGCGTGACACACCGCCCAGTCGTACGGATCCGTCCCCGCCTCCATCATCAGCACCCTTTCCCTGCCCGTAACGGGATCCCTCGTGATCCAGGAACGAATTCGTGTAGGCGGGCAGGGAAAGAAGAAATCGCGCTCGAAGAGCCCGGTGCCCGCCGTTGCGGCAACCTGATTAGCCGGGGCGGATGGTTGCGGCAAGGCGGCGGAAATCTGTTGAGCATCGGGCAATTCGGCGCCGGATGGCTGGTCCGGCAGGTTCTTCGGTTCCCAGCATGTGCCATACGGCGCGCACGGAAAGAAGGTGCCTTGGCCGTTCATGTCCGCCAGGCCGGGAATCGGAGACGAAAGCCCTGAAGCCCGCATTACGGCCGTCATTGCGGCTGACCGCGAGGCGACGCGATTGGCCACCCAGCTATCCCATTCGGCGAAGCTCTCGCCATTGACAGGTGCGTCGGATCGAATCCTGCCATTCACGCTGTAGCTCGTCGTCCGCCCCTGACCCAATTCCTCCGTCACTCCCTCGAGATGGGCGATCATTTTTTCCTGCGGCGTGACGGTCATGCCGTCGAGATAGCTGTTCACGCGCACAAAGCTGTCATCTGGATAGGTCAGAGTAATGGCGTTGGTGGGAGTCTTCAGCACGAACAATTCGCCGTCGGTGGCCAGATGGACATGCAATGTCGCTGTGCCACTGAGAAGCGCGATCTCGGTGTAAGGAACGCTCCCGTGCGTGTATAGGCCATTGAATGCCAGAACCGAATTCTCTCCGAGATAGACGGTCGAGGTGTCTTCAAACTCGATCTCCGCCCGCCCCGTGCCTGTAACCAGGTTGTAGCCTCCTTCGACCGGAAGATTGGCCGCCGCTGTCTCCCACATGGAGCCGGTAGCTTTTTCGTTATCCTTGCCGCGTGAGACGCGCACGTCGCCCTGAACATAACTGATCCGGACGATCTGTGGATACGGGGCGGTCGAGCTGTGTGCCAGAGGGATTGGAGGGAGACAACCGCACAAGGTTAGAAACGTCAGATGCCAACAGCGAGTGTTGCTCATCAAAAGCCTCCGCTGGGCCGTGTCTTCGCCTACAGGCAGGCTGTGAGCGAATGAACTTGTTGATGACGGGCGAAGCCGAGGTGAAGTCTCAGTCAAAATGAATAGGTTTTCCCGAACCCGCTACTCTGAGTTTTCAAAGGTCTGAGTGGCGCAGCGCCAGGTGTGCCGCGTGGTAGCCGCACATGCCGTGAACTCCACCGCCCGGCGGGGTAGAGGACGAGCAGAGGTAGAGATTCCGCGCCGAAGTAGCGTACTGGCGGATACCGGGCCGAAAAAGTGTTTGCCGCACCGACATCGCTCCTCCGCTGATGTCGCCGCCGATGAGGTTCGCGTCGCGCGCCTCCAGGCTTGCCGGAGTGGAGATGTGACGGGCCAGGATACAGTCGCGGAAGCCGGGAGCGAAACGCTCGATCTGATCTTCGATGCGTTCTTTCATATCTACTGTTGATCCATTGGGCACATGACAGTATGCCCAGGCAACGTGTTTGCTCGCCGGTGCCCGAGTCGCGTCGCAGAGACTGGGCTGCGCCACGAGCACGAAGGGATGGGTCGTGTGCTGACCGTGGGCCATCGCATACTCGGAGTGGGCGATCTCCGCCTCCGTGCCGCCGACATGAACGGTGATCGCGCGCGAGCATTCGCGGGCACGCCAGGGAATCGGCTCGGAGAGCGCATAGTCGATCTTGAAGGCGCCCGGGCCGGGCTGAAAGCGCGACAGAGTGCTGCGATAGAACGGCGTCAGGCGGTCTCCGGCGATCGAGAGCAGTTGGCGCGGAGCGATGTCGCAGAGGGTAAGGGTAGACGGCAGGTCACGCAGCGAGGTGATGGGCTTCGAGAGATGGATTTGGCCGCCAAGCCCCCGCAAATGACCGGCGAGAGCATCCGTGATCGCCTGTGCGCCGCCCTGGGGTATGGGCCAGCCTACGGCGTGCGCGATCACTGCAAAGACTATGCCGACGGCCGCAGTGAGCGGCCTATCGAGTGCAAGAAACGAGTGGGCCGCCAGCCCGGCGAAGATTGCGCGCGTGCGGGCGTTTCTAAAGTGCACTTTGGAGAACACACTCGCAGGCAAGACCGCGTGGAGGCCAAACCGCGCAAGCAATAACGGATGGCGCGGTATATGCGGGACAGGGCCGAGGATTTCCGCAGCGAAGGCAGGCCAGTTTTCCGCGAGTGGCTGCATCAGGCGGCGCCAGGTTTTTCCATCCTGACCGAATGCGGCTTGGGCGTCGGCAAGATCGCGTTCGAGGGTGACGGCCGTTCCATCGTCGAGCGGGTGGGCGAGGGGTGCCATGCCGTGGATCCAGTGCAGTCCGTGATCTGCGAGTGGAAGCGTGGAGAAAAAGGGCGACCCCACAGCAAAAGGGTGAACGGCGGAGCCGAAATCGTGGCGGAAGCCGGGGAGGGTGAGTGGCAGCGTGCGAGCCGCTCCACCCGGCTGAGCTTGGGCCTCGAAAACCTCGACGCCAAGTCCGGCCTGCGCGAGAACAATCGCGGCAGCGAGGCCGTTGGGGCCGGATCCAATGACCGCTGCTGGAGGCAATGAATGGGCCGCGATTTTGCTCATGGCTCAATTATGCGGTGGCAGAGGTTCGGGCCACTGGATGACCCCGATTTTGCCGTCAGGCTGCCGGGTGATCACGGGAGCGTAGAGGCCGAGAAGCTGACGTCGCCACCAGTTGCCGCGGTCGCGTTTTTCTTCCATCGAGGTGAACCAGTATTGCCAGAGAACAGCACGAATGTATTTGGGCGGAACATCGGCAAAAGGGTTGGTCTGGAAGAGGGAGAGAACATCATGGCTATTGGTGAGCAGTTGTTCTTCGGCGAAAGGCACGAGGCTGTTCTGTTGCCAATCGCCGAGCGAGGCGAACCAGAGGTTCCAGTCGAAGCGCGGCTGGTAAGGCGCGTAGATTCGTGGCGGCTGATTGATGGCTTGCGGCTTGTAGCGGAATGGATAAGGTGTCCAGGTCTGACCGTCGTTCGAGCCCTGGAACTCGATCTCATAGCGGCCGCGGGTCATCACGGCGAACAGTCCGTATTGGTTCGCGATGCGAAAGGGTTCGAGGATACTGACCGGCGCAGTGGGCAAGGGAATTTCCGGGAACGGCATGCGAATGAGTTCGACCGTGGTTACGTAAGCGACCCACGTGAGCAGCACCGCGGAGGTAGCGAGGCGGATGGAATGAAGGTGTGAGGATTTGGGCCGGATAGGCGGTGGTTCCTCGATGCTCTCAAGAATTGAGAGAGGCGCATCGGGCTCCGCTGGCGACTTTTGTACCGCTGGAGCCGGCAAGCGGAAGCGAGCAGGGACGAAGCGTCGCAGGAAGCCATCGTCGAGCAGAAGAAAACCGAGCGCGAGCACGAGGTAATTGAGGAAAGTGTAGTTGGCTGTGAGAATGACTGCGATTTGCCAGGGCGTGACGATGAAGAAGCAAATGAGGCGCACGCGGCGTGGGAAGAAGAGCATGAAGACGAGGACAAGTTCGAGCGCGAGAGTTGCACCGGCGGTCGCGACATGAAACCAATGCGGCAGATGCCCGGCGTACCAGCCGATCCAGGTAGGGAGCGGGCCGTTCTGGTAATACTCGTCCATCGCCGTTAGGTGACGCCACTCGGTGTCACCGCTGAGCAGCTTGACCATTCCGGATTCGAAGTAGATGCGAAACCACTCCCACTGCAACAGGAAGTGACTGGCGCGGGAGGGTGGGCTCTCGGCGCCCCATCCGGGGAGCAGGCCGGATGGGCAGAAGAAGAGTGAGATAAAGCCGGCCTCCAGCAGCATGCCATCGGATTGATATCCGGAGAAGTCGCTGGCCGCCGCGACGAAGGAAAGATAGCAGACAAAGCAGATGAAGAAACTGAGACGGGGCCACAGATTGAACAGCGCCGCAATGGAGGCGGTGAGTCCTAGCCAGCAGAGGGCCATGAGCATGGCGTTGCTGGAGGAAAACCATAGCAGAGTCGGCGCGAACCAGTAGCGCGATGCCGACAAGGAGTGCTCGACGGCAGTGAGGTATTGGCGTGCGGGCAAGACGCCGTTCGGGCCAATGAGGCCGCGAATCTGGAAAAACAGCGAAAAGAAGGCCGAAAAATAGATTGCGGCAAGCGAACGCAGGTAAAGCCAGCGCGGGATAAGGCGGTCCCGCAGTCCGTATTGCGGATCAAAAAGCCAGCGGAGAATGCCTGCCGGGTTGCGCTCCATAGGATGTGCGCAAGGATAGCGCTTTTTGATGGCTCATAGGATCAGTTGAAATGCTGACGCAATAGAAACGAGAGGCCCGACGGCCACCGTAGCCGGCCTTTTTTGCCATCCAATACGGAATCAACTTGGGCTCTCAGTGAACCTCAACTAGCTGCTCCGCTCCTTCCGCCGACCCATACCGAGTGCGCACATACTCATCCAGAATTTTCGTGAAGTCCTGAACGATCGTGTCGCCGCGTAGGGTCGTCATCAACCGCCCGTCCACATAGACCGGAGCCACCGGCTCTTCAAACGTCCCGGGAAGGGAAATGCCGATGTTCGCGTGCTTGGACTCGCCCGGCCCATTCACCACGCAGCCCATCACCGCCAGCTTCAGCTCTTCGACGCCCGGATATTGCTCCCGCCACGCAGGCATGGAATCGCGAAGGTAGCTCTGAATCTGTTGGGCCAGCTCCTGGAAGAATGTGCTTGTCGTTCGCCCACATCCCGGACACGCCGTTACCTGCGGTGTAAAGCTGCGGATCCCCAGCGACTGCAGGATCTGCTGCGCGGTCAGCACTTCCTCCGTCCGATCGCCGCCCGGCTTCGGGGTCAGAGAGACGCGAATCGTGTCGCCAATGCCCTTCAGCAGCAGCGGAGACAGCCCCGCCGTCGACGCCACAATGCCTTTCATCCCCATCCCGGCCTCGGTCAAACCAAGATGCAGAGGATAATCGCAGCGCGCGGCCAGCATCTCGTAAACGTCAAGCAGGTCACGCACGCCGCTCACTTTTCCGCTGATGATGATCTGGTCGTGGCGCAATCCATAGCGCTCCGCAGCCGCAGCGGAATCGAGCGCGCTGCGGCACATCGCTTCCATCATCACGTCGCGTGCGTCTAGCGGCTCGGCGAGGCGCGAGTTTTCGTCCATCATCCGCGTCAGCAGCGCCTGATCGAGCGATCCCCAGTTCACGCCAATGCGCACCGGCTTCTGATTCTCGACCGCGACCTCGATCATCGCGCGGAAGTTGTCGTCGTTCTTGCGACCAACCGAAACATTGCCCGGATTGATTCGGTATTTTGCCAGCGCCTGTGCGCATTCCGGATACTTCTTCAGCAATTGATGTCCGTTGTAGTGGAAATCCCCCACAATTGGCACATCCATTCCCAGCTTCGCCAATCCCTCAGCGATATACGGGACGGCCTTCGCCGCGGCATCGTTGTTCACCGTCACCCGTACCAGCTCCGAGCCGGCCGCAGCCAGCGCCGCAACCTGCTGCATCGTGCTCTCGACATCGGCCGTGTCGGTGTTGGTCATCGACTGCACAACCACGGGAGCTTCCGAGCCCACACGAACCCGGCCCACTCTGACCGTAACAGTCTTCCTGCGTTGTATTTCCGGCATAAATTCCTCACTTCCAGTTTACTAGAAGCGCGCCGTGAGCACTGGTTTCATAAATCTCTCGCCGCTCGCGAGGCCAGGGTGTGAGACCCGCCATCGAAGCGGGGCTCAGGTTTCTGGCCGACGCCAAAAACTATAGATGAGTCCAGTTCTAACCTCTGTCAGCCGCAAGGTACTTGAGGGCGCGTATACCTGGCAGGAAGAAGTAAGCTCCGCCACGAACCGTCACAAACTGTGGCAGCCCCACCATCCGCCCCCGCACACCGGTAGCCCCCGCCAGAGAAAATGTGTCAGTCCGCAGGCAACCTGCAATCGACTGGCGATTGCCCAGGAGTGAATCGCTCTCATCGGTCAGACCATCGAACTTTGTGCCCATGAGCCAGGAGCCCTGAAGGAATTCGAACTGCCGCGAGATGTTTGCATTGAGGCAGATGAAGTGAATGCCATGCTGAGACGTGTCAGGTCCCGTCATCTCGATGGCATCTTCAGGAGACAGCCCAGGTCCGTATTCGCGTCCTCGCCGCAGCAGCCGATGAAAGCGCGTGGAGGCGATCACATCGTCACGATAGCCCTTCGTCCCGAAGCCCAGAGTATGCAGCAATCGCGAGATCAGCCCGTTCGAACCGCTCGGCAAATCCGCATTGCGCGGGTTCGCGCGCCGCACATGGGCGCCGAACGGGCACCGCGCGCCATTTTGATCCGCGTCATACGTGAATTGGTTCATCGGGGCTTCCCTGGTGTTCACGCCCGGGATGGGCGCATCGCAAATCGGAACCAGCGGGGTGCCCTCCTGCGTACGCCCCACCATCGATGCGGCCAGCTTCTGCCGCCCCTGCGGATTGGCTTGGACCTGCTGATGGATGAACCGCCAGAACCCGCTCACATCCTGCTGCAATTGCCGAAAAACAAGATATGAGCCGTTGCGTCCCAGATCGCGTTTCTCCGGCACATCTTCCGCCTCAGGAAGGATCGAACTCGCCGCGTCGCTTTCATCCAGCAGTGGCCGGTCCGTATACTTGCCGTATTCATTCGGATAACCCAGCAGAAACTCGCCCAGGGCAACCACGTTGCCATATTCAAGCTGATCTCCGTGTATCTCCCGTTCACGCTTCCAGTCAATCGTGGGTTGGCTGATGCCGTCAGTGAAACCAAACGGTTCCATGCCATCCAGGTTCGACGTCGGCAGGGAATCGAGAACTTCAAACGCCGTATCCCAGTCCAATTCCTTGACTGTCTGCGCCCAGGAATCGAGAAGGCCTTTCTGTGCGTAGAGCATCACCACCAGATGCGGCACATATCCCGGGCCACCCCATTGCCACGACTCAGGCGCGTTCGTCCCCACGTCACCCAATCGTCGCGAGCGGTTATCCTCTCCCGCCATACCTGACAGAAACTCCGCTGAAAAGCCAGCCAGCACCTCTTCCGCAATTTTCAGCGCCTCCAACCCCTCGCGCGTAAACGCAACCTGCATCGCGGTAGCCGGAGCCTGTGCCAGCGCGACTGCGGTAGATATGGGCGCAGTAGCCAGCCACGCGCGCGCGGCCGCCGCATCCCGAATGCGGAGCAGCAGAAAAGACGCTTCCGTCAAGCGCGCATAGCCAAATCGCACCATACCCTGGACATCGGCGTAGTCCACGGCAGAGATGTTTGTCATCGATCTGTCTCTAGAACAGTTGTAACCATTGCTCGATCTCAGTATCGTTCCAACTTGTCGCTTCGCAGCCCTGACGAATAAGTGCGTTTCGTTCCAGATCCAGCGTTGTCAGACCGGGGTAAGCTTTGTACCAGACCTCGGTCGGTAACTCGTGCCGCCGGATGTAGTACTTGAACTTCTGCTCATCCTTGGCTCCATCGGCGATAAGCCAGTTCGTGGTCGGATAGCCGATGCCGTTGCTGAACACAAGGTTCAGACCAAAAGCTACCTTGTTAATGAAATCATCCATGTAGCTGTCCAGGCTGCCGTCGTAGTTGCTCGCAAAAAACAATCGTTTTTTGTTATCGAGAAATACCCAGCGTGCAAAGTGGATGGTGCTGACACGCGCCAGACGTCCATGGTTGAAAATGTGGCGGGTCGTATAGTTGATTGCCCATAGAAAGAAAATGAGAGTCCAGCGGCGAAATATTCCGGGCTTTACGCTGCCGAATGCACTGAACTGGTTCGAAACATCATGATCCTCCAGCTCCGCCAGCTCTTCCGCATGCGCCGGATCGATGCGCGGTGCGATCTCCGGATCGGTTAGCTCGCGACGACGGAGCTGGTACAAAAAAACTGGAGAGTAAATCAACAGGAAAGGCGATAGGGCAAGCAGCAGCAATGGCACGCCGATCAGGTGCAGGGCATTGCGAAGCTGCCAGCCAACGGGCGTAGACTTCGCTGGAGTCAACGTCAGCCGTCCGGCCTTCCGCTCTTCGGCAGCAAAGCTCCGCAGCGCGTCATATGCCTGCCGTGACTGCATTCGCCTAATTTCCGCGCGCTTCGCTTCCATGTATTTCTCCAGTGCATCGCGCAGCGCACTCTCCTCATGCACCTGCTGTACAGTTCTCCCAATCCAGTTCACATAGCTAGTCGCAGGTGTGCAGTTGCGCGCCTTTATCCATTGCAAAAGATCATCGCCGTCGGCAAAGTGATCGCAGTGCGAAAAGATTAATCGCAGCCCTGTTCCAGCCTGCGTAAGCAGGTCGACGAGGAACTCATCGAAGCCCCCATCAAAGTCGCCGAGAAAGGCGAGATAGACGGGATACTCCACGCGCGCGATGTCATAGACGGTGATGTCGTCCAATGTCAGATCGCTGAGAATGAGAACGCGGGCGAAGTGCAATTGCTTCAACTGTCCGAAAGGGATCAACCGGTTCAGCGGGTCGAGGACCCCTGGAGCACGATTCATGGAAACGAGCAATTGCCGCAAAGCGCCTTCCCGGCCCGCTGCTATGGGAGCCACGACCATGAAATTGGATTGCGGGGTCATCGCTTAAAACTGAAGTGCGAAGAAGATGAGGTCGGTCTTATCCCAATAGACCTTGCCCAGATACATTCCTGGCCCAATCAGGCGAATTTCATCGCGAATCCAGTGGGCCACGAGCGACGTCTCCGAGTAATCGAGCACGATGCAGGGCTTGTTATCGAACCAGCTTGTCCCTTGATATATCTTGGCGATAATCGCATTGAGCCCAAAGGGAAGAATCCGGTTTCGCAGTGTCCCGCTGGCGGCGTCAAAATTTTTCCCTTGCCACGCAAAATGATTGACGATGGTTGCGATCTCCATCGAATACTTCGTCCCTGGAGCCGCAATAGCCGTGCCGTTCGATTCGCCATTCGGGATATCTCCAACCGGACTGGCGCTGAATAGATCGTCAAGCTCTTGCTGGGACATAGCCAGGAGTTGTGACACTTGATAACTCATTTGCTTTCTCCTCGTCCCATGGGCGCCAGTTTTGGATTCTGCTTGCGCATGGGTCGCATTCAGGCGGTAAAGACGTGGCCCACTATCGCGGGATTAGCGACATTTGTCAATGGAGAATGTTCATGGGCAAGCTGAAAATTTTGCCGGTTGACGCCAACGCGACGCCAGACATTACTTGGCATCCTCCAGAATCACATCGGCAGCCTTTTCGCCGATCATATACACCGCGCTCGCGATAAAAAATCCGGGGATTCGGGGAAAAATGGATGCGTCCACCACGCGCAATCCTTTGGTTCCATGCACGCGGAAGCTGCTATCCAGCACGCCATTCTCTTCTCTCGGGCCAATCGCGCAGCTGCAGGATGCGTGGTGTCCCCACGCATGATTGCGAACGTATGTGCGCAGATCCTCGTCCGAGTTAACTGCCTGGCCCGGTAATTCTTCCTCGGCAATCAACCCATTTTCCTTCAGCTTCGCCGTGATGAGACGCACAAATCGAATGCCGTCCAGCACCGAATCCAGGTCTTGACCGCCATCCGGAGTGCCTTCCTCGAAATAACGGAAGTTTATTTCCGGCATATCTCGAGGATCCGCCGAGCGCAGCGTCACCTCGCCGGCGCGGTTGTTCGTATGCGCCTTAAGCACAGCCCATGTCAGGTAGTTCAGGCTCTTCGCAAACAAGTCAGAATAAGTAGGGAAGTACCCTTGAAAGCGCCCCAGCACAGCCAGACAAAAAAGATCCGGCAGTGGGCGGTCATTGGCCGAGCGCTTGAAGAGCGACAGAATCGCACCGTTGGTGATATATGCGCCATTACGCTCTTCATGCCAGCATTCATATTGCGGATCAGTCGAGTCGAATTTGGCGCCTTCAAAGACTTCCCATTCCTTGAAGTTCATCCGGTTGACCACGCCGATCTCATAGCGATCCTGCAGATTTTTTCCGACGCCCGGAAGATCAACTCTCACCGCAATGCCATGACGCTGGAGCTCATCAGCAGGGCCAATGCCGGACAACATCAGCAGTTGAGGAGAATTGAATGCGCCTCCCGCAAGAATCACCTCGCGCGAAGCGCGCGCCTGTCGCACCTCCGCCGGCTTCTCGCTCGGCTCCGCGTGGGCGCGATAGAGCCTCTCTCCCTTGAGGTATTCGACGCCGACCGCATGCTGGCGGCCATCCAGAAGGACGCGCGTAACCAGCGCGTTCATCTCAATCGTCAGGCGATCTGGAAACCTCCTCCTCACATCCAGCACCCGCTCTCTGGTTCCCATCCGGGCATGATTGCGGGTCGTCAGCGGCAGGTAGCGAAGCCCGATCGCGTTCTCCTTTACCGTCCGCCAGTCGTTGGGATCAAGCAGACTTTCGAGGAACCACCAGGCCCGGTCCACTACATGCCCAATGTCTTTAATCGCCTCCGTGATCGAGTCCACAAGCACCGTGCTCAAGTCTTGTTCACCCAGCACTAGATTGGGGAAGGCCTTCTCCGTTTGCAGCCAGCCTTTCCACCCATGGCGCGTAGGATTGATGCCCAGCTTAGCCAGCCATCGATAAGGCCAGCGATGGTGGCAGTTCTCGAGCCGCTCGAAGTACCCCCGCATTTTGCCGCATTCCCACGAGGGATCACCGGTAAGCGCGGCGATCTCATCCCAGTCGGCATCGTTCGGGTAGATGAAGATCATTGCATTGTGAGCGGTACATCCGCCAAGTGTGCCGGCGCGTGGGTAAAGCACTCCGTCCACCCGCTTCCCATCCCAGACCTCGCGGTATTTTGGATCGCTTTTCTGCGCCGCATCGTCGCCGTAATGCCGGACGAAGAAATCCCACTTCATCGCGTCATTTTCGGAGGCGAATGCGTGAAAGCAAGGCACGTCATAGTCGTCGGGAAGACGATCGGCCTGGGGATAGATCGGGTCGCCGCCAGTCAGCTCTCGCGGGTCGCCCCCTGCTTCAAGCAGCAGAACGGAGTGACCTGCTTCCGCAAGACGCGCGGCCACCGTTCCGCCACCCGCCCCGGAGCCAACCACGATATACTCCCACTCCGACGGTGGACTGGTTTGCCGGCTCATAACCTCTTCTCGCGGACCCGTGGATATGCCAATGGAAATCTAGCAGAGATAATAAACGCCTGCATGTACAATTCCGCATTGCCAAGCCCATTCTTTGAGGAACGGCATGAGGCCTCTGGGACCACGCATCAACGATCGAATCCTCGCGCTGGTGACTCTCGAGCACCATGTCGATCCCTACTTTCGCGATGCTTTCAACGCCGTCTTTCAACGCCCGCTTGCCGGCATCACGCAATGTTTCCTGCGCCTCCTACACTCCAATCCTGAAACGCGCCTTTGTCAGGAGATGGTGACCGGAGAAGAGCTGGAATACGCCGCCGCAATCACGGCGGAGATGGAAAAGTTCACGCGTCGGGAGTACGCGGGCCGTATCGCCGAGCGTGCCGGAAATACAAAAACCTACGGAGTGGTGCGTGCCACTTTCTCCATTCTCCCTTCTATTCCCGAGCAATGCAGAAAAGGCCTCTTCGCCAAGACGAAAGACTACCCCGCCTGGATTCGCTTCAGCGGCCCTGGTCCGCTCTCGCCCCCGGACGTTGCCGACGCGGGCATCCTGAGCATGGGCATCAAAGTGATGGGTGTTCCCGGAGAAAAACTCCTTGACGATGAAAAGTTCACGCAAGACTTCCTCGGAATCAGCTGTCCCACCTTCACCACACCGAATGTGACGGAAAACCTCAAGCTGCAGCGTCAGATCTACGCCCGTACACCCGTCTTCTACTTCCTTAACCCGTTCGACTCCCATTTGCTCGATATGACCATGCAGGGCCTGTTTGCCAGAATGAACAGAAGCCCGCTCGAAGTCCGGTATTGGAGTTGCGTCCCGTATCTCTGGGGTGAAGGGAATGCCGTGAAATACTCCGTCCGGCCAGCTTCAAATTACCAAACAAAAATTCCCTGGAACCCGCCCGCCGACTGGCTGCGGCAGTCGATGGCCATGAGGCTTGCCAGCGACGATGTCGAGCTTGATTTCCTCCTGCAGCCTCAAACCGATCCACGAAGAATGCCCATCGAAGATGCCTCGATCGAATGGCCTGAGCGGCTATCGCCATTCGTGCCAGTGGCCAGAATCACCATTCCGCGACAGGGATTCACCTCTCCCGAGCAGTCGGAATTTGCACGGGAGCTCTCCTACAACCCCTGGCACTCTCTGTCCGAACATCGCCCCCTGGGGAACCAGAACCGTGCTCGCAAACTGATCTATACAGAGCTTTCGAGATTGCGCCAGAGTATGAACCATGAGCCGCACATCGAGCCTGATGGATCGGAAGTATTTCCGGGTTAGGCGCGCCCTCGAGCGTTTTAGGAAATGGTGTAGTGGGAGCTACTGCCCTCGAGCCGACGCGACCAACAGGGAGCGGCGGCCCTGCACCATCTTTGTAATGGCCACATTCTTTCCTAAAACGCTTTAACTTCCCTCTCGCTTGTAATTGATGTATCTTGCGCTACGACGCATTTTGGGCCGGCGTCCGCTGTCTGCAGGATCCCGCGAACTTGTCAGTACCGCACCCACGGGCTCCATATCTTTGTAAGGAGCGGTTATGACTCGTTTCACATCTCTATACAGCTCGCTCTTGGCGGTCATTCTGATGACCTTGCTCGCTGGATGTCATAAGGGCCCGCAGCCCGGTCAGGTGCAGGACGAAGCGCGTCGAGCTGGGCGTCCTGCCTCATCGTTTCCCGCTGCCGATGAAGACTACTTCCACGACATGGACGGCGGCATCTCCCTGACAGCCGACGAAGTCAAGGGCCGGAATATGTGGCTGGTCTGGACCGGAGGAGATGACCGCCTTTGGGACGTGATGGCGACGTCAAGTGTTGGCAACCTCGATTTCCTCAAGACCATCTCCTCTTACCCCGGTCTTAAGTTCAGCCGCGACAACCGCTGGAACTATCTGGGCGTCGTCAATGAGCCCTGCTTTACAAAGGCTACCGGCCCGGATCCTCAACACTATGGCCTGTGGCTCGATCAGCGCAGTCCCGATTGCCCCCCTGATCCCTTTGAGAATGAGGGGAAATACCCCGGAGTGAAGATCGGAGCTCGTGGAAAAAATATTCCCGTTGGCTCGTACTACGGCTATCCGACGGGCGTTGTCGGTTTGCGCCTCTTCCCAAATCCGGATTTTGACCAAGCGGCCGCGAAGAAGTGGGATCCAAAGCGCTTCTACGACGATCCCACTTATTACAACGATAAGAAGCTGATACGGCCCTATCGCGTAGGAATGACATGTGCCTTGTGCCACGTCGGACCGAACCCGACGAAACCGCCAGCAGATCCGGAAAATCCAAAGTGGGAAAACCTTAGCTCCAATGTGGGCGCGCAATATTTCTGGGTAGACCGTATCTTCACGTGGCAGTCCGATCCAACTAGCTTTGCATTTCAGCTCTTTCATACCTCCCGACCCGGCACCCTGGATACGTCACTGGTTTCCTCCGATAACATCAACAACCCGCGCTCCATGAATGCCGTGTATGGCCTGTTGCCGCGCCTGGAGCTCGCAAAGCGTTGGGGCAAGGAGACGCTGGCCGGCGGAGGCTTGAACAACAAGCAGTTCAATGAATACATCCACGAAGGCACGCTGACGCAGTTCTTCCAGCCACCGGACACAGTCTGGACAGGCCGCATCCTTAAGGACGGATCTGATTCCGTTGGCGCTCTCGGCGCTCTCAACCGCGTGTACCTGAACATCGGCCTCTTCAGCGAAGAGTGGCTTCTGCACTTTCGCCCCCTCATTGGTGGTGAGCCGATCACTCCGATTGAAATTGGGGTCGCCAACAAGAATTCTGCCTATTGGGAAGCGACCGAACAGCAGACGCCGGATATGGCCTTGTTCTTCCTGAAAAGCACCGCGCCCCATCGATTGAAGGATGCGCCCGGAGGAGCAGCCTACCTCACCAAAGACCAAGCCATGCTCCAGCGCGGCAAGGGAGTCTTCGCGGAAAGGTGCGCGCGCTGCCATTCCAGCAAGATTCCCGAGCCGGCACCCGGAGTGGATGCCGGTCAAGGATGCTCCGGCAAAGACTACCTCACCTGCTGGAATAAGTACTGGGCATGGACGAAGACCGATGAATTCAAGACCGCTATGCGCAAAATGGTTCTACAGGATGACTTCCTGAAGGACAACTATCTCTCTACGGAATTGCGCGTTCCCGTAACGCTGTTGCAAACGAACGCATGCAGCCCACTCGCGACCAATGCAATCGCGGGAAACATCTGGGATAACTTCTCCTCGCAGACTTACAAGGAGCTTCCTTCGGTTGGTTCCATCACCGTCTATCATCCCTACACCGGAGCGCCGAGCACTTACCAAATGCCGGCAGGCGGCAGAGGATATACTCGCCCTGCTTCTTTGATCAGCGTGTGGTCGACAGCGCCTTTCCTGCAAAACAACAGCATCGGTAACTTCAACCCAAGTCCTTCGGTCGAGGCCCGTATGAGCTCGTTCCAGGATTCGATTGAGAAGATGCTCTGGCCCGAGAAACGCGAGAAGGATTCTCTCCTTGGCGACCGTGTGCCGGGCGTCATGGATCGGACGACGACGCGCAGCTATCTGCGCATTCCGGGCGGATACCTTCCCGACTACCTGAAGCCTCTCCTCGGGCCCGGCGCGCGTTTCCTGCCATCGGTCTTTGGCGACGGCGGCGTCGAGATCGGGCCCATTCCTGCCGGCACCCCTGTCGATCTCCTGGCGAACTTCGACATTCTCGGTGAATCCACAGACTCGCCCGAAATTCGCGCGCGCCAGGTAAGAGTGTTGGAGCTGTTGCTCAAATTGAAGCACGATCTTGAGGCTCTTCCAAAAGACGCAACCGACGATGATGCGCGAAAAGTCTTTGCCAACGTCGTTGACCCGCTGCTTGAACTGAGCAAGTGTCCTGACTTCATCGTGAACCGCGGACACTACTTTGGCACCAGCTATTTCTCCGAGGAGCCGGGCCTCACTGACGGTGAAAAGCGCGCATTGATCGAATACCTGAAAACATTTTGACAGCGCGGATCGCCCCACCCTGAAAAGTGACCGCGCCATTTCTTGGAGAAACCTTTTGAAGGCCAGGTGTTGCTTGCCGCAATCAAGACGCTCATCAAGAAATCCGGTAGGTAGGAGGCAAATTGAGTGACGAGTCATGACGAAATCGGATGGATGAGCATTCACTTGAGGATCTCGATAGACGAGGAAAAGAACGCCGATCCTATTTTCACGCGTTTCCCGTCCGTGGCAATTGCATTCGATCGCTCGATTACTATGGATATTCCAAGAGTTTTCAGGGTGATAATTGCCGACGTGATGAGGTGAAACTCGCTTGACAGACGAAACTCAAAGAAGGTCGAGGAAGGCACGATGAGCACACCCGAAGAGCTTAAGCAGACTGTGCTTTCTCAGTCGGTTCTCGCGCCACTCACTCGCGCAGCGATCTTCCTGGTCGTTTGTGTGAAGCCGGATGGTGAGAGCTACTCGACCGTGCGTTCGTTTTGCGGAGACCTCGCGGGGCTCATTCGCGCGGTCGAATTCCGCGACATCGAAGCCGGTCTCACGTGTGTTGTGGGGTTCGGCTCCGATGCCTGGGACAAACTCTTCGGAAGTCTCCGGCCCGCCGAGCTTCATCGATTTCGAGAGATCCGTTCGAACGGGCGTCATGCCGTCTCCACTCCCGGTGACATCTTGTTCCACGTCCGCGCCAGACGCATGGATCTCTGTTTCGAACTGGTCATGCAGATCATCGAAAGCATCGGAGAAGCAGTTTCGCCTGTCGACGAGGTACATGGCTTCCGTTATTTCGAAGATCGCGATGTCATGGGCTTCGTCGATGGCACGGAAAACCCAAGGGGCGATGCCGCTCTTGAGGCTGCGCTCGTCGGTGGCGAGGATGCGCCTTTTGCCGGCGGAAGTTATGTCATCGTGCAGAAATATCTTCACGACATGAAGGCATGGAATGCTCTTTCCACCGAGGCACAGGAGCGCATTATCGGCCGCAGGAAGCTCTCTGACGTCGAGTTGGACGATGCCGAAAAGCCGACATCGGCACATAGTGCGCTGACCGTCATTGAGGAAGACGGAAAAGAGATCAAGATTCTGAGGGACAATATGCCCTTCGGGCGGCCTGGTTATGGTGAGTTCGGGACGTACTTCATCGGTTACAGCCGTACGCCGCGCATCACAGAGACGATGCTTGAGAACATGTTTGTAGGCCGACCTCCGGGCAACTATGATCGGCTGCTGGACTTCAGCCGCGCAGTCACAGGGAGCCTGTTTTTCGCGCCGTCCGTGACTTTTCTTGAAAATATCGGTAAAGAAGCGCCAACGGTGGCGGCCATCGCCGCCGCGCCGGTTGAGCCCGACCTGTCTTCCTCCCCGTCGATGCGTGACACATCACTTGGAATAGGATCACTCAAAGGAGTTAAAGATGAATAACCTCCATCGGGAGTTGGCACCAATCTCGGACGCAGCGTGGGCACAGATCGAGGAGGAAACGACGAGAACACTCAAGCGATATCTCGCCGGAAGACGTGTTGTTGATGTCCCGTCCCCCGGAGGACTGGCCTTGCCCGGAGTTGCAACCGGCCACCTGCTGTCCATCACGCCTCCTGCCGAGGACATCATCGCGAGTCAGCGTGAGATCAAGGCGCTTGTGGAACTGCGCGTGCCGTTTGAGCTGTCCCGCCAGGCGATCGACGATGTGGAGCGCGGTTCGGACGACTCCGACTGGCAGCCCGCCAAGGACGCAGCCAAGAAAATAGCCTATGCCGAAGACCGGGCCATCTTCCTTGGTTATCGTGAAGCCAATATCCAGGGTATTCGGGAAGGGACCAGCAATCCAATCGAAACCCTTCCTGCCGATGTGCGTGAGTACCCCGATGCCGTAGCGCACGCGTTGAGCCAGTTGCGCCTTGTGGGTGTGAATGGGCCATATTCTGTCTTACTCGGAGCCAAAGCGTACACGGAGCTCGCGGAGACCCGCGACCACGGATATCCCGTGTTGGAACACGTCAACCGGATCGTCGATGGCAATCTTATCTGGGCTCCGGCCATCGATGGCGCGTTTGTATTGACCACTCGAGGCGGCGATTTCGAACTTAATATCGGGCAGGATGTTTCCATCGGCTATCTCAGTCATACGGATGCTGCTGTTCGGCTCTACCTCCAGGAGACGTTTACATTCCGTGTCCTGACCAGCGAGGCATCCGTAGCGCTCTCTCCATCCTCCCCCGCTTGACGAGAAGATGATCCGGCGGCTGTTGATGGCACTCTTCATGTTGTTGCCGTGTGTGCCGGCGCGCGCGCAAACATCGACAACGGAGTTTTTCCCCGAGATCGACGCTAATTACCACGTAAATGCGAAGGTTCGATTTGTTTTTCAGGCAAAGGAAACGAGAGAGGGAGGTAGCCCCACTCAAGCCGAGCTGGGGCCCAGCACAGAGTTCTACCTGACGCCTTTGGTCAGGCTCAAAGACCTCACCGTGTTTGATTTGGACGAAGCGAAGTCCAGGCCATTGGTGTTGGCGATCGGATATCGGTATATGCCATCGCCGAATACGGCAACCACGAATCGCATGGAGCCTGTAGCGACGATTCATTTCCCGCTGAAGGGTCGGATCCTCATGACCGACAGGAATCGCGCCGATCTGGATTGGTCGAATGGCGGTTTTACCTGGCGCTACCGCAATCGATTAACGGTCGAGCGGCGCTTTACGATTCACTCCTATCACCCAGCGCCCTACGTCAGCGCCGAGCCCTTCTACGAAAGCCAATACGCCAAGTGGAGTAGCACCCAACTCAGTGCGGGTTGCCTGTTACCGTTAAGCAAGCACTTCGAGCTCGATCCGTATTATCAACACCAGAACAACACGGGAAAGCATCCGAATCAGCAGGTAAACGCCGGAGGCCTTATTCTCAATATCTTCTTCTAACGGAGCTGCGGGGGCGTAAGGGATAATGGTCAGTGCCAAACTGGAGGCCGGATAGATCCCACCAAACGTGGCCATTTTTGAGATCCGTAAGAAGATTTTGACTAGGCTCGCGCGGTGGCTTGTTCTTGCGGCGTGCCCCTTAGGTCTGCTTCATGCACAGGACCTGTCGCCGCGGGCCTATGTGATTACGCCTGTTCATGCGAGCACGATCAATCTCACCTGGTCTTTCTTCGACGGAGGCGTGAATTTCAACGGCACGGTGCCGATCACAGGCGCAATGGGGACCTACAATGTCCCGATCTTCGGCCTGTACCATAGTTTTGACTTCTTCGGACGTTCCGCTAACATCTCGGCCGCGTTGCCGTATGGGGTTGGAAACTTCTCGGGAAACGAGTTTGGCACGCAACGATCGATCTACCGCTCCGGCTTGCTGGACACAACCATCCGGTTTTCCGTAAACCTCAAGGGCGGTCCGGCATTGACGCCACTGGAGTTCGTGAAGTGGCAGCAAAAGACGCTGCTCGGCGTAAGCCTGAAGGTCATCGCCCCGACGGGGCAATATAGCCCAACGAAATTCGTGAATTGGGGCATCAACCGCTGGGCCTTTAAGCCGGAGTTCGGCTACTCGGAACGCTGGGGCCACTGGATTCTCGATGGTTACGCGGGAGTATGGTTCTACACCAGGAACCCTGCGACCTTTGCTGCCCCCGCCCCCCAACCGCAAACGGAGGAGCCGATCGGCTCATTCGAAGGCCATCTGAGTTATAGCTTCAACGACCGGCGCTGGTTATCGCTCGATGGCAATTTCTGGACGGGCGGCGTCACCAGCTTAAACGGCATACGGAATCTCGAGTCCAAGCAGACCGGCTCCCGCATTGGGTGTACTGGCTCCCTCCCGTTGAGCAAGCACCAGTCCGTGAAGATCAGCTACAGCGACGGCACCTATATCCGCTTC